>NZ_CP048422.1:705000-1045000 GCF_010450875.1 Sphingomonas insulae
AAAGGCGCGGCGGCGGGCGTGTAGGTGACGCCGCGGACCGTATAGGGCCGGCCGATCTTGACGGGAAAATCGCTGACCGGCCGATAGCGACCGCCGCAGGCGGACAGCGCAAGCGCGGCGAGGATGGCGGCATATCTAGCGTTCATGCATCCTTCATTCTCCCCTCCCTGGAAGGGAGGGGCCGGGGGTGGGTCGGCCCGCCGCGCTGCGCGACGGCAGCCAGGATGGCCGTCGCGACGCCGTCGGGATTGTCCACCACGTCGAAATTCCAAAAACGGATGACCCGCCAGCCGAGGCTTTCCAGGAATCGGGTCCGTGTCAGGTCGTCCGGATTATCCGCATGCTGACTTCCGTCGAATTCGATCGCCAGCCTCACGCCACGGCACGCTAGATCGATGATGTAGCGCCCGACGGGCAGCTGCCGCGTGAACCTCGGGCGATAGCTTCGTACACGCAGCCAGATCAACCGTTCCGCCTCGGTCGCACCGGTCCGCAGCGCTCGCGCATTGACGGTCATGTAAGGTGCGATGCGCGACATCGCTAAAGGCTGGCCGATCGCGATGCGGAGAGCAACCCACCCCCGGCCCTTCCCTTGGCAGGGAGGGGGGCAGGATCACCGCCCGCCCAGCATCAGCGCCGCCTCACCACTGCACATTTTGGGGAAAGACGTTACGACTGCGGCTCGGCCCTGTTCAACTGGTGAGCTGTGCACGCAATTTGCATAGCACCGCTCAGCACCGTATCCGGCACGACTGGTTCGTAACTCGCGTATGATGGCGCGTAGCTGTCAATGACAGTACCATCGGCACGATAGCTGACCCGGGACATGCTTTTCGCCTGTTCCTCGTCGCATTTGAAATAATAGAGGATCCGCGCCTCGCGCGCCTTTTCGGCAGCGACCTTGCGATAATCGATCTTCACCCAGGCCTTGATGGCTTTGCGGTTTAATATGTCGTCGACCCCCTTTACGCTGTCGAGATCGACGTACCATATCGCGCCAGTGCTTGAAGTTGCGCTGGGCATCCAGTTGGTGGCCTGTACGGATGCCGTTACAGCAATCGTGGCTATTCCAGCACTCATCATTCCAGTTCTACGCATCCGCTGTTCCCCCGGTTTCAGCGCGCTTCTAGCATCAGCGCCGCCGTTGCTTTAGCACTTCCCACCACGCCCGGAATCCCCGCGCCCGGATGCGTGCCCGCGCCGACGAAATACAGGTTGGGGATCGCATCGTCGCGGTTGTGGACGCGGAAATAGGCGCTCTGCGTCAGCACCGGCTCCAGGCTGAACGCACTGCCCAGATGCGCCTTCAGGTCGGTCGCGAAGTCGTTCGGCGCGTAGCTGAACTTCGTCACGATCCGCTCGTGGATGTCGGGGATCAGCCGCCGCCCGACCTCGTCGAGGATGCGCTTTTCCAGGATCGGCCCCACCTCGTCCCAATCCACCGGGAACTTGCCCATGTGCGGCACGGGTGCGAGCGCGTAGAAGGTCGAATGACCCTCCGGCGCCATCGACGGGTCGGTGACGGTCGGATGGTGCAGGTACAGCGAGAAATCCTCGCTCAGCACGCCGTGGTCGTAGATGTCCTCCAGCAGCCCCTTATAGCGCGGGCCGAACAGGATCATGTGGTGCGGGATACCCGGCCACGCGCCCTTGATGCCGAAATGCACGACGAACAGCGATGGCGAATAGCTTTTGCGCTCCAGCCGCGCCCGGGTCCGCTGCGCACTGCGCGACGTCGACAGCAGGTCGCGATAGGTGTGCATGATGTCGCTGTTCGCCGCGACCGCATCCGCCTCGCCCGACCAGCCGCTGGCGCAGCGGATGCCGGTGACGCGGTCGCCCAGCGTCTCGATCGCGGTCACCGGATCGCCCAGTCGCACCGTGCCGCCGATGCGCTGGAACTGCGCGACCATGCCTGCGACCAGCCGGTTGGTGCCGCCCTTGGCGAACCACACGCCGCCGTCGCGCTCCAGCTTGTGGATCAGCGCATAGATCGCGCTGGTCGTCATCGGGTTGCCGCCGACCAGCAAGGTGTGGAAGCTCAGCGCCTCGCGCAGCTTCTCGTTCTGCACGTATTTCGACACGATCGAATAGACCGATCGCCACGCCTGGTATTTCGCCAGCGCCGGTGCCGCCTTGATCATCGATGCGAAGTCGAGGAACGCGACATGCCCCAGCTTCTCATAGCCTTCGCGATACACGCCCTCGGCATATTCCAGGAACTTGTGATAACCGGCGATGTCGGCCGGGTTCAGCTTGCCGATCTCGCGCTGCAACAGCGCTTCATCGTTGGTGTAGTCGAAATTGGTCCCGTCGGGCCAGTTGAGCCGGTAGAAGGGCGTCACCGGTTCCAGTGTCACGTCCTCGGCCATGTCGCGCCCGGTCAGTTCCCACAGTTCCTGCAAACAGGCGGGATCGGTGATGACGGTCGGTCCGGCATCGAAGGTGAAGCCGTCGCGCTCCCAATAATAGGCGCGGCCACCCGGCTTGTCGCGCGATTCGACGATCGTCGTCGCCACGCCTGCCGATTGCAGCCGGATCGCGAGCGCCAGTCCACCGAATCCCGCACCGATGACGATTGCCGACTTCATATCCGTTTCCACCCATTGATTGCCGCAGGCACCGCATCGACAGGCGCTCTTCCGCGCCCGTCAACATACCTAACGCCACGCCGTCGTCCGCAACACGTTGATCGCGCGCCCCACCGGCACCGGTGGCTTGCCCGTCAGAATGCGCGCCTTGTCCTTGAGGCTCGATCGCCCGGCATAGAAGCGGGTGATGAGCATCGGGTCCAGGCGGTAGAAGCGCTCGATGATGCGCCATCGTTCCGCCGGATCGCCGGCGCGGAACATCATCGCGTTGAGCATGCGATAGAATGCCCCGCGTTTCCACGCCGTGCGTGCGTAATCGTGCGTAAACCGGGCCAGCGCCGCACCCGACAGGTCGCCGTGCGCCGCGATCCGCACCGCCAGCCGTACCGCGTCGGGCAGGGAATAGCCGGTCGCCGGCTGGAACAGCCCGGCGCGCATGCCCGCTTTGGCGACGTTGGCGCCGCTCGACCGCCAATAGGCCTCGAAATCGCCACCCAGCGTGATCGGCAGCACGCCGGCCTCGCCGCGCACCACCTCGGCGACCTCCCACCCCCTCGTCCTGGCATAATCCGCGATCCGCGTGCCGATCGCGGTGCCGTCCAGATCGGGGGTGTCGCTGTAATAGGTGTCCTCGACGAACATCCGGTCCGCCGCGAACGGCAGGCAATAGACGAAGCGATAGCCGTCGATCTGCGCGACCGTCGCATCCATGACCCTCGGCCCGCTCGCGCCGTGCGGCTGCGCCAGCGCCAGTTCCTGGCCGACGAACTTCTGCCACCCCAGTTCCAGCACCGACAGGTCGCCCGGTCCGCGGCAGTCGATCACGCCCTTCGCCTCGATCCGGTCGCCATCGGCCAGCACCACCGCGCTCGCCGACGCCGCCAGTACCTTGCGGCCGAGCATCAGCGCGGGTTCCGGCAACCGGGCGCGGACGATCCGGTCCAGCCGCTCGCTGGTCAGCGAATAATAGGTCGCATCGATCTGCCGGGTGAGGTGGGGAAAGGCGACGTCGTATTCGCGCCACGCATGCACCACCAGCGGCGCCACCAGCCAGCGATCGGCATCGCCGACGTCGCTGCCGAAGAACGACCAGACATGGTCGCCGCCGATCGCCGGGGCGGCATCGATGATGCGCACGTCGACGTCCGGCCGCCTGTCGCGCAGCGCCAGCGCGATCAGGCTGCCCGCCAGCCCGCCGCCGACGATGGCCACGTCGCAAGGGATCGTCATACCCATCGCCCCGCGCCTAGCCGAAAGCGGCGTTGGAAAGAACCGGGATTTCTTCGCGCGTCCCGACGCCATAAGCTGGCCTTATGATCGCACCCGCCCTTCGCACCGAACGCCTGGTCCTGCGCGGCCACGCGCCGGACGATCTCGCCGTCCTTGCCGCGATGTGGCAGGCGCCCGCGGTCTATCAGATGATCGGCGGCGCACCGCGCCCGGACGAGGAGGTGTGGATCCGCCTGCTCCGCTCGATCGGCCAGTGGCAGGCGTTCGGCTATGGCAGTTGGGTGGTGGCCGATGACACGGGCGTGGTGGGAGAGATCGGCCTGATCGAGGCGCGCCGCGCGATCGATCCGCCGCTGGCGGTGCCGGAGGTCGGCTGGACCCTCGCCCCCGCCGCGCACGGCCGCGGCTATGCGCATGAGGCGCTTTGCGCGGCGCTCGCCTGGGCGGACGGGCAGGGGATCGTCCACACCACCTGCATCATCGATCCGGGCAACACGCCCTCGCTGAAGCTGGCGGCGAAGGTGGGCTATGTGCCGGTGCGCGACGCGACGTACAAGGACCACCCGATCCACGTCCTAGAACGCAGGCCGTGAGCGCGGGCCTTCGGGTCGGATCGAAATTCAACAGCGAGACGGCATTTGGACCAGCTTGCCTCCCCGGCGGAGGCCGGGGAGGCAGAAGGCTGAATGTCGATCCGCCGCCCTGGCACGGGGGTGCCCGCGCGGCCCGGGCCGGCGCTGCGGGCGGGCGAGCGGGCGGGCGCCGGCAATTAAGTCCCTGCCATCGCGCGCCACAATCCGCTAGACCGGCGTGATGCTGCTCGCCGTCACCCTGTCCGCCCTGGCGATGACGCTGATCGTCGGCGTGCGTTACCTGATCGTCTCGGGCGCGTTCGCGGCGGCGACGCGGCTGCGGCACCCCGGCCTGTATCGCGGGCTCGATGCGCAGATGCGGCGCGAGGTCACCTGGAGCCTCGCCTCCGCCGCGATCTACGGCATCCCGGCCGGCGTCCTCGCCTGGGGGTGGAAGGCGCATGGCTGGACGCGGGTGTACGCCGACGTCCATGCCTATCCGCTCTGGTACCTGCCGGTGTCCGTCGCGCTCTACCTCGTCCTCCACGATACGTGGTTCTACTGGACGCATCGCTGGATGCACCGGCCCGCGGTGTTCAAGGCGGCGCATGCGGTCCACCATGCCAGCCGCCCGCCGACCGCCTGGGCGGCGATGGCGTTCCACCCGATCGAGGCGGTGACCGGTGCTGTGGCAATTCCGCTACTGGTGCTGGCAATTCCGATCCACGTCGGCGCTCTGGGCTTCGTGCTGGCAGTCATGACGGTTATGGGCGTCACCAATCACATGGGTTGGGAAGTTTTCCCGCGGTTCATGTGGCGGGGGGCATTGGGGGGATGGCTGATCACCGCCAGCCACCATCAACGCCATCATGAACAATATGGATGCAATTATGGGCTCTACTTCCGGTTCTGGGATCGTCTGTGCGGCACCGATCGCGGCATCGGTGACTTCGCGCGGTCGCATTCCCGGGCGGCGGCGCGCCATGGCGTGGCGGATGGCCGCCCTGCTGCCCGCGGCGGCGCTGGTCCTGGGCGCGGCGCCGATCGCCCGGCTTGACGTCGGCGTCGATCACATGCGCTCGGCCAAGGGGCTGCTGCGCGTCTGCCTGACCGCCGATCCGGACAATTTCCCCGCCTGCGTCGACGATGCCGATGCGATCACCCGCAACGTGCCGGCCAGCGCGCACGCGATGCGGTTCGAGGGGCTGCCGCTCGGCAATTATGCCGTGGCGGTGATCCACGACGAAAACAGCAATGCCAAGCTCGACACGTTCGCCGGCGTTCCGCGCGAAGGGTTCGGCTTTTCGCGCAATCCGGTGATCCGTTTCGGGCCGCCGCGCTTCGCCGCCGCCCGCTTCACGGTGACGAGTGATGCAAATCAGCAACAGATCACGATGCGTTACATCTTCTGATCCGCCGGCCCGGATAATATCGAACCCATCCGCGTTACGGCTTCGTAACAGGTTTGGAGCCTTCCCTTTGTCCGCCAAGATCCTCATGCCGCTCGCGCTCGCGGCCGCCGCAACCTTCGCCGCACCGGCGCTCGCGCAGGACGTGCAGGGCCTGCCGCCCAGCACCGGTTCGGTGGCGAGCACGGCGGCGGAATTCGACCTCGATCGCGACTCGGTCACCATCGGTGCCGCCGGCGTCTATCTGACCGATTACGAAGGGTCGAACGACTATCGCTGGACGCCGGCACCGGCCGCGATCGGATCGATCAAGGGCTTCAGCTTCACCCTCGCCGGCAACCGCCTCAGCGTCGACCTGATCCCCAATCAGCCCGGCCCGACGTGGGACCTGCAGGCAGGGCCGATCGGCGTCGTCAATTTCAACCGCAACAGCCTGAAGAACATCGACGATCCCCGCGTCCGCGCCCTCGGCAAGGTCGATACCGCGATCGAGCTGGGCGGCTATGTCGGCATCGGCAAGACCGGCGTCATCACCAGCCCCTATGACAAACTGTCGGTGACCGTCAGCTATCGTCACGACGTCGCCAACGCGCACGACAGCGGTATCTGGCAGCCGAGCGTGAACTACATCACGCCGCTCAGCCCCAAGGCGGCGGTCGCGCTGTTCGGTTCGGCCGAACGGGCGGGCCGCGGCTATGCCACGACCTATTTCTCGGTTTCGCCGACGCAGACGGTCGCCAGCGGCCTGCCGACCTACAATGCCCGCGGCGGGTGGAAGAACTACACGCTCGGCGGCCTTGCCACCTATTCGATCACCGGCAACCTGCTGAAGGGGTTCAAGATCGTCGCCGGCGGCACCTATCGCCGCATGCTCAACGATTTCGCCGACAGCCCGCTGGTCAGCATCGCGGGTTCGAAGAACCAGTGGCTCGGCGCCGTCGGGCTCGCCTACACCTTCTGATCCGTCCCCGATCGTTCCCCGGCAACCGGCCGGGGTACGATCGAGCGGCATAGCGGACGAGGACCCGAGGGGGCACGGTCCACCCGAACGCCACCGCAAACCGCGCCGCCCGTCAGCACGCGCTCGCCCGCAAATCCGTCATCCCTGCCTCGCTTGGAGTCGTGCCGTTCCTGCAATTCAAAGGCCACGGAACCCAAGGTGAGCCAGCGGCTCGATCGTCGCCCGGGTCGGTGTCCCCGGCCCGCACCGGATCACCGCCACGGCGCGATCCGACGGCAAAGCGTTCAGCCGAGCAGCTTGCCCGCCGCCACCACCGGCCCGGTCGGCGCGCCCGTCGGCGACCCGCCCGCCGGCTCGATCGAGATCGCCAGCACCGTGTCCGCCGCCATCGCACCGCGCAGCGACGCCGGCACGTTCAGCACCGCGCTGGTTGCATCGGCCACTACGCCCAGCGATCGCGGCGCGTTCGTACCATGGATCGCCCACAATTCCGCCGATCGTCCCGCCGGCACGTCCACCGCGCCCGCGATCCGCACCGTCCCGCTCGTCGCGTCATAGGCGGCGGCGACCGGCGTTCCCTTGCCGGTCGGCGCCATCGCCGCGATCAGCGGGGCCGGGCCCGCCACCGCGACCGGCACGCGCACCGGCACCGGTGCGGGCCGCATCGCCAGCATCGCGGTCACCACCAGCAACAGGCATGCCGCGATGCTCGTCGCGACCGCCAGCATCCGCCAGCGCGACCCATTGTCGTTCGCCGCCACGCCGCCGTGCATCCGGTTCAGCGACGCCTCGATCCGCGTCGCCACCGCGGCGGGTGGTGCCACCGCCGGCCAGTCCGCGAACAGCGCCGCCAGCCAGTCGCGCCATTGCTCCACGTCCGCCGCGAACGCCGGATCGCGCACCAGCCGGCGCAACGCCGCGTCGCGCGCGTCGCCCTCCAGCAGGCCCAGCGCCAGCTCGGCCGCCGTCATGTCGGGGCCGCCCATGTCGGCGCCCTCCATGTCGATATCGTCAGGTGCCGGCATCGAGGCACCCCCGCAACGCGAGCAACCCGCGGCGCACCCAGGATTTCATCGTGCCCAGCGGCACCGCCTGTCGCTCCGCCAATTCGGCATAGGTCAGCCCGCCGAAAAACGCGCTGCGGATCGCCCCGCGCTGGCGCTGCTCGATCGCCTCCAGGCACTGGTGTAACCGCGCGCTGGCTTCCGCGGCGAGCAGCGCATCGTCCTGCCGCAGCGTGCCGTCCGGCACCGAATCCGCCTCGTCGACCGGTGCCGCCCGGTTGCGCCCCTGGCGTCGCCGCCAGTCGATCGCGCGGTTGCGGGCGATCGTCGCCAGCCACGAAATCGGGCTCGCGCGTCCCGGCTGATACGCGCCCGCCCGGTTCCAGATCGTGATATATACGTCGTGCAGCACGTCCTCGGCGCCTTGTCTGTCGACGCAGATACGCAGGCATATCCCGAAAAGCTTCGCCGATGTCATCGTATAGACGGTGCGAAAGGCGTCGCGGTCGTCCTGACCGGTGCGAATCAACGCCTCGACCAATGCCGCCCGGGCAGAATTGAGGCTGGATTCATCGGTTTGCGGCACGATCGAAAGGCTAATCGCAGTTTACCGGCCCGGCAATACGCCGCCGCGATAATCCAGATTATTTACCTGGGTGCAGTTCAACGCCCCCAAAATCTCGCACGGCATTTTTCTTTTCGTTTCCGGCATCCTTTCCTTTTCCGGATCGTAGCTAGCGGGAGGTCGACCGTGGATCGGTCGCGTCAGGGTGGCGTGAGCGCGACGGTCGAACCAAGGTAAGGGAGGTTGCTGACCATGACCCAGACGGATCAGATTATCGAGGCGTTCGACGCCCGCGCGAGGCGGCGTGAAGAACGTCGCGGATTCTTCACGAACGTGATGGGCATGGCGGCGGTCGCCACCGCCGGTGCCGCGGCGATGTCGCTGGCGAGCGAGGCGGAAGCGCAGACGACCGGCCCGTCGGAGGTCGACGTCCTCAACTTTGCGCTCAACCTCGAATATCTCGAAGCGCAATTCTACAGCTATGCCTCGACCGGCCAGGGCCTGCCCAACAACCTGCTCACCGGCGGCGTCGGCACGCAGGGCGCCGTCCAGACCGGCACGGGTGCCGGTTCGGCGCGTCAGGTCAACTTCACCGATCCCGCGATTGCCGCCTACGCGCGGGAGATCACGCAGGACGAGATCGCCCACGTCACCTTCCTGCGCGCCGCGATCCGCGGCACCGGGACCAGCGACGCGCTGATCGCCGCCCAGCCCGCGATCAACATCTCGGGCGCCGCCGGTGGCGCCTTCGCCGCCGCCGCCGCCAGCACGACGCCGTCACTGGCCGGCTTCGATCCCTATGCCGACGACAACAGCTTCCTGCAGGCGGCCTTCATCTTCGAGGATGTCGGCGTCACGGCCTATAAGGGTGCAGCGGGCGCGCTCATCAACAACAAGACCTATCTCGAGGCGGCGGCCGGCATCCTGGCGGTCGAGGCCTATCACGCCGCGATCGTCCGCACCGCGCTCTATGCCCGCGGCCTGACCGTGCCGGCGCTGCGCACCAATACCGAAACCATCTCGAACCTGCGCGACTCGGTCGATGGCAGCACCGATCTCGATCAGGGCGTCGCGCCGCTGACGGTGTCCGGCCAGACGGTTTCGAACATCGTGCCGCTCGACAGCAACGGCCTCGCCTTCAGCCGCACGCCGGCCCAGGTGCTGAACATCGTCTACCTCAATCCCCGGTCGGTGACCGCGGGCGGGTTCTTCCCCAACGGCATCAACAACGGCAACACCGCGATCCGCTCCAGCGGCGCGAACTGAGGGGAGCGATCACCATGACTCACGAAACATCGATCCTTGAGATCATCGAAAAGACGACGGCCCGTCGCCATGCGCGTCGCGCCTTCATGAAGACTGCGGTCGGCGGTGTCGCCGCCGTCGGCGGTCTGTCGCTGCTCGCCGCCTGCGGTGACGACAATGCGATGTCGGTGCCGTTCCCGACGCCGACGCCTACGCCGGCGGTCAGCACCGACGTCGCGGTGCTCAACTTCGCGCTCAACCTCGAATATCTCGAGGCGCAATTCTACAGCTATGCCGCGTTCGGCACCGGCCTGCCGGCCGCATCGCTGACCGGCACCGGGACGCAGGGCGCGGTGGTGACCGGATCGGGTGCGGGCTTCCCGCGCGCGGTCGATTTCAGCGGCGATCCGCTGATCGGGCAATATGCGCGCGAAATCGCCTATGACGAAATCGCCCACGTCAACTTCCTCCGCTCCGCGCTCGGCTCGGCGGCGGTGGCGCAGCCGGCGATCAACATCTCCGGCACCGCGGACGGCGCCTTCTCGGCGGCGGCACGGGCGGCGGGCGTGATCTCCGGCGCGTCGGCGACGTTCGATCCGTATCTCAACCCGACCAACTTCCTGCTCGGCGCCTATATCTTCGAAGACGTCGGCGTCACCGCCTACAAGGGTGCATCGCCGGTCATCTCGTCGATGTATCTGGAAGCGGCGGCGGGCATCCTGGCGGCAGAGGCCTATCATGCGGGTCTGGTCCGCACGATCCTCTACTCGCGCGGCATCACCAATCGCGATCTCATCACCCAGGCGCAGCAGATCTCGAACCTGCGCGATGCCGCCGATGGCACCGCGACGGGTACGCTGGCGGGCGGCACCACGCCGACTGCGGGCAGCGCCTCGCCGGACGGCAGCACCGCCAGCACGGGCGACGACGATCAGGGCATCGGCGGCACCAACATCGGCGTGCTGACCACCGGCGTGTCGAATATCGTGCCCACCGACGTCAACGGCCTGGCCTACAGCCGGTCGACGCAACAGGTGCACAACATCGTGTATCTCAACGCGACGGGTGCCAACCGGACCAGCGGCGGCTTCTTCCCCGCCGGCACCAACAACCCGAACCCGGCCTTCACCGTCGGTCTCGGCTGATCCTTCCCGCCCTTCGGCGCGTCACCCTCCTGGCGCGCCGACGATCGATCCTCCCTCGATGCCCTCACCGGCGCCGGGGGAGGATTTTTCGTTGGCGGTTCCCCCGCTTGCATCGTCCGGTCGGCGGATTTCCGGTACAGCCGGGGTTGACGCATGCGGCCGGATGCGGAACGGCAGGGCCATCCTGGGCGGCCCGCCAGCCGCCCGCGCGATGGGGAGAACCCGAGTAATGACCGCCCGTACCGATATCGACAGCGCCACCCTGACCGCAGCGCTCGACGCGCGCGTCGCGCGCCGCGAACACCGCCGCGAATTCTTCAAGACCGCGATCGGCGCGATGGCGGTCACCGCCGCCGGCGCCTCGACGCTGACGCTGGCCGACCGGGCAGGGGCGCAGACGGCGACGCCCACCCCCACCGCGACGCCCACCCCCACCTATACCGATCCAGACATCCTCAACTTCGCGCTCAACCTCGAATATCTCGAGGCGCAATATTACGCCTACGCCACCACCGGCGCCGGGTTGCCCGCCAATCTGCTGACCGGCACCGGCACGCCGGGCGCGGTGCGCGGCGGTCAGCAGGTGCCGTTCAGCGACCCGGTGATCGCGCGCTACGCCCGCGAAATCGCCGCCGACGAACTCGCCCACGTCGCCTATCTGCGCAACGCGCTCGGCAGCACCGTCGCGGTGGCGCAGCCGGTCATCGATATCTCGGTCGGCCCGAACAGTGCGTTTTCCGCCGCCGCGGTCGCCGCCAAGCTCATCAGCGCCGGCCAGACCTTCAATCCCTATCTCAACGACGAAACGTTCCTGCTCGGCGCGTTCATCTTCGAGGATGTCGGGGTCACCGCCTACAAGGGCGCGGCACCGTTGCTCACCAAGACCTATCTCGAGGCGGCGGCCGGCATCCTGGCGGTCGAGGCGTATCACGCCGCGACGATCCGCACCGAATTGTACCGCAAGGGCATCGTCACCGGATCGTCGCTGATCGCGCAGGTCCAGGGCATTTCCGATGCCCGCGACAGCCTGGACGGCGGTACCGAGATCGACCAGGGCATCACGCCGGGCACCAGCGTCGCGCCGGGCCAGGTGTCGCCGACCCCGACGCCCACCGCGACGGCGACCGCGACGCCCACGCCGACGCCCACCCCCACCCCGACCGCGACGCCCACCGCGACGCCGACGCCGGCACCGACGTTCCCGGTGTCGAACATCATGCCGACCGACGCGTTCGGCATCGCCTACAGCCGCAGCCCCAACCAGGTGCTCAACATCGTCTACCTGAACGCCGCGGCGACCAGCGCGGGCGGGTTCTTCCCGTCCGGCCTCAACGGCACGATCAAGGCGGCCACCGTCTCCTGATCCGTTCCTGATCCGCCCGCGACCTTCAAAGCATCCAGGGGATTGATCCCGATGACCGAACTTCCGACCAATTCCGGCCAGACCGACACCGTGCTCGACGCCATCGCCGCCCGCCGTGCCGAACGCCGCAACTTCCTGCGCTATGCCGGCGGTGCCGCCGCCTCGGCCGGCGGCTTGGCGCTGCTCGCCGCCTGCGGCAACGACGGCGACAACCCGACGCCGACGCCGTCGCCCACCGCGTCGGCGACCCCGATCGCCGCCGATGCCGACATCCTCAATTTCGCGCTCAACCTCGAATATCTCGAAGCGCAATTCTATTGCTGGGCGGCGTTCGGCACGGCGTTGCCGGCCGGCCTGACGACCGGCGTCGGCACCGTCGGCACGGTGACGGGCGGCGCGGCGGTGCCGTTCGCCGATCCGATCGTCGCGCAATACGCGCGCGAAATCGCGCTCGACGAGGTGCAGCACGTCACCTTCCTCAAGGCGACGCTTGGCGGCTCGGCGGTCGCCATGCCCGCGATCAATATCGCCGGCGATGCCACCGGTGCCTTCACCGCCGCCGCGCGTGCCGCCGGCGTCGTCGGCGCCAGCGGCGTGTTCAATCCCTATGCCGACGACGTCAGCTTCCTGCTCGGCGCCTATCTGTTCGAGGATGTCGGCGTCTCCGCCTACAAGGGCGCCTCGCCGCTGATCGGCAACAAGACCTTTATCGAGGCGGCGGCCGGCATCCTCGCCACCGAAAGCTATCACGCCGGCCTCATCCGCTCGGTGCTGTACCGCAAGGGCATCGACGCCGCGTCGATCTTCACCAATGCCCGCCTGATCTCCGATGCGCGCGACAGCCTCGATGGCACCAGCGACATCGACCAGGGCATCGGTGATGCGACCACCGCCAACATCGTGCCGACCGACACCAACGGCCTCGCCTACAGCCGGTCGTCCGGACAGGTGCTCAACATCGTCTACCTCAACAAGGCCGCGGTCGCATCGGGCGGGTTCTTCCCGTCGGGCATCAACGGCAACATCCGGACGTCCGCCGCCAGCGGTTGATCCGCACAGGGCCGCTCCGCCGGGACCTATCTACGCAAGGGCCGCTCCGCACGGGGGCGGCCCTTTTTCGTTGGCGCAGGCCGGCCAAGCGCGTACAACGCCGTGCATCCCCGGGGGAGCGCCGTTACCGCGCTTGAGAGGAGGGCAGGGCGCCCATGGAAGCATGACTTTCATGGCACCCGCAGGAGCCCTCGACCCGCTGAACCTGATCCGGTTGACACCGGCGGAGGGAGGGAGCGGCTTTCCACCCGAGAACCGCCCGCTCTCCGTATCTTGGAGAGCATGACCATGGCCGACGTACCCGCCCGCACAGAGATTGGCGTCACCACCGGACCGATCCGGGGCTCAAAGAAGGTCCATGTCGGCCCGCTCGGCGTCGCAATGCGCGAAATCCACCTCGATCCGTCGTCGGGCGAACCGCCGCTGCGCGTCTACGACCCCTCCGGTCCCTATACCGATGCCAATGCCCGCATCGACATCATGGCCGGCCTGCCGCAGCTGCGCCGCCCGTGGATCGACGCGCGCGGCGACGTCGAGGCCTATGACGGCCGCGAACTCCGGCCCGAGGACAATGGCCAGCTTGGCCCCGACCGCTCCGGCGGGGTGCCGCAATTCCCCAACCCGGTCCGCCGCCCCTTGCGCGCCAAGGCCGGCATGAACCTCAGCCAGATGCATTATGCCCGCCGCGGCATCATCACGCCCGAGATGGAATATGTCGCGACCCGCGAAAACCTCGGCCGCGAGATGCTGCGCGACTACAAGCGCGACGGCGAAAGCTTCGGCGCGAGCATCCCCGACTACGTCACCCCCGAATTCGTCCGCGACGAGGTCGCCCGCGGCCGCGCGATCATTCCCAACAACGTCAACCACCCCGAATCCGAACCGATGGCGATCGGCCGCAACTTCCTGGTCAAGATCAACGCCAACATCGGCAACAGCGCCGTCGCCAGCAACGTCGCGGCAGAGGTCGACAAGCTCGTCTGGTCGATCCGCTGGGGCGCCGACACGGTCATGGACCTGTCGACCGGCCGCAACATCCACGACACCCGCGAATGGATCATCCGCAATTCGCCCGTCCCGATCGGCACCGTCCCCATCTACCAGGCGCTCGAAAAGGTCGGCGGCATCGCCGAGGACCTGACGTGGGAGGTGTTCCGCGACACGCTGATCGAACAGGCCGAACAGGGCGTCGACTATTTCACCATCCACGCCGGCGTCCGCCTGCCCTACATCCCGATGACGGCGAAGCGCGTCACCGGCATCGTGTCGCGCGGCGGCAGCATCATGGCGAAATGGTGCCTCGCGCATCACAAGGAATCGTTCCTCTACGAACGCTTCGACGAGATCACCGAGATCATGAAGGCGTACGACATCGCCTACAGCCTCGGCGACGGCCTGCGCCCCGGCAGCATCGCCGACGCCAATGACGAGGCGCAGTTCAGCGAACTCTACACGCTCGGCGAACTCACCCACCGCGCCTGGGCACAGGACGTGCAGGTGATGATCGAGGGCCCCGGCCACGTGCCGATGCACAAGATCAAGCAGAACATGGAAAAGCAGCTCGAGGTCTGCGGCGAGGCGCCCTTCTACACGCTCGGGCCGCTCACTACCGACATCGCGCCCGGCTACGACCACATCACCAGCGGCATCGGCGCCGCGATGATCGGCTGGTACGGCACCGCGATGCTCTGCTACGTCACCCCCAAGGAGCATCTCGGCCTCCCCGACCGCGACGACGTCAAGGTCGGCGTCGTCACCTACAAGCTCGCCGCCCACGCCGCCGATCTCGCCAAGGGCCACCCCGCCGCGCAGATGCGCGACGACGCGCTCAGCCGCGCCCGCTTCGACTTCCGCTGGCGCGACCAGTTCAACCTGTCGCTCGATCCCGAGACGGCCGAGGACTATCACGACCAGACGTTGCCGGCAGAAGGCGCCAAGACCGCCCACTTCTGCTCGATGTGCGGCCCCAAATTCTGCTCGATGAAGATCACCGCCGAAGTGCGAGAGTTCGCGGCGAAGCAGAACCAGTCGGCGGACACCTTCATCGCCGCCGACGCAGGCGATGCGGAACGCGCGCTGTTCGCCAGCGGCAAGGGTTCGGTAGCGGATGCGGAGGCCGGCATGGCGGAGATGAGCGAGCGCTTCAAGGCAAAGGGAAGCGAGGTTTACCTGCCGGCGGCGGAGTGAATGTCCGCCATCCCAGCCGAGATGGCACCGTTTCGGTGCGGTCTCAGCTAGTCGCTAGGCGCGCGATTGGTCATTGAACCGATCGCGCAGTCTGGCGGAGCGACGATGGCGGTTGGCAGGTTTGGCTGGAAACACGTCGCAACGTTGGTTGGCGTCGTCGTGGCCGTGCAGGTTGGTATCGTCGCCGGGGTGAAGTGGTTCATTCCCGATGCTGCAGCGCAGGGCCAGTTCGGGGATACGTTCGGGGCGACTAATTCACTGTTCTCGGGCCTGGCTTTGGCGGGCTTGATCTGCACGCTCATCCTTCAGCAGAGACAGATGAAGGTACAGGGCATCGATTCGGAACGTATTCGGGTTGAGGCCGCATCTGCGCTGATGATCCAGCAGCGGTCCAATCACCTCAACGCACTCACGTTCCTGATGCGTCATTACGACGATCGGCTCGCGAGGCTGACAAGCGACAGGTCGAGTGGCCCTGCCGCCGCGGACGTGCTCAGGGAGCGTGACGCGCTCTCCGCGCAGCGTTTGCAACTCGAACGCATCGTCGCCGGCCTGCACGAAACAGTAGTTTCAGGCTTGGGAGACCAGCATGTACGGTAACGTCCTCACCAATCGCCAGATCAGTCGACTGCAAGCCGATCGGCTGTTGCAGATCAGGCCATTCTCGTCGGACGCGCTGAAAGAGGCGGCCTATACGCTCAATCCCGGTCGAATATTGCGCATGAATGCAGGTGGCCGCTGGAGCGTCGTGCATTCCTTGCTCGAAGACGGGCCGATGTTCCGACTTGCCGCACATGAATACGTCATCGTTGAACCATCCCAGAGCGTGATCATCGGCGTCGAAGGTATTATCGGTGCCTTCATCCAGACGTCTACGAACGTCGAAGAGGGGTTGCTGGTCGTCGCAGGGCAAATCGATAGCAAATACGGCACCCGGGGGGAGGCGTTGCGCTTCGGCGTAAAAAATCTTTTTGATCGGCCCAATACGATTTCTCTGAAAACTCGTCTCGTTCACCTTCAGCTGATCGACCTGCGCGGCAGCACATCTGACCCTGTGACGCTGACGCAGCAACAGGAGAAGGTCTGGGATGCTCGCCGTGACAAAAGGCACGAGCGGGACGATTCCGATGGACCGTTGCCACCCGAAGCTTGACGATAGCTACAATATGGCCCGTCGGTGGTACCAACGCTTCATGAGAAACGGCAGGCTGCTGTACCTCTACGGCGTGTCCCTCAGGCCCGACACCCGTCAATAGGCACGTCCAGCACTCGCGCATCACGCATGCGGCGCAAGGCGATACATCAATCGATGCCCACGCGTGATTCGTCGTGATAACCAGCCCGACAGGTGGTGGGCGGCCTGGGGTCGGCGTCAACCTCGTCGATCATCGCCTCCCGGTTTTCAGGCACTCGGGAATAGCGGACTGCATGCACGTGCAGGACATGGACCATAACCTTGCCCGATGTCACCACACCGCTACTCTCACCCCATGCGCACCCTCCCCTACACCGACGCCCTCGCCCCGTACTTCGCGAGCATCAACACCGCGTGGATCGAGGATATGTTCGTGCTCGAGGATCACGATCGCCACGTCCTCGCCCACCCGCGTGAGGCGATCGTCGACCGGGGCGGCGTCATCCTCTTCGCCGCCACCGACGACGGCGCCATCGTCGGCACCGGCGCACTGATGCCGGGCGAACCCGGCGCGTACGAACTCACCAAGATGGGCGTCCTTGCCGACGCGCGCGGGACCGGCGCCGGTGCGGCCCTGCTCGCCGCGCTGATCGATCGGGCGCGTGCCCTGCCGGGGATCGACACGCTCTATCTGCTCACCAACCGCAAATGCGCCGCCGCGATCCACCTCTACGAACGCGCCGGTTTCGTCCACGATGCCGACATCATGGCGCGCTTCGGCCATGCCTATGCCCGCTGCGACGTCGCGATGCGCTATCCGTTGGAGCCATCGGCCGCCTGACCAGCGTAACGCTGATGGATGCCCGCGCGCCACACCCGCGCGGCAATCCGCCGGACCGGCCGATTGCCCCCTCCCAATGTTGGATGCATCGTGCCCAATAGGCAGGCATGAAGCATGCACCCACCCGCTCCGCCCGCCGCGCCTCGGCCCGCAAGCCTGCCGCCCGGCCCTTCGATCCGACCGATTTCCAGGCCGCATCGCTCCGCCATCGCCACGACGGCTGGACGCCGCAGCGACAGGTCGACTTCATCGCCGCGCTGTCGGAATGCGGCTGCGTCGATGCCGCGTGCCGGCGCGTCGGCATCAGCACCACCGCCGCTTATGCCCTGCGCGGGCGGGTCGAGGCGCAGAGCTATCGCATCGCCTGGGACCTGGCGCTCGACCATGCCATCCAGCGCCTGTCCGATGCCGCCTATTCGCGCGCGATCCACGGCGTCGCCCAGCCGGTCTTCTACAAGGGCGAACAGATCGGCGAGCGGCGCAAGTATGACGAGCGGCTGACCCAGTTCCTGCTCCGCTACCGCGATCCGCAGCGCTACGGCGCATGGCTCGACACCTGCCGCGCCGAACGGGCGCCCGACGCCGCGGCGATCCAGCTGTCGAAGGCGATGATGCAGGTCGAGGCGGACGCCTATGCCCGCGATGATGGCGCTCCGCTGCCGCCGCCCTTCTACCGCCACGTCGCGACGCGCTTCGTCAGCGCCGACGAACAGGAACGGATGGCGGATGAAGCCGCCGCGCGCCGCGAACGGGCGCAGGAGGATGCCGTACAGGCGGAACGCGATTTGACGTTCGCCGCACACCTGCGAACGCTTTCCGGTGCGGACGTAGTGGCAACTTCGCCAACTTCCGCGCCCGGCCGGCCATGACGGCACCACCGTCGCCGGCGTGGATGCCGGCGTCAGCGGTCGGCGTCAGCGGATCTCGACGCCCTTCCAGAAGGCGACGCGGTCCTTGATCTCCTTCGCCGCATCCTTGGGCTCGGGGTAATACCAGGCGGCGTCGGCGTTCTCCGCGCCGTCGACCACCAACGTGTAATAATGTGCCGTGCCCTTCCACGGGCACACGCTGGTCGTCGCGCTGTCCTTCAACACCGCGGCATCGACCGCGTCGATCGGGAAATAGGCATTGCGCTCCACCGTCACGATGTCGTCGCTCGCCGCGATCCGCGTCCCGTTCCACCACGCTTCGGCCATGTCCGTGTCTCCTCTGGCCCCCTCAACCGTCGCGGTGGCCAAAGGATGCGGTTACGCCGCGTCGGGCAGCGCCCAGTCGATCGGCGCCGCGCCATGACGTTCCAGAAAGGCGTTGGCCTGGCTGAATGGGCGGCTGCCGAACCAGCCCTTGTACGCCGACAGGGGCGAGGGGTGCGGCGCGCTCAGCACCAGATGCTCGCCGCCTTGCGCGATCGTGCGGACGAAGCCCGCCTTGGCCTGGGCATGCGTGCCCCACAGCAGGAACACGACCGGGCCGGGCTTGGCGGCGACCGCGCGGATCACCGCATCGGTCAATGCCTCCCACCCGCGACCGCGATGCGACGCCGCCCGACCTCCCTCGACGGTCATCACCGTGTTGAGCAGCAGCACGCCCTGCCTCGCCCAATGCTCCAGAAAGCCATGGCGGGCGGGCGCGATGCCGAGGTCGGCGTGCAATTCCTTGTAGATGTTGGCGAGGCTCGGCGGCACCTTCACCCCCGGCCGCACCGAAAAGCTCAGGCCGTGCGCCTGTCCCGGCCCGTGATAGGGGTCCTGCCCAAGGATCACGACCCGCACGTCGGGCAGGGGGGTCAGCGCGAGCGCCCGGAACCGGTCCTCCACCGGCGGATACACCGCCTTGCCCGCCGCCGCCTCGGCCTCCAGAAACGCATCGAGCGCCGGCAGGTCCGCCAGCGCATCGGCCAGCGGCGCGGTCCAGATGGGGTCGATGCGTGGCGGCATTCAGCGCTTCCGCACGAATTCGGCGCGCAGCACCAGCCCCTTGATCCCGTCGAACTTGCAGTCGATCTCCTGCGCATCGCCGGTCAGCCGGATGCTCTTGATGAGCGTGCCGCGCTTCAGCGTCTGTCCGGCGCCCTTGACGGTCAGGTCCTTGATCAGCGTCACCTGATCGCCATCGGCCAGCACGTTGCCGACCGCATCGCGCACCTCGACCGCCGTATCGCCACCACCATTGTCACCGGCCGCGGCGGCCGCATCCGCCGCGCTGATCCACTCGCCGCTCGCCTCGTCATAGACGAAGCTGTCATCATCCTGCATCGTGCAATTCCCCCATCGGGGATCACCCTACAGCGAAATCTCGCCCTCGTCCTCCCCGTCCCAATAATGGGCGCGCATCGCCCGGACGTGGATCAGGACCAGACCGGGGGTGTCGATGCCCTGTTCGAACCAGCGGTCGAGGTCGCTGGTCCAATGTTCGGCAAAGGCCGTCTTGTCGCGGACCAGGTCCGCGCGCCCCTCGATCGCGACGAAGAACGGCCGCATCCCCAGCATGCCGCTCTTGCCGAGGAAGCTCAGCCCGACCTGCGGGTCGCGCCCGATGTCCGCCACCATCCGCGTGTCGTCGGTGGTGAAATAATAGCTGTCGCCATCGTAATCGACCTGGCGGTTGTTGCTCATCGGGCGCGCGCCGATCGCGCCGCCATCGGTATGGGTCGACAGCATCGCGAAATCGATGTCGCGCATCGCCTTCGACAGATCGGCCAGGGTCTTGGTCACGGGCATCCGCTCCTCATCGTTATCGGGCAGCAACGCACGCCCGCGTCACCCGATCCCCTCCCACACCAGCTTCCCGCCCAGCAGCACCATCAGCAGATAGACCACGATGTAGAAGCGCTGCGGGCTCATCCGGCGGATCACCCACACGCCGGCCAGGGTCGACGCGATCGCCAGCGGCAGCAGCGCCGCCGATGTGCGCAGCGTCGCGCCGTCGAACGCGCCGAGCGCCAGATAGGCCGGCACCTTGGCCCAGTTGACGATGGCGAACAGGATCGCGCCGGTGCCGACGAAGCGTTCGTGCGGCAGCTTGCGCGGCGCCACCCACATCTGGAACGGCGGGCCGCCGGCATGCGCGATCTGGCTGGCAAACCCCATGCCGACGCCGAACAGGCTGCCGACCCAGCCGGGCGATCGCGATGCGGCGACGATCCTGCCGCCGCGCTCGATCCACAGCCGCCACAGGCCGAACCCGGCGGTGATCGCGCCCAGCATCGCCATGACCGCGTTGGTCGGCAGCAGTTCGGCGAACGCCCAGCCGCACAGGATGCCGGCCAGCGCGCCGGGCAGCATCCAGCCGATGATCCAGCCGTCCCAGCTGCGCCGGAACGCCCAGACGCTCACCGCATCCTGCACGATCAGGATCGGCAGCAGGATCGCCGCCGCCTGCACCGGCGCGACCGCCAGCGCGAGCAGCGGCGTGCCGAGCGCGCCCAGCCCGGACAGGCCGCCCTTGGCCAGCCCCACCAGGATCACCGCGGTGGCGGCGACGATCAGGAAAAACGGATCATGCAGCACGCCGGCTCCGTCCCCGTGCGTGGTGCCCTACGATCAGAACAGCCCCGGCACCTCGCGCTGCGCGGTCGACATCTCGCCATTGGGCGCCAGCGCGACACGGCTCACCGCCGCCGTCGACGTCGCGCGCACGTCCGCACTGGCGGATGCGCCGATCCGCGTACAGCTCTTGCCCTGCAGGAAATCGAGCGCCGATCGCGTCGATGCCTCGCGCGGATCGCCCATCGGATAGCTAAGGTCGTCCGCCGCCCGACAGCTCGCCTCCACGGTATTGGCAAGGCCGTCGTAATAGGCGCCCTGACGCGCCGAATTCTGCAATGCGAAGGCGATCACGCGCAGCCGGTCGTCGCATGCCGCCTTGTCGAGCGCGATCTGCCCGACCGGCTTGCCATAGGTGTTGGTGCCGATCAGTGCGGCGTTGGCGTGGAGGTAGGGGATGAAGGCGTTGATGACGAATTCACTCGCCGATGCGGTGCCGCCGGTACCGATGAAGGCGACCCTGGTCGGGGCGACCGATTGCGGCTGGGGCGCGAAGAACGTCGTTTCGTTGTTCGACGCCTTCTCGCTGCGGAACGTGGTGTAGCTGATGACTTCGGACGTCGCGCGATTGGCACCCAGCAGGTTGCTCATCAGTTCCGCGATCCTGACAAGGCCGCCGCCGTTGTAGCGCAGGTCGACGATGATATTGGTGATCCCCGCGGCCCGGAATTGCGCGAACGCGGTCCGCAACGCGGGGTCGGCGGTGTCGATGAACGTGCGCAGGTTGACATAGCCGTAGCGCTGGCCACCGTCGGTGATGATCTGGCTGCCGTAGCGGCTGGATACCGGCATCAGCGTAAAATCGGATTTGCTGACCGACACGGTCCGCGTGCCCGCTGCATCGCGGATCTGGAAATATCGCGTCGTGCCGGCCGTGTCGGGACCCAGCGCATCGCTGAGCACGCTGCCGCCCGCCGCGTACAGGCTGCTCACCGTCTTGAGGTCGCTGGTCGAGGTGCCGATCGCCAGGATCTCCGCACCGCGATCGATGCCCGCCGCCAACGCCGACGCACCCTCGAACGCCTCGGTGACGAACAGCCGCGCGTTGCTGTCGAGCCCCAGCCGCCAGCCGAAACCGGCGCTGGAGCCGGACGTGTAATAGGCGTTCTCTTCCTTGATCGAGGTCAGATAGGTGAAATACCGATCCTTGCGCTGCGCCCGCGCCGTCGCGGTCAGCGCATTCAGATAGGTATCGACGCTGGCGTACGGCGTCGGGTCCAGGCTGGCCGGCAGCGTGTCTGGGAACAGATACCATTCGCGCAATTGCGCGGCGACCCAATCCTGGCGCTCGCGCAGCGTGCACCCCGCGGCGGCCGTGGGCGTCGGCGTGCCGGCGGTCGTCGATCCGCCGCTCGCATTGGAGCCCGACGATCCGCCATCGCCACCGCCGCACCCCGCCAACATCGCGGCCGCTGCCAGGAACGTCACCGAACGCCGTACCGCCACCGATTCTCTCCCATCCGGGTCACCGACCCTATGCCCCGCCGATCGAGGTTGGCAATGGCAAGGACCGGCCTCCTTGCTAACCTCGATCAGCCGCTTTCACCGCAACCGGCGCGATCCGCCGCTCGTTGCGCCTCCGCACCTTCAAAACAAAACGGAGACGGACCATGGGCTTGTTCAGCAAGGATATCTCGACTTTCCACGATCTGTACGTCCACCAGCTCGAAGACCTGTATTACGCCGAACAGCAGATCACCAAGGCGCTGCCCAAGATGATCGACAAGGCGACCGATGTGACGCTGCGCCAGGGTTTCGAGCAGCATCTGCGCGAAACGGAAGGGCAGATCGAGCGCCTGCGCCGCGTGTTCGACATCGAAGGCATGCAGCCCAAGGGCGTCACCTGCCCCGCGATCGACGGTATCATCAAGGAAGCCAACGAAGTCGCCGGCGAGGTCAGCGACAAGGCGGTGCTGGACGCGGCGTTGACCGCGGCGGCGCAGGCGGTCGAGCATTACGAGATCGCCCGATACGGCACGCTCATCACCTGGGCGCGGCAGCTCGGCAAATCCGACGTCGCCGCGATCCTGCAGGAGACGCTGGATGAGGAAAAGGCGACCAACGACAAGCTGACCCAGCTCGCCACCGGCACGATCAACGCGCAGGCGGAGCGCGCGTCTGCGTGATCGCCCGGACGCCCGGCGGCATGTCGTCGCCGGGCGTCGTACGTCATGGTACGAGCACCGTATCCACCGCGTCGGGCAGCGTTCCGGGATAGTCCAGCGTATAGTGCAGCCCGCGGCTCTCGTGCCGGTGCAGCGCCGAGCGCACGATCAGTTCGGCGGTCTGCAACAGGTTCCGCAGTTCGATCAGGTCGGGCGTGACGCGGAAATGTCCGTAATAATCAGCAACTTCGCCGGTCAGCATCTGGATGCGATGCTGGGCGCGCTCCAGCCGTTTGGTGGTGCGGACGATGCCGACGTAATTCCACATGAAGCGGCGGATTTCCGTCCAGTTCTGCTTGATGACCACTTCCTCGTCCGAATCCGCGACGCGGCTCTCGTCCCACGGCCGGATCACCGGCACCGGTGGCAGCGCGTCCCAGTGCGCGGCGATATGGTCGGCGCACGCCTCGCCGAAGACGAAGCATTCGAGCAGGGAATTGGAGGCGAGGCGGTTGGCGCCGTGCAGGCCGCTCTCGGTACATTCGCCCGCCGCATAGAGCCCGGGCAGGTCGGTGCGTCCGTCGCGGTCGATGACGATTCCGCCGCAGGTATAATGCTGCGCCGGCACGACCGGGATCGGCTGCGTCGTCATATCAAGCCCCAGGCCCAGCAATTTTTCGTGGATGTTGGGGAAATGGCTGCGGATGAAGTCCGCCGGCATGTGGCTGATGTCGAGATGGACATAGTCGAGGCCATAGCGCTTGATCTCGGCATCGATCGCGCGCGCCACGACGTCGCGCGGGGCCAGCTCCATCCGTTCGGCATCGTAATAGGACATGAAGCGCTTGCCGGTGGTCGGATTGATGAGCCGTCCGCCCTCGCCGCGCACCGCCTCGGTGATCAGGAAGTTCTTGACCTCGAGATGGTAGAGGCAGGTCGGGTGGAACTGCATCATCTCCATGTTGGAGACGCGCGCACCGGCCCGCCATGCCATCGCGATGCCGTCCCCGGTTGCGCCGCGCGGGGCGGTGGAGAACAGGTAGGTCCGCCCCGCGCCGCCGGTGGCGAGCACCGTCGCCCTAGCGGTGTAGAGGTTGACGCGTCCCGTCCCCCGATCGACCGCATAGACGCCCCAGACGTTGCCCGCGCCCGAATAGCGTTGTTCGTGGCGACTGGTGGCAAGGTCGATCGCGACCTGATCGGGGACCAGCGTGATGTTGGGGTGCGCCTCTGCGGCGCGTTGCAGCGCTTCCTGCACCGCCCAGCCGGTGGCGTCGGCGACGTGCACGATGCGGCGGTGCGAATGACCCCCTTCACGGGTGAGGTGGAGCGCATTGCCATCGGTGGCGAAGGGAACGCCCAGTTGGGCAAGCCGCTGGATCGCGGCGGGCGCGCCCTCGACCACGAATTCGACCACGTCGCGGTCGTTGAGACCGGCGCCGGCGACCATCGTGTCCTCGACATGGTGTTCGAACGTGTCGCCCGGCTCCAGCACCGCGGCGATCCCGCCCTGCGCCCAGGCGGTCGACCCTTCGTTGAGCGCGCCCTTGGCGAGCACGGTCACCGTGAAGCGATCGGCGAGATTGAGCGCGGCGGTGAGCCCCGCCGCGCCGGAGCCGACGATGAGAACGTCGCTGGTGCGCGCCGAGTCGCTCATCGGGTCAGGTCGCGGAAGTTGTCGAAGTTGACACTACGTCGCGGTTGGAAACGCGCGCCGCAGCCGCCGGCGCGGAAACGGGTGGCGAGGATCGGGAGCCGGTGCATCATCGCCCTGTGGCACAGATGGTCGGGTGTAGGACAGGCGGATATTCGCGGCGTTTCGAAAGCCTGTTGCCTGATGGCAAGGCTAGACGTTGGCGGCGCGCGTCAGGCTGAGGAAGACGTCTTCCAGATCGGGTTCCTTGGTCGTCACGTCGACGATGCCGAAGCCGTCGTGCTGCACCGCGGCCAGCACTTCGCCGGCGTTGACGCGATCCTTGGCGTAGGTAATTTCCAGCGTTCGCGTGCCGCGCAGGACGATCTTGCCGAAGCAGGCATTGGCGGGGAGCGTCGCGACATCGCGGTCGACGGTCACCGAGACGACCTTTTCCTGCGCCTTGCCGACCAGTTCGCGGGTCGGTTCGTTGGCGATCAGCGTGCCGTGGTTGATGATCGCGATCCGGTCGCAGAGTTCCTCCGCCTCTTCCAGATAATGGGTGGTGAGGACCACGGTGACGCCGGCATCGTTCAACTGGCGCACATAGGCCCACAGCTGCTGGCGCAATTCGATGTCGACACCCGCGGTCGGTTCGTCGAGCACCAATACGGGCGGCGAATGGACCATCGCCTTCGCCACCATCAGCCGCCGCTTCATGCCGCCCGACAGGGTGCGGGCGTATGCCCTGGCCTTGTCCTCCAGATGGACCGCGCGCAGCAGCTCCATCGACCGGCGCTGCGCCTTGGGGACGCCGTACAGGCCGGCCTGGATCTCCAGCGTCTCGATCGGCGTGAAGAACGGATCGAACAGGATTTCCTGGTTGACGATGCCGATCGACGCCTTGGCATTGCGGGGATGGGCATCGATGTCGAACCCCCAGATTTCGGCACTGCCGGCGGTCTTGTTGACCAGCCCCGCCAGGATATTGATGAGCGTCGACTTGCCCGCGCCATTGGGGCCGAGCAGCCCGAAGATCTGGCCGCGAGGCACGTCGAACGTGACCCCGTCGAGGGCGCGCTTGCCGCCCTGATAGGTCTTGCAGAGGTTCTGGATGCGGATCGCGGCCTCGGTCATGAGCGCGGAATACGCCGATCGCGATGCGGCGCAAGTGGCGGCGCCATCAATCGCGATCGTCATGCCCGGCGGCGCGGGCATGACGGAGGAGGGATGAGCGGGAAGGATTGAAGGCACGCGCCTCCCTTGCTATCCGCTGCGCCATGATCCCGCCGCCCGAAACCGTCCGCGTCTCCCAGCGCCGTGTCGCCTGCGATGGCGCCACCGACATTCCCGGCGGCGCCGCACTCGGCCATCCGCGGGTGTTCCTCCAGATCGACGAGGACGGCTATGTCGACTGCGGCTATTGCGATCGGCGCTTCGTGCTGATCGGCGGACCGGCGGATCACGCCGACCAATCGAAACTGCCCGATCATCCGGATGGCGCGAGCGTTTAACGCCCCTATATTGCGGGCATGACACTTGCTGCCGATCCCCGCTCGTTCCTGTATCGCGATGCCCTGTCGCCGGATGCCGCGCTTCGCCTGACCGCCGAGGCGCTGGGCAGGGCCGACGACGGCGAATTGTACCTGCAATATCGCCGGGCAGAGGCGTTCGGCTTCGACGACGGGCGGCTGAAGACGGCAAGCTACGACACCAATGCGGGGTTCGGCCTGCGCGCGGTATCGGGCGAGATGACCGCCTTTGCCCATGCCAACGAACTGTCCGAGGCGGCGATCAAGCGCGCGGGCGAGACGATGGCGCTGATCGATCCGACGACGAGTGCCAAGGCACCGCCGCCGCAGGGCAATAACCGCCACCTCTATACCGCTGCCGATCCGCTCGACCTGGTGCCGTTCGCCGACAAGGTGAATTTGTGCCAGACGATCGACGCCGCGGCGCGCGCGCGCGACCCGCGCGTCGCGCAGGTGTCGGTCGGGCTGTCGGGAACGTGGAGCGTCGTCGAGATCGTCCGGCCGGACGGCTTCGTCGCCACCGACGTGCGGCCGCTGGTGCGATTGAACATCCAGATCGTCGTCGAGCAGAACGGCCGCCGCGAGACGGGGACGTTCGGGATCGGCGGTCGCTACCTGTACGACCGATTGTTCGATGCGAGCGTATGGAATCGCGGCATCGACGAGGCGTTGGCGCATGCCCTCGTCAACCTCGATTCGGTCGCGGCGCCGGCGGGCGAGATGACCGTGCTGCTCGGACCCGGCTGGCCGGGCATCGTGCTGCACGAGGCGATCGGCCATGGGCTGGAGGGCGACTTCAACCGCAAGGGCACGTCCGCCTTCTCCGGCCGGGTCGGCGAACGCGTCGCCGCGCCGGGCGTGACGGTGGTGGATGACGGATCGATCCAGGATCGCCGCGGTTCGCTGTCGATCGACGACGAGGGCACGCCGACCGGCGAGACGGTGCTGATCGAGGACGGCATCCTCAAGGGCTATATGCAGGACCGGCTCAACGCGCGGCTGATGGGAGTCGCGCCGACCGGGAACGGCCGCCGCGAAAGCTTCGCGCATGCGCCGATGCCGCGCATGACCAACACGTTCATGAAGGGCGGCAAGGACGATCCCGCCGAGCTGCTCGCCCGCGTCAAGCGCGGCATTTTCGCCAAGAGCTTCGGCGGCGGGCAGGTCGATATCGTCTCGGGCAAGTTCGTCTTCAGCTGCACCGAGGCGTATATGATCGAGGACGGCCGGATCGGCGCCCCGATCAAGGGCGCGACGCTGATCGGCGATGGCCCCACTGTGCTGACCAAGGTGACGGGGATCGGCAACGATTTCGCACTGGACGAGGGCATCGGCGTGTGCGGCAAGGGCGGGCAAAGCGTACCGGCGGGCGTGGGCCAGCCGACGTTGCTGGTCGATGGACTGACGGTCGGCGGGACGGCGACGGGTTAAAAGCCCGTCACGAGCAGGTCGATCGCGGCCTTGATCTCATATTCGTGCTCGGCCAGGCTCTGGACTGTTCCCAGAATGTCGCGTTTGGCGATGCTGCGCGCCAGCGGCGTTATCATCGTGAGTGGCTCACCGCCAACGATGAAGGTCGGGGTCAGGCGCGCGAGGTCGATGTGGTCGAGCTTGCGCAGCGGTACGACGAAGCGGGTCGGCAGGTCGGCGAGGAAATTGGATTGGCAGTCCAGCACGATCACGTTGCCGGTCACCCGAAGCGCGTCGAATTGCGCCATCAGAGCGACGCAAGATGGGCCAGCGGATCACCTTGGTCTTCGTACCAGTTGGTGAAACGTTCGATCGCTTCCCGATTCTCCTCGCGCCAGCGTTGTTCGCGGGCGTCTTTGACAGCGACGCGCAGTGCGGCCTCGGTAACCCGGGAAAGATTGACGCCCGCCTCCCGCGCCGCGGCGACGATGCCGGTGTCGATCGACAGATTGACGGACTTGCGCTTGTTCGGCGAGATCGGATCGTGTCTCATCCGTTGAAATTATGCGCATGATCCGTGTGCGTCAATGAAGGCATTCCCCATGAGCATCGTCGAACTTGGTCGCTACGACCGCAACCTCGCCAACATCATCGTCGGGCGGCTGGATGCCGAAGGGATCGACGCGATCGCCTTCGACGGCGGGGCGAGCATCGCCGATGGCAGCTATCTGCTGATCCCGGTGCGGGTGATGGTGGACGAGGACGATCTGGACGCCGCTCAGGCCATCGTCGCCGCTGCCCAAATTTGAGGCAGCGCCGCCGGGCTGCTTATTATTCTATCGTTTGGGGGTGATCCCCGGGCCATCCTGCCCGCCTGACACCGTCGTTTCGCGGCTGGCACGATGATTGCGATGCTGCCCTCCGGACAATCGAGGGGGCAGGGATGAAGCTGGTCATTGCGATCATCAAGCCGTTCAAACTGGACGAGGTGAGGGAAGCGCTCACCACGTTGGGCGTGGCGGGGATGACGGTTACCGAGGTCAAGGGGTTCGGCCGCCAGAAGGGCCAGACCGAAATCTATCGCGGCGCCGAATACAGCACCAACATGGTGCCCAAGATCAAGATCGAGGTGGTCTGCGCCGCCGATCTCGCGCCCCGCGTGGTCGAGGCGATCCAGGCATCGGCGAACACCGGCGCGATCGGCGACGGCAAGATCTTCGTGCTCGACGTCGGTCAGGCGGTGCGCATCCGCACCGGTGAAACCGACGATTCAGCGCTCTGAGGGGGTATAGGATGAAGCATGCTTTCAAAGTCGCGGGTGCAGCGGGGCTGACCGCCCTGGCGTTCGCCGCCATGCCCGCCTGGGCGCAGGATGCCGCGTTGCAGGCGCCGCCGGCTGCCGCCGCGCCGGTCGTCGCGACCGTCAACAAGGGCGACACCGCCTGGATGATGACATCGACCGTCCTCGTCATGATGATGATCCTGCCGGGCCTCGCGCTGTTCTACGGCGGTCTCACCCGGGCCAAGAACATGCTGTCGGTGATGACGCAGATCGGCGCGGTCGCCAGCCTGGCGATGCTGTTGTGGGTGATGTACGGCTACAGCCTCGCGTTCGGGCCGGACCTCACCAGCGGCCTGTCGAACGTGATCGGCAGCCTGGACAAGGCGTTCCTGAAGGGTGTGACGCCGGCGTCGCAGGCGGCGACCTTCACCGCCGGGGTCGAGATTCCCGAATATGTCTTCATCTGTTTCCAGATGACCTTCGCGGCGATCACCGTCGCGCTGGTGCTGGGTTCGGTGGTGGAGCGGATGAAGTTCTCCGCCGTCATGGCCTTTGCCGCGGTGTGGCTGACGATCGTCTATTTCCCGATCGCGCACATGGTCTGGGCCTCGTCCGGCTTCTTCTTCAAGGCGGGCGCGCTCGATTTCGCCGGCGGCACCGTGGTGCACATCAATGCCGGCGTCTCGGCGCTGGTCGCCAGCATCATGCTGGGCAAGCGCATGGGCTATCCGACGACGCCGATGCCGCCGCACTCGCTGACGCTGACCGCGGTCGGCACCGGCCTGCTGTGGGTGGGCTGGTTCGGCTTCAACGCCGGGTCGGCGCTCGAGGCCAACGGTTCGGCAGGGCTGGCGATGATCAACACCTTCGTCGCCACCGCATCGGGCGCGCTGTTCTGGATGCTGGCCGAGCGCCTGCGCGGCCACAAGGGTTCGGCGCTGGGCTTCTGCTCGGGCATCGTCGCCGGACTGGTCGCGGTGACGCCGGCCGCCGGCAATTCCGGGCCATTCGGCGCGATCGTGCTGGGTGCCGTCGCTTCGCTGGTGTGCTTCTTCGCGGTATCGGTGCTGAAGCCGAAGCTGGGCTATGACGACGCGCTCGACGCGTTCGGCGTGCACGGCATCGGCGGCATGGTCGGCGCGATCGGCACCGGCATCGTCTACGCCCCCTCGCTGGGCGGCCCCGGCGCTGCCGATTATGCGATGGGCGCCAAGCTGCTGGTCCAGGTCGAGGCGGTGGTCGTCACCACCATCTGGGCGACGATCGGCACCGTGATCGCGATCCTGATCGCCAAGGCGCTCACCGGCCTGCGTGTCGCTCCCGAAGTCGAGCAGGAAGGCCTCGACCTCGGCGAACACGGCGAGCGCGCCTACAACTGATCCACCGATCGGGCGCGGGGGCATGAGACCCCCGCGCCCCAACGAGGTTCCTCCTGCGGACGACCCTGGCCCGGTACGGCGACGTACCGGGTCTTTTTTCGTCGGATGCGCGCGGGGGGCGGAGCGATGGTGTGTCACGCGACGGCGCAGCGTAGCGACGTGCCTAGAAGAGGAGAACGTGTTTCACGCGAAGACGCGAAGACGCGAAGGGGGGAGGAGAAGGTATTTTCACGCGGAGGCGCGGAGGCGCGGAGGCGCGGAGGTGTCGCGTTTCAGGCGTACGTAGCGCTGGCCAACAGGTCTATTCGCGATGAGAATAGGCGGCTGCGCCGCCCACACTGTCTCTGCGCCTCCGCGTGAAGCCCTTCGTTCTTGCTCTTCGCGGCTTCGCTTGAGATGTTACGCTCGACGCGTCTCGCCGAAGGGTGGCCCCAGGAACGGGGCCAGGTGACGGCGGGTCAGGCGAGCCGGTCGCGCAATGCCAGCATGGCGAGTGCTGCCTGCGCCGCGCCGCCACCCTTGTCGAGTTGTGCCGGGTCGGCGCGGACGATCGCCTGCGCTTCGTTCTCGGTGGTGAGGATGCCGTTGCCGATCGCGAGGCCGTCCAGCGTCAGCGCCATGATGCCGCGGGCGCTTTCGTTCGCGACGATTTCGAAATGATAGGTTTCGCCGCGGATCACCACGCCCAGCGCGACGAAGGCGTCGTAGCTATCGCCGTCCGATGCCAGCGCGATCGCGCCGGGGACTTCCAGCGCGCCCGGCACGGTCACCGTATCGTGGGTGTGGCCCGCCGCCTCGATCGCGGCGCGGGCGCCGGCGACGAGCATGTCGTTGAGATGGTCGTAGAAGCGCGCTTCCACGATGAGCACATGGGCCATGTCAGGCCTCCGTCGTCAGTGATGTTTCGGGGGGCGTATCGATGGCGCGTTCGCCGACGATCGACAGGCCATAGCCATCGAGGCCGACCAGGGTGTGATGGGTGTTGGTGAGCAGCACCATCTCTTCGACGCCCAGTTCGGTGAGGATCATCGCGCCGACGCCATAGTCGCGCAATTCCTCCATATCCTCCTTGGGCAGGGTGCCGGCCTGTGCCTGGAGCGCGATCGTGAACTGGTCGGTCCGCGGCCGGTTGATGACGACGATCACGCCGGCGCCGTCGGCCGCGATGATCTCCATTGAGCGTTGCAGCAGGGTGCCGCGATCGCCGTCCTCGCCGAAGATGTCGGCGAAGGTCGAGAGCGCGTGCATCCGCACCAGCGTCGGCCTGGTCGGATCGACCTTGCCCTTGACCAGCGCGATCTGTTCGCTGCCCGTCGCCTTGTTCCAATAGGTCATCGCGGTCCACTCGCCGCCCCAGCGGCTGGTGAACTTCGCCTCGGCGCGCTTTTCGACGAGATGGTCGTAGCGGCGGCGATAGGCGATCAGGTCGCGGATCGTACCGATCTTGAGGTTGTGGAACTGCGCGAACGTCACGAGATCGTCGAGGCGCGCCATCGTCCCGTCCTCGTTCATGATCTCGCAGATCACGCCCGAGGGGTTGAGGCCAGCGAGGCGCGAAACGTCGACCGCCGCCTCGGTATGGCCGGTGCGCACCAGCACGCCGCCGTCGCGCGCGACCAGCGGAAAGACGTGGCCCGGCGTCACGATCTCGTCGCGCGACTTGGACGAATCGATCGCCACCGCGACGGTCCGCGCGCGATCGGCGGCGGAGATGCCGGTGGTGACGCCGTCGCGCGCCTCGATCGAGGTGGTGAAGGCGGTTTCGTACCGCGTGCCGTTGTTGCGGCTCATCAACGACAGGCCGAGTTCGTCGACGCGCTTCCGGGTCAGCGCGAGGCAGATGAGGCCACGGCCGTGCTTGGCCATGAAGTTGATCTTTTCCGGCGTCGCCATCTGCGCCGGGATGACCAGGTCGCCCTCGTTCTCGCGATCCTCGTCGTCGACCAGGATGAACATGCGGCCGTTGCGCGCCTCGTCGATGATCTCTTCGGGGCTCGACAGGAAGGCGTGGCGCAGGCGCGACAGGTCAGGCTTAGCGGCCACGGTAATGCTCCATACGTTGCAGGTAGCGGGCGAGCACATCGATCTCGATATTCACCATCCGGCCCCGGGCGAGGGTGCCGAGCGTGGTGACCGCCTGGGTGTGGGGGATGAGGTTGACCGAAAAATGCGTCGCGTCGGCATGATCCTCGACCGTGTTGACGGTCAGCGACACGCCGTCGATGGTGATCGACCCCTTTGGCGCGATGAACGGGGCGAGGTCCTTCGGCACCGCAAGCACGATCCGATGCGATTCGCCCTCGGGCGCGACGTCGAGCACCTCGGCGATGCCATCGACGTGGCCGGTGACGATATGCCCGCCCAGCTCGTCGCCCAGCTTCATCGCGCGTTCGAGGTTAAGCCGGCGGCCCGCCGTCCACTGATCGCGCGCGGTGCGGCGGATCGTTTCGGCCGACACCTGCATGTCGAACCATCCCGGCCCCTTGTCGACGACCGTCAGGCAGACGCCCGAACAGGCGATCGACGCGCCCAGGTCGATCGTGTCGGTATCATAGGCGGTGGCGATGCGCAGACGGGTATCGCCGCGGCTCTCGACCGATTCGATGGTGCCGATATCGCTGACTATGCCGGTGAACATGGGCTGCGCTCGTATACCTCGACTCGATCGGTGCCAAGCTGCCGCGCATCGTGCAATCGCCAGCGGCCATGTGCCGTTCCGAGATCGTCGAGGCCGATGTCGCGGATCGCCGGATTGCCGCCGCCGATCAGGATCGGGGCACGGTAGAGCAGCAGCCGGTCGACCAGATCGGCGCGCAGGAACGCGGCGGCGGCGGCGCCGCCCTCGATCAGGACATGGTCGGCGGGAAGGGCGGCGATCTGTTCGGGACCGGTGATCCGGATGGGCGGGCGTGCCTCCTCGTCCGGCGGCGCAGCTGCGGACGGGCGCGCGGACAGGATGACCCGCATCGGCGCCCTGTCCTCCAGTCCCGGCAGGCGGACGTCGAGCGTCGGCGCGTCCACGTCCCAGGTCGCGCGACCGACCAGGATCGCGTCATGCCGGCTGCGTTCCAGATGCGCGTGCGCGCGCGCCTGCGCACCGGTGATCCATCGGCTGGTGCCGTCCGCCAGCGCGATGCAGCCGTCGAGCGACGTGGCGAGCTTCAGCGTCACCGCTGGTCGTGCCAGCCGCTGGCGGGTGAGGAATCCCGCCATGCCGCGCGCCGCATCGTCCGCCCGCACGCCGTGGCTCACCGCGATGCCGGCGTCGCGCAGCCGTGCCAGCCCGAAGCGATCGGTCCGCGGGTCGGGGTCGCCCAGCGCCACCACGACGCGCGCGACGCCAGCGGCGATCAGCAGGTCCGAACAGGCCGGGCCGCGGGCCGAGACATGCGCACAGGGTTCGAGCGTGGTGTAGGCGGTCGCGCCGCGCGCCGCGCCGCCGGCCGCCGCCAGCGCCATCGCCTCGGCATGCGGGCGGCCACCCGGCTGCGTCCATCCGCGCCCGACGACGCGGCCATCGTGAACGATCACGCAGCCGACGTTGGGATTGGGGGTCGTCCGGCCCCGCGATCGTTCGCCGAGCGCCAGTGCCGCGCCCATCCAGCGATGATCGGCGGTCAGAGCCCCCACTTGCTCATCGCGTCGTCGACCTGCTTGAACTGGCTGCGCAATTTGTCCTCGCGCGCCTTTTGCGCGGCGATGCGCTTGTCCTGTTCGACCTTGTCGATAGCCTGCTGCGCCTTGATCTGCGCATCGGTGCGGTCGGCCCGGTAGTTGTTGAAGTAGATGATGTTGGGCGAATAGGGTTCGGGCGGGATGTCGTTGCGCATGAAGGCATAGACGAAGAAGCCCGTGACCCCCATCGCCAGCGCCAGGAAGCCCAGTTCGTACGGCTGACGCCCGGCGAGGAACAGACGCAGGTCCTTGTAGGCGCGGATCGGCGAGAAGCGGCTGAAGAACTGCATGCCCGCGAAGATAGGGAACCGGGGCGGCTAGGCCAGTCCCCCGGCATGCGCCCTATTCGGTATCCTCCATGCGGAAGGTGAGCGCCATCGTGCGCCACGCCTCCACCGGCACGTCGCCGCGGGTGGCGGGCCGGAAGCGCCAGGACCGCAGCGCGCGGTCCTGCGTCACCTGCCAGAAGGCGTCGCTGGTCGCGCTGATCCGCTCGATCTGCTTCACCCGGCCGTCGATGCCGACCAGCACCCGGACGGTGACCTTGCCGTCCCGGTTCGCACGGCGCTCGGCGGGCGGATAGGTCGGCTGAAACGCGCTGGCGTAGCGCGGATCGACCTGCGGACCGATCAGCGGCGGCAGGGGGGCAGGCGTGGCGATCACGACGGGGCCGGGATCGACGCCGACGATCGGGGTCGGCGGCGTGGGCGCGATCGTCGTGGTGGTGACGAGGTCGCTGTTCGCCGGCGTCGGGACGACCGGGTCGGGGGCGACAACCGTCTCGGTTGGTCGGGTCGCGACGACGTCCACCGTCTTGGGCTGCGGTTTCGGCGGATCGGGCGGCGGCTGGTCGATCGGGATGTTGGTGGTGATCAGGGTGCGGATCGGGTCGGTCGGCAGGATCGTCGGCCCCGCGAACATCAGCGCGGCGATCAGCCCCGCATTGATCGCGACGGCGGCGGTGAGGCCACCGGGGTTGAAACGGGTCGGCTTGGCGTAGCGGTCTGCGTACATGATCCGTCTCCTTCGTTGCGTATCGACTCGATTGCGTCTCCTTGGGAATGCGATGGTACGTTGTATCGTTACGACGTCAAGCAGTGATGTTGTATCGTTGCGGGCGTGGAGCGGTGGTACGTCTTCGGGCGATCGATGCCGGGCGCAATGGTTCACGCGGAGGCGCGGAGGTGATGCGTTGATCGTATCGCCCGTTCTTCCTATCCGATCAGCGGAAACGACAGGGGCGCTTTGCCCGGGGCCATACAGCTCTGCGTTCTCCGCGCCTTCGCGTGGACACTTACGTCTCTATGTCCTGCCCCCATAGCGTTTGGCGGGCGACTGGGCGGGTACATCGTCCCGCCACCCCGGACGGGTTCGGTGGCTATACCGTTCCTGCCGATAGTCCCCGACGGGTCGCGGGTTCACCGTTCCGTGCCATCACGGCTTTCGCGTTCGCGGCGCAGTGGATGCCGGAACCGGTCCGGCATGACGGGAATGGGGCAGCGACCATCCCGTTGGGGTCGCTATGTCCGCAGCGCCGGATCAGCCCGACAGCCTTGCCATCGTGCGTTCGCGGCCGATCAGCGGCAGCAGCGCCGCCATGTCGGGGCCGTGGTCGAGCCCGGTGAGGGCCTGGCGCAGCGGCAGGAACAGCGCCTTGCCCTTGCGGCCGGTCACGTCCTTCAGCGCGGCGGTGAGGGCGTGCCAGGGATCGCCCGCCCAATCGATCGAGGCGGCGAGCGTCGCCGCCTGCGCCAGATAGGCGCGAGTCTCATCGTCGGGGGCGGGGGCGTCGACCGGCCCCTCGATCACCCGCCACCAGTCCGCCGCCTCGGCGACGCTCGACAGATTGGGGCGGACCGCATCCCATTCCGCCGCGCCCATGCCGGCGGGCAGGCGATCGGCGACCGCGTCGTGGGGCAGTTGGTGGACGATGCGGGCATTGACCTGCGCCAGTTCCGCCTCGTCGAAGCGGGCCGGCGCGCGCCCGAAGCGGGCGAAATCGAACGCGGCGATCAGCGGCGCGGGATCGGCGATCGGCTCGACCGGGTCGCTGGTGCCGATGCGCGCGAGCAGGGCGATCACCGCCTGCGGCTCGATCCCGGATTCGCGGAAATGCTCGACGCCGAGCGAGCCGAGCCGCTTCGACAATTTGCCCTCCGCCCCGGTCAGCAGCGCCTCGTGCGCGAAGCACGGCGGCGCGACCTGCATCGCATCGAACATCTGCAATTGCAGCGCGGTGTTGGAGACGTGATCCTCGCCCCGGACGACATGGGTGATACCCAGATCGGCATCGTCGATCGCCGAGGGCAGCATATAGAGCCACGATCCGTCGGCACGGCGGACGACCGGGTCGCTCATCGTGCGCGCGTCGAACGCCTGCGGTCCGCGGATCAGGTCGTCCCAGGCGATCGGCGCGTCGTGATCCAGCCGGAAGCGCCAGTGCGGGCGGACGCCGTCGGCCTCCAGCCGCGCCTTGTCGGCATCGGTGAGTGCCAGCGCACCGCGGTCATAGACCGGGGGCAGGCCGCGCCCGAGCAGGATCTTGCGCTTGAGGTCGAGCTCCTGCGCGCTTTCATAGGCCGGATAGATGCGACCGGCGGCGACCAGGGCATCGAATCGCGCCTGATAGAGCGCGAAGCGTTCGGACTGGCGGACCATCGCATCGTGGGTGAGCCCCAGCCAGGCGAGATCGGCGAGGATGCCGTCGACGAACCGTTCCTCCGACCGTTCGGCATCGGTATCGTCGATGCGCAGCACGAAGCGACCGCCCCGGCCCCGCGCGAACATCCAATTGTGCAGTGCCGCCCGGATGTTGCCGACATGCAGCTGGCCGGTGGGGGAAGGGGCGAAACGGGTGGTGACGGTCATGATCGCGGGCCTAGTCAGTGGACCGCGGATGGACAAGGTGGACCGGATGGGGACTGCGGGCGTCCGATGATGCTTTCGGTTTCGTGACGGTGGCTCTAAGGCGCGCAGCATCGATGGGGCGGAGCCAAGCGCGATGAAACTGATAACCGGCAATTCGAACCTTCCGCTGGCGCGGGAGATTGCAGCCTATCTCGAAATCCCGCTGACCGATGCGCTGGTCCGCCGCTTCGCCGACGAGGAGATCTTCGTCGAGATCCAGGAGAACGTGCGCGGCGAAGACGTGTTCGTGCTCCAGTCGACCGGCTTTCCGGCGAACGACAATTTGATGGAAATGCTCATCATCATCGATGCGCTGAAGCGGTCGTCGGCGCGGCGCATCACCGCCGTGATCCCGTACATGGGCTATGCGCGGCAGGACCGGAAGCCGGGGCCGCGCACGCCGATCTCGGCCAAGCTGGTCGCCAACCTCATCACCGTCGCGGGCGCCGATCGCGTGCTGTCGGTCGACCTGCACGCCGGGCAGATCCAGGGCTTCTTCGATATCCCGACCGACAACCTGTATGCCGCGCCGGTGATGTCCGCGGACATCAACGCCCGATTCAAGGGCCGCAACATGATGGTGGTGTCGCCCGACGTCGGCGGCGTGGTGCGTGCGCGCCAGCTCGCCAAGCGGCTCGACAACGCGCCGCTGGCGATCGTCGACAAGCGCCGCGAGCGCGCCGGCGAATCGGAGGTGATGAACATCATCGGCGACGTCGAGGGCCGCTTCTGCATCCTGATCGACGATATCGTCGATTCGGCGGGCACGCTGTGCAACGCGGCGGCGGCCTTGCGCGAGGCGGGGGCGGAGGACGTCGTCGCCTATGTGACGCATGGCGTGCTGTCGGGCGGTGCGGTGGCGCGGGTCGAGGGATCGGCGCTGCGCGAACTGGTCATCACCGATTCGATCGGCAACCACGACTCGATCCGGCCCAAGGACGGTCAGGCGGGGCGCATCCGGCACCTGCCGATCGCGCCATTGCTGGGCGAGGCGATCAAGCGGATCGCGGACGAGACGAGCGTGTCGAGCCTGTTCGACTGATCGCGGGAGCGGCCGGCGGTCTGTTTCGTCCGTCGGCCATGTCGGGCATGATGCGCGACCCTGTCAGGGCGGGACGGTCAGCGACGACGGCATAGCCACCATCGGATGGGGCCGACCGGCCTTGCGGTTGCGCTGCGCGTTCCGGTCAGGGTGTGGCCGGACCTACCGCTGCGACAATGCGATGATATGATCGAAGACCGCCGGGTGGAGCGGCTTGGCGAAGGCGCAGCCGTATTTGAACTTGTCGCGCCACGCGACCACCGCTTCCAGTCCTGCGAGGCCCGGCAGCGTCAGCCAGACGACCGTACCCGGCCACAGGGTGAAGCTCGTCTCGGCGCGGAAGCCGGAGAGCGACAGGTCGGTCACCTCGATCTCGAACCGCGTCTGCCCGCGATCGCGCAGATGCGCGCGCATCTTGACCGCCTTGCGCAGCGCCCGGCGCGACTCGTCGCTGCCGTCACCGTCGTCGAGGGCGGCCGGCTCGTACGGCGGGGTGAAGATCGGCTGTTCCATAACGCGACGGATGCCACGCCAATGGTTACTTTTCTGCCAATGTCCTGTCGCGATCCGGCGCGCGCACGCCCTGGCGCCCGCGCCGCTTCAGTTCGGCCTTCAGCCGTTCCGGCTTCGGCGCGACGAGGAAACCGAAGCTGACGTTGCCTTCGCGCGTCTCGACGACGTGGTGCAGCCGGTGCGCCTGCACGATCCGCTTCATGTACGGCGACTTGGGCAGATAGCGTGTCGGAATACGCTGGTGCACGATGATGTCGTGGAAGCCGAAATAGATCGCGCCATAGGCCGCGACGCCGGCGCCGATCCAGGTGAAGCCGGGCCACCAGCCCAGTTGCAGCCCGCCGAAGATCAGCAGGAACGAGGGGACGGCGAAGATCGCCGCATACAGATCGTTGAGTTCCCAATTCCCCTCGCGCCGGGTGTGGTGGCTGGCGTGCAGGAACCAGCCCCAGCCATGCATGACCCACCGGTGGGCGGCATAGGCGAAGCCTTCCATGCCGATCACCGTCGCGAGGAAGAGGAGGATGCCGTGCAGCCAGGTCATGCGGGTTCCGTCTAATGCGAAGCGTTTGCGATAACGAATGGGCCCCGCTGTCGATCCGGGGTGGATTCGCCGGGCCTCCTGTGCAAAAGGCCCCTCAATCTCCTCTTTATAGCATAACGCGAGGCAGGCCATGAACATCCACGAATATCAAGCCAAGGAACTCCTCGCCAAGTTCGGCGTGCCCGTTCCCGCCGGCTTCGCCGCGATGAGCGTCGAGGAAGCCGTCGCCGCCACCGAAAAGCTTCCCGGACCGCTCTATGTCGTCAAGGCGCAGATCCACGCCGGCGGCCGCGGCAAGGGCAAGTTCAAGGAACTGGGCCCTGACGCCAAGGGCGGCGTCCGCCTCGCCAAGACCGCCGACGAGGTTCGCGCGGCGGCGACCGACATGCTCGGCAACACGCTCGTCACCATCCAGACGGGTGATGCGGGCAAGCAGGTCAATCGCCTGTACGTGACCGATGGCGTCGACATCGCCAAGGAATTTTACCTCGCGCTGCTCGTCAACCGCGCGACCGGCCGCGTGTCGATGGTCGCCAGCACCGAAGGCGGCATGGACATCGAGACCGTGGCGCACGACACGCCCGAGAAGATCCACTCGATCGACATCGACACCGCGACCGGCTTCATGCCGCATCACGGCCGTGCGGTCGCGGCGGCGCTCGAATTGTCGGGCGATCTCGCCAAGCAGGCGGCGAACGTCGCGGCGAAGCTGTACGATGCGTTCCTCGGCACCGATGCCGAGCAGATCGAGATCAACCCGCTCGCCGTCACCGACGACGGCAAGCTGATGGTGCTCGACGCCAAGGTCGGCTTCGATGGCAACGCGATGTTCCGTCACAAGGACCTGATGGAGTTGCGCGACACCACCGAAGAGGACGCGATGGAGCTGGAGGCGTCGAAGTACGACCTCGCCTACATCAAGCTCGACGGCGACATTGGCTGCATGGTCAACGGCGCCGGCCTCGCCATGGCGACGATGGACATCATCAAGCTCAACGGCATGTTCCCGGCCAACTTCCTCGACGTCGGCGGCGGCGCCAACAAGGAGAAGGTGACCGCGGCGTTCAAGATCATCCTCGCCGATCCCGCGGTGAAGGGCATCCTGGTCAATATCTTCGGCGGCATCATGAAGTGCGACATCATTGCCGAGGGCATCGTCGCCGCGGCGAAGGAAGTGAATCTGTCGGTGCCTCTCGTCGTCCGTCTGGAAGGCACCAACGTGCAGGCCGGCAAGGACATCCTGGCCAACAGCGGCCTCGCGATCGTGCCGGCGAACGACCTGGGCGATGCGGCGAAGAAGATCGTCGCCGAGGTGCAGAAGGCGGCGTAACCATTGGTGAGGGACGGGGCGGTTCCATACATGCTCCGTCATCCCGAGCTGGTTCCGGGGTTCACTCGTCCACAAGCGTATCGGCCAGAGTCGCTGGCGGCTCACCAAGCCGCATGGTGGCCCCCGGAACCAGTCCGGGGTGACGTAAGGACAGAAAAAATTCTCGGGCTCGGGCATCATGTCCGAGCCCGATTCGTTTGGCACAGGATGGATGCCGTTACGGCAAAGGGCACTTTCCGTACCCGACTTGCGAAAACCGCGGAAAATAGCCATGTGACCCGCCGATACGATGCCATAAAACGGCATCGGAGGCGCAATCGGAAGGAAGCTGATGAAGGTGCTGGTGCCGGTCAAGCGGGTGCTTGACTATAACGTGAAGCCCCGCGTGAAGGCGGATGGTTCGGGCGTCGACCTGGCCAACGTCAAGATGAGCATGAACCCGTTCGACGAGATCGCGGTCGAGGAGGCGATTCGCCTCAAAGACAAGGGCGTCACCGAAATCGTCGTGGTATCGATCGGTGAGCAGAAGGCGCAGGAGACGCTGCGTACCGCGCTGGCGATGGGCGCCGATCGCGCGATCCTCGTCACGTCGCAGACCAAGGTCGAGCCGCTGGGCGTCGCCAAGATCCTCGCCAAGATCGTCGAGGAAGAGCAGCCGAGCCTTGTCATCCTGGGCAAGCAGGCGATCGACGACGACAATAACCAGACCGGCCAGATGCTGGCGGGACTGCTGAACCGGGGTCAGGGTACGTTCGCATCCAAGGTCGAGCTGACGGCGAGCGACGTCACGGTGACGCGCGAAGTCGATGGTGGCCTGGAAACCGACACGTTCCCGCTGCCCGCGATCGTCACGACGGACCTGCGCCTCAACGAGCCGCGCTATGCCTCGCTGCCCAACATCATGAAGGCCAAGTCGAAGCCGATGGCGCAGAAGACCGCCGCCGATTACGGCGTCGACGTCACCCCGCGCCATACCACGCTGAAGGTCGTCGAGCCGGGCAAGCGGCAGGCGGGCGTCAAGGTCGCCGATGTCGACGAACTCGTCACCAAGCTGCATGCGATGGGGATTGCCAAGTGAAGACGCTCGTCTGGGTCGAACATGACGGCAGCGCCGTCAAGGATGCCACGCTCGCCGCGGTCACCGCTGCATCGAAGCTGGGCGAAGTCCACCTGCTGGTTGCGGGCCAGGGCGTCGATGCGGTCGCGCAGGCGGCGGCGAAGATCGCCGGCGTCGGCAAGGTCCATGTCGCCGACGATGCCGCCTATGCGCATGCGCTGGCCGAAAACGTCGCGCCGCTGGTGGTCGAACTGATGGGGCATCACGATGCCTTCGTCGCGCCGTCGACCACGACCGGCAAGAACGTCGCCCCCCGTGTCGCCGCCCTGCTGGACGTGATGCAGATCAGCGATATCCTGTCGGTGGAGAGCGAGGACACGTTCACGCGCCCGATCTACGCCGGCAATGCCATCGCGACGGTGCAGACCTCGGACGCCAAGAAGGTCATCACCGTTCGCGGCACCGCGTTCGAGAAGGCGGCGACCGACGGCGGTTCGGCGGAGATCGAGGCGGTCGCGTCGAAGGGCGATACCGGCATCTCGACCTTCGTCAGTGCGGAGATCGCCGAGAATGCCCGTCCCGAACTGACCAGCGCGAAGATCATCGTGTCGGGTGGCCGCGCGCTCGGATCGGGCGAGCAGTTCCACGCGCTGATCGACCCGCTGGCCGACAAGCTCGGTGCCGGCGTCGGCGCCAGCCGCGCCGCGGTCGATGCCGGCTATGCGCCGAACGACTATCAGGTCGGCCAGACCGGCAAGATCGTCGCGCCGGAAGTCTATGTGGCGGTCGGCATCTCGGGCGCGATCCAGCATCTCGCCGGCATGAAGGACAGCAAGGTCATCGTTGCGATCAACAAGGACGAGGATGCGCCGATCTTCCAGGTCGCGGACATCGGCCTGGTCGGCGACCTGTTCAAGGTCGTGCCGGAACTGACCGAGAAGCTCTGACGGCGAACGGCGGGCAGCATACTGCCCGCCGTTACCGCAGCGACGACCGATGCGGGCGTCATCCCCGCGCCGCGGACAGCGTCGATCGATCGGCCCGGGGCACCCGCCGCAACCCCTGCCGCGGTGCCAGCATCTCCGGCTCCCGCAGGCCCCATACCAACCCGACCCGCCGCAGCGCGATCAGCACCCACCAGCCGGGATCGTGCTGCCCCGGTTCGATAGCCAACCGCGCCGATGCCAGCGTCGAGGCGGTGGTGCAGGGACCGGACGAGAGGGTGGCGATGATCGTCGAACTGGCGCGGCGGGGATCGTCGGCGTCGCGCGTGGTCGATGTGATGGTCGGCGAAGACGGGTCGGGCGAACGGCTGGAGGGCTTCACGAGACGGCCGACGGCCTGACGCCGCGCCCAAAAAAACGGCCCGATCCCAGCATGATCGGGCCGTCAGTCTACGCCTGGGGAGCTTTCCTGGCGTGTCCGGGGGATGCGTTAGCGGGTGTTGCCTTCTGCAGGGGCTGACGCCGGTTCACCGGCCGCTGCGGCGTCGTTGCCCGGTGCGGTGTCGGTGCGGTTCACGTCGAGGGCATCGCTGTTGCCGAGGCCCGCGTCGCCCTCTTCATTGAGGGTCAGCGTGTCGGTGGCGACGGTGTTGTTGCCGGCGTCGGTCTTCGGGCCGCAGGCGGCAAGGCCTAGGGTGGCGAGCGCGAGCGCCGGTGCGAGAGTGATAGTTTTCATTCCGTCCTCCGTGTTGACATTCGTGGGGTGCCGCGGCGCAGGCCGGCGCCGATCAGCGAGAAAAAGGCGCGACTGGCGGACGAGGTGTCGGCGTCCCATTCGGGATGCCATTGGACGGCGAGCACATCCGCGCCGCAGGGGTGGGCCGACACCGCCTCGACCAGTCCGTCGTCGGGATCGATGGCTTCGATCGACAGGCCGCCGCCGAGCCGGTCGATGCCCTGCTGATGCACCGAATTGACCCGCACCCGCCGCGCGCCGGTCGCATCGGCGAGGCGCCCGCGGGCGCTGAGTTCGACGTCGTGGCCGTGGTGGAAAAGCGATTCGTAATCGTCGTCCCAGGCACCGCGATGATGGCGGCCGGCGTCGGCGGCGGCGCAGAGCGAGCCCCCGAACAGGACGTTGAGTTCCTGCAATCCCCGGCAGATGCCGAACACCGGCTTGCCCGCCTCGATCAGGCGGCCGGCGAGTGCCAGCGCCACTTCGTCGCGGTCTTCGTCGAGCGTCTGGCCCGCAGGCAGCGCGCTGCCGCCATAGCGCCGGGGCGCGACGTGACTGCGCGATCCGGTAAGCAGCAGCCCGTCGAGGATCGCGGCGAGCGTTCCGACATCCGCCGTGTCGGGCATGGCCGGCACCAGCAGCACGGTCGCATCCGCCAGCCGGGTCAGCGGCGCGACGAAGCGGCTGGCGACCACCTGCACCGGTCGACCTGCGACTTCGTTGCAGCACAGGACGCCGATGACCGGGCGCCGGGCCGGATCCACGGTCTGCCCCATCACACCACCGCCTGCACCAGCGTATCGCGCAGGGCGTGCCCGGCGGAGGGGGCGAGCAGGTCCGCCTCCGGCTGGACCACGACGCCGCCCGGCGGCACGTCGGCCAGCAGCCAGACGTTGCCGCCGATCGTCGCGCCCGCACCGATGGTGACTCGGCCGAGGATCGTCGCGCCGGCATAGATCACGACGTCGTCACCGACGATCGGATGGCGTGCGTAGCGTTCGCGCGGGTTTCGCCGTGCCGCACCGAGCGGGCTGCGCGCGCCGAGGGTGACGTGCTGGTACAGGCGCACGCCATGGCCGACGATGGCGGTTTCACCGATGACGACGCCGGTGCCGTGATCGATGAAGAACCGTTCGCCGATGGTCGCGCCGGGGTGAATGTCGATGCCGGTGCGTTCGTTGGCGAGTTCGGAGATCATCCGTGCGACGATCGGCGCGCCAAGGCCGTGCAACTGGTGCGCGATGCGGTGGTGCAGGCTGGCGATCGCGCCGGGATAGCAGACGAGGATCTCATCGGTGCTGCCGGCGGCGGGATCGCCCAGGAACGCGGCCTCGACATCGCTGTCGACCAGCCGGCGGATGTCGCCCAGCGTGCCGGCGAACAGGCGGACGATGGTGGCGGCCTGATCGGAGTCGAACGCGGCGCTCGCCTCCGCCTGCCAATAGCCGAGCTCGCGGTCGACCTCGCGCTCCAGCTCGGTGAAGGCGGCGGCGAGCTTGGCGGCGACGAAGCGGTCCTCGTCGGCGGGGGCGATGCGCTGCAGGCCCAGCCGGCGTGGATACAGCGCCTCGGCAAGCAGTTCGACGATCCGCTCCACCGCGCCGCGCGAGGGGAACATGGCGGCGGCCCGTCCCCGCGGCTGGCGATCGCGCCACGCCGCGCGGGCGCTGCCAAGCGCAGTGACGGCCTCGCCCAACGTTGCGCCGGGGCGCGGCGTTTCCGCCGATCGTCGTTGCGTGGTCATGCGACTACCTCCGCCCGCGACGATATCCTACTCCGATGATAGGAATAGAAAGAAAAGCTATCCCGATGCGAAGCCGGGACGAGCCGTTCAGGGCTCGACGGGGGCGGTCGCGGGCTTTTCCGGGTCGGGGAGCGGGGGTATCCTGGCAAGGAGCGCGCCCAGCGCCAAAGCGAGGGCGCCGAGCGCGAGGCAGAACAGCGCGACGCCCCGCCATCCGCCATGGCTCCAGGCGACGCCGCCGGCCGAGCCGAGGACGCTCGACCCCAGATAATAGAAGAACAGGTAGAACGCCGCCGCCTGTCCGCGATTGCCCTGCGCGCGCCGCCCCACCCAGGCGCTGGCGATCGAGTGGGCGCCGAAGAAGCCGATCGTCACCAGCGCGATGCCCGCGATCACCAGCGCCAGCGGGCGCGCCGCGGTCGCGGCGACGCCGCCGATCAGCAGCACGACCGGCAGCCAGAACACGCGCCGTCGCCCGACCCGGCCGGCAAAGGAGCCGAACGCCGCCGAACTCGCCGAACCGAGGATGTAGAGCAGGAAGACGAGGCCCACCGCAGCCTGGCTGAGACTATAGGGCGGCGCGAGCAGCCGGAAACCGGCGTAATTGTAGATGGTGACGAAGACGCCCATCAGCAGGAACGCCTCCGCATACAGAAGCGGCAGGGCCCGGTCGCGGACCAGTGCGGCGATTCCGGCGAGCGGGCCGGCGCCGGCACCGGCGACGAAGCCGCGCGATGGCGGCGCGAGGCGGCGAAACCCCTCCGCCATCGCCACGCCGGCGAGGCCGACGCTGCCCAATGCCCAGCGCCAGCCGGCGACGTCGGCGACCAGGCTGGCGACCAGTCGCCCGCCCATGCCGCCGATCGCGCTGCCGGCGATGTAGAGTCCCATCGCCGCACCGACCGAGGCGGCATCGACCTCTTCGGCGACATAGGCCATCGCGACCGCCGGCACGCCCGCCAGCGCGATGCCGGTGAGCAGGCGCAGCGCCAGCAACGCGGTCCAGCCCGGCACCAGCGCGGCGGCAAGCGTCAATGCGCCGGCCACGAACATCGCCCACACCATCAACGGGCGGCGGCCGAGCCGGTCGGACAGGATGCCGGCGAACAGGATGCCGATCGCCAGCGGACCGGTGGCCAGCGACACCGCCAGCGACGCTCCTTCGGCGCTGAGCCCGTAATCGGTCGCGAACAGTGGCAGCAGCGGCTGTACCGAATAGAGCAGGGAAAAGGTCGAGAAGCCGGCGAACAGCATCGCCAGCGTCAGCCGGCGATAGGCGGGCGTCCCTTGGCGCAGCGGCACTTCAGCGGGCGGCATGCGGTCTGCCGCAGGCGACGAGCACCACGATGCCGGCGAGGGCCGAAGCGATCGAGCCGGCGAGGACGCCGATCTTGACCCGTTCGATCAGCGCAGCGTCGGCAAAGGCGAGGCCGCCGATGAACAGGCTCATGGTAAAGCCGATGCCGGCGACCAGGGTCATTCCGTAGATCTGGGCCCAGCTGACGCCATTGGGCCGCCGGGCGATTCCCAGCCGGTCCGCACCCCAGATCGCGGCGAAGATGCCGAGCTGCTTGCCCAGGAACAGGCCGAGCGCGATGCCCAGCACCAGCGGTTCGGCGAGCGTGGCGATGGTCGCCCCCGCCAGCGACACGCCGGCATTGGCGAAACCGAACAGCGGCACGATCGCAAAGGCGACCCATGGGTGCAGGCGATGTTCCAAGCGATGCAGCGGCGAGGTCGCATCGTCCGGCGCGCCCGGAGACGGGCGGATGGGGATGAGCATCGCGGTCAGGACGCCGGCGATCGTCGCGTGGATGCCCGATTGCAGGACGAACAGCCACAGCGCCGCGCCGACCAGCAGATACGGCCACAGCGCCATCACCTTGCGGCGGTTGAGGACGTAGAGCACGATCAGCGCGAGCGCCGCACCGGCCAGGCTGAACACCTGGATCGAATCGGTATAGGCGACGGCGATGATCGCGACCGCGCCCATGTCGTCGACGATCGCCACCGTCGTCAGCAGCAGTTTCAATGCCGAGGGAATGCGGCTGCCGAGCAACGCCAGCACGCCGATCGCAAAGGCGATGTCGGTCGCGGCGGGAATCGCCCAGCCGGGTTGCAGCCCCGGCTCCGCACCGGCGACGACCAGGAACACCAGCGCCGGTACGGCCATGCCCGCGGCCGCGGCGATGAAGGGCAACCGGCGGCGATCGGCACTGGCAAGGCGGCCATCGACGAACTCGCGCTTGATCTCCAGCCCGACGAGCAGGAAGAACAGCGCCATCAACCCGTCGTTGATCCACAAATGCACCGTCATCGGGCCAAGCGCACCGGCGAGCACCGGCCCCGTGCGGTGATGCAGGAACGCTTCGTAAGCGTGTGCGGTGGCCGGCAGGTTGGCGACGATCATCGCGCAGACCGCGGCGGCGATCAGCACGATACCGCCCGCCGCCTCGCTGTGCAGGAAATCACGCAAGGCGCTGTGCACGCCGCGGCGGGGCAGGCGGATGGTCATCCGTTGTCGGGTAACGGTTCGGCCGCCCGTGGCAAGCCGATGCCGCCGCGCTGGACCGCATAGGACACCGCCCAGATCGCGAGGCCACCGAGCGCCAGCCCGCAACCGACGATGCCGGTCGAGGTCCAGCCGAAGCCGCCGGCGATGGCGAGGCCGCCGAGCCAGGGGCCGATCGCATTGGCGGTGTTGAACGCCGAATGGTTGAGCGCGGCCGCCAGGGCCTGCGCATCGCCCGCGACATCCATCAGCCGCGTCTGCAGCACGGTGCCGAGCGCCCCGCCCAGGCCGATGGCGAACACGTCGAGCATCATCGTCGCCATGCCGCCCGCGGCGAGCGGATACAGCGCGAGGGCGGCTGCCGACCACAGGAGCAGTGCGCCGGCGGTCGGCATCAGCGCCCGGTCGGCGAAGCGCGGGACCACCAGATTGCCGATCGTCATGCCGGCGCCGAACACCGCGAGGACGACCGGCACCATCCGTGCCGATACGCCGGTGACGTCCATCAGCGTCGATGCCAGATAGGTATAGACGGCGAACATTCCGCCGAAGCCGATCGCGCCCGTGCCGAGCGTCAGCCACACCTGCGAGCGCTGCAACGCGCCCAGTTCGCGCAGCGGGCTGGCGTCGCGGTCGGGCGTGTCGATGGGCGCGAGCAGGGCCACCAGCGTCGCCGTGGCAAGCGCGAGGACGCCGACCAGCGCGAAGACCCAGCGCCAGCTGGCGACCTGTCCCAGCAGCGTCGCGAAGGGTACGCCGACGATCGTCGCCACGGTCAGGCCCAGCATGACGCGTCCGACCGCCTGCGTCCGTCGGTCGGCAGGGACCAAAGATGCCGCGACCAGCGATGCGATGCCGAAATAGGCGCCGTGCGGCAGCCCGGCGAGGAAGCGGAACGCCAGCATCCAGCCATAGGTCGGCGCCAGCGCGGACAGGGTGTTGCCGATCGCGAACAGCGCCATCAGCCCGATCAGCAGGATGCGCCGCGACAGCCGCGCCGACAGGACCGCGATCGTCGGCGCCCCGACGACGACGCCCAGCGCATAGGCGCTGATGATGTGGCCCACCGTCGGCGCGTCGACGCTGAGGCCGCGGGCAAGATCGGGTTCGAGGCTCATCGCGGCGAATTCGGTCGTACCGATCGCAAACCCGCCAACGGCGAGCGCGAGGTGGACGAGGCCGGGATGGGCCGCGGCGGTCTGTCGTAACGTCATGGGATCGGCTGTATCCAGCTTTTGCTGCGGTGCAACATGCGGAACGGATCGCGGGGGGCGGGAGTTCCCGCGCCGATCCGCCGCCAGCATTGCCTGTCGGGCGTCCGGTCTTCGGTGCAACCCTTTGCGTTCTCGTGCGCTTTGCTGGCTTGCGCTAAGCCGCGCGGGGGAGAGTTCGTCATGTTGAAGGTCGCCCCCAGCTCGCAAAGCCCGCTCGCGCGGCGCTATGCCTCGGTCCGCGCGCTCAGCCTGGCGCTGACGGCGCCATTGTCGGATGCCGACGCGACGGTGCAATCGATGCCCGATGCGTCCCCGGCGAAATGGCACCTGGCGCATACCAGCTGGTTCTTCGAAACGTTCGTACTGCGCGATCACGTTCCGGGATATCGGCTGCACGACGCGCGCTTCCCCTTCCTGTTCAACAGCTATTACGAGGCGGAGGGGCGGCGCCATGCCCGCGATCGCCGCGGCATGATCACGCGGCCGACGCTGGACGAGGTGCGTGCCTATCGCGCGCATGTCGATGCGGCGGTGATGGCGCATCTGACCGCATTGCCCGAAGCGGCGCTGGAGCTGGTGGCGCTGGGGTGCCACCACGAGGAGCAGCACCAGGAGCTGCTGGTCACCGACATCCTCCACCTGTTCGGCGAGAATCCGCTGGAGCCGGCGATCTGGTCGCCCGCGCCCAAGGTGCCGGTGGGGATGCCCGGCCCGATCGGCTGGATCGAACGCGCCGCCGGGATCGTCCGCGTCGGGCATGACGGCGACGGGTTCGCCTTCGATTGCGAAGGGCCGCGCCACGATGCGTTGCTGGTCGACCATGCGATCGCCGATCGCACCGTCACCAACGGCGAATGGGCGGCGTTCATCGCCGATGGCGGCTATCGCGATCCGGCGCACTGGCTTGCCGACGGCTGGGCGTGGGTGCGGGCGGAGGGCATCGTCGCGCCGATGTATTGGGAAGAGCGCAATGGCGGCTGGACGCGGATGGGGCTGGACGGTCGCCGCCCGATCGACCCGGCGGCACCGGTGACGCACGTCAGCTTCTTCGAGGCGGACGCCTATGCCAGCTGGGCCGGTATGCGCCTGCCGACCGAATTCGAATGGGAGGCGGCGGCGCAGGCCCATGACGCGAACGGCGGCAACCAGATGGACGCCGCCGGCGCGGTGGAGCCGCGACCGGCCGCCGACGGCCCCGCCTTTTTCGGCGATGTGTGGGAATGGACCGGCAGCGCCTATCGCCCCTATCCCGGCTTTCGCGCGGTCGAAGGCGCGGTGGGCGAATATAACGGCAAGTTCATGAGCGGCCAGTTCGTGTTGCGCGGCGGCAGCTGCGCCACGCCGCGCGGCCATGCCCGCGCCAGCTATCGCAATTTCTTCTATCCTCACCAACGCTGGCAGTTCACCGGCGTCCGCCTCGCCAAGGACATCTGATGTTGAAGCCCGAAATCGAGGACGGCGAGCAGACGCTGGCCGATCCGCAGTTCCGCGCCGACGTGCTCGCCGGCCTGGAACGCCGTCCCCGCGCGATCCCGGCGCGCTGGTTCTACGACCGGCGCGGGTCGGAGCTGTTCGAGGATATCACGAACCTGCGCGAATATTATCCGACGCGCACCGAAACCGCGATCCTGGAGCGGATATGTCCGGAGGTCGCCGAGATCGCCGGCCGCGGCCGTGCGGTGGTCGAATTCGGTTCGGGATCGTCGACCAAGACGCCGCTGCTGCTGCGCTGCACGGCACCGTCGGCCTATGTGCCGATCGACATCTCGGGCGATTTTCTGCGCGAATCCTCGCGCGTCCTGTCGCAGGCGTTCCCGGACCTGCTGGTGTTGCCGTTCGAGGCGGACTTCATGCGTCCGCTCGCCCTGCCGCACACCGTCGCCGACGTGCCGAAGCTCGGGTTCTTTCCCGGATCGACGATCGGCAACATGATCCCGCTGATGGCGGTCGACCTGCTGCGCACGATGCGCGCGTCGCTGGGCGAGGGCGCGATGCTGCTGGTCGGCATGGACCGGATCAAGGACGAGGCGACGCTGGTCGCCGCCTATGACGACGAGGATGGCGTCACCGCGGCGTTCAACCTCAACCTGCTGGAACGGATCAACCGCGAACTGGGCGGCACCATCCCCGTCGACGCCTTTCGGCACGAGGCGCGCTGGAACGACGATCGCGCGCGGATCGAGATGCATCTGGTCGCGATCCGCGCGGTCGATTTCGTCGTCGACGCTCGCCCGTTCGACCTTGCCGCGGGAGAGAGCATCCATACCGAGAACAGCCACAAATACGGCTCTCGCGATGCCCGTATCCTGCTGCGTTCGGGCGGATGGACGCCGATCCACGAATGGACCGACCCCGACGGCCTGTTCGCCCTCTACCTTGCCGAGGCTCAGGCGGAACGTCCCGCGCCCTGATCCCTCGGCCGGCGCGACAGGGCCGCACGCAGCACCACGACGAACACCGCAAAGCCGACGATGACCGCGGGTAACGAGGCCTCGGGTCCGAACGCTCCACCGCTTAGCCAGTCGGGCGTACCGGCGACCGGAGCGCTGACGAACGCGCTGCCCGCGTCGGTACCGCCCGAAACGCGCGCGCCGAAGACCGGCCCCTGCACGAAATTCCACGCCGCGTGGACGCCGACCGCCATCCAGATGCGACCGTTGAGCAGGTAGAAGGCGGCGAGCATCAGCCCCGCCTCGACCACGATCGCGACCGCGGCGACATAGCTCGCATGGGGATTGGCGAGGTGCAGCGCCCCGAAGAGCAGCGCCGATAGCGTCAGCGCCGGCCACATCCCCACCGCGCGCATCAGCAGGCGGAACACGATCAGGCGCAACAGCAGCTCTTCGGCGAAACCGGTGCGCAGCGCATCGAGCAGGTCGCTCGGCCAGTCGTTCCAGACTCCCGCCGCAATCGTATAGGCCCCCGCAAACCGCAGGATGGCGAAGACGAGCGCGAACATGCCCGCCCCGATCGCGAGGCCGGCCGCCAACTCGGGCAACAGCGGGCGCGGGGCGATCTCGACCGGTCCGCGCCGCTCGCCCCGGTGGACCGCGACGGCATAGGCGGCATAAGCGAGGATCGTCGTCACCACCCGCGCCATGTCGCGATACAGCGCTGGCACGCGCAGCCACCCGGGAAACAGCAGGAACGAGGCGACGCCGAACAGCAGCACCATCCACACGATCGCCCGCACCGCCCGAAACCGGCCTGGTGCTAATACGCCCGCATCGCCCATGTCGATCATATCCGCACGTCCCCTGTGGCGATGAGCCTATCCGGCTGGCAGCGGCGGCGAAAGCCGCTATGGCGTCGGGCAAACGAGATGGAGAGTCGGAAATGCGGGCAGTCGGTGTCATCGGTGCGGGCCAGATGGGCGCGGGCATCGCGCAGGTTTCGGCCACGGCGGGTTATCGCGTCATCCTGACCGACGTGTCGGCCGAACGTGCCGAGGCGGGCAAGGCGGGGATCGCCAGGCAGCTGGCGCGGGCGGTCGAGAAGGAAAAGATCGACGCGGCGACCCGCGATGCGACGCTCGCCCGGATCGAACCGGTCGCCGGCGTCGCGACGATGGGCGAATGCGGGCTGGTGATCGAGGCGGCGACGGAGCGTGAGGAGATCAAGCGCGCGATCTTCAAGGATGTCGGCGCGGTGCTGGCGGCGGATGCCGTCCTTGCCTCCAACACCTCGTCGATCCCGATCACGCGGCTGGCGCAGGCGACGCCCGATCCGGCGCGCTTCATCGGCGTGCACTTCTTCAACCCGGTGCCGGTGATGGGCCTGATCGAGGTGATCCGCGGCCTTGCCACCTCGGACGCCACGGTCGCGACGATCGAGGACTATGCCGATCGGCTCGGCAAGGCGGTGGTGCGCGCCAACGACGCGCCGGGATTCATCGTCAACCGCGTGCTGATGCCGATGATCAACGAGGCGGTGTTCGCGCTGGGTGAGGGCGTCGCGACCATCCGCGACATCGATCTTGCCTGCCAACTGGGCCTCAACCATCCGATGGGGCCGCTGACGCTGGCCGACTTCATCGGCCTCGACACCTGCCTGGAGATCACGCGCGTGTTGTTCGAGGGGACGGGCGATCCCAAGTTCCGCCCGGCACCGCTGCTGGTGAAATATGTCGAGGCGGGATGGTATGGCCGCAAAACCGGTCGCGGCTTCTACGATTACAGCGGCCCGACGCCGGAGCCGACACGCTGAGGATGATGCGATGAGCCTGGACGATACGATCGTCGAGACGCCCGACGGGCCGATGACGTACAAGGAGTGGAAGAAGAAGAACCCGGTGCAGCTGCCCTCGCGTCGCACCAAGGGCAAGGACCTGCCCAACAAGGTGAAGATGCGGACGGACGAATAAGGACGCCGGTCGCCTCCATTCGTCATCCCGGCGAACGCCGGGATCCATGCTTTCAATGCGTTGGGTCGGGTCGCCTTCCCATCACCCGCCTGCATCCATGGGTCCCGACTTTCGTCGGGATGACGAAAGGGCACTGAACCGGACGAGATAGACCAGCGCCAGCACCGCCAAAAACGGCACGCCGTACACCAGGGTCAGCGCGAATGGCGCGGTGAACGGGGTCGTCAGCAGGATCGCAAGAATCGCGCCCGCACCGACGATGCTCGTCCCCGGATAGCCCCACATCCGGAACGCCGCCGGCGCGCCGTGACGACGCCGGAATGCCAGATGGGTGACGAAGATCATCCCCCAGGTGAACAGCGCGCCGAAGATCGACACCGCGATCATCACCCCGAACGCCGCGTCCGGCCGCCAGGCATAGACGCCGCCGGCCACACCGATCCCCGCCGCCGATACCAGCAACGCCTGCACCGGCACGCCCCGCGTGCCCACCCGCGCCAGCCGGCGGGGGGCCAGGCCGCTTTCCGCCAGGCTGAACAGCATGCGCGACGCGGTGTAGAGCTGGCTGTTCATCGCCGACAATGCGGCGATCAGCACCACCGCGTTGATGACGCCCGCGGCATAGGGCACGCCGGTCGCCTGCATCACCGTCACGAACGGGCTCGTCGCGGTGCCGGCCTGCGTCCACGGGACGATCGCCAGCATCACCGCGAGGCTGCCGAGATAGAAGAGCGCCAGCCGCACCATCGTCGAGCGAAACGCGCGAACGATCGCACGTTCGGGGTCATGCGCCTCGCCGGCGGCGACGGCGATCATCTCGATACTCAGGTAGCTGAAGATCGACACGATCACCGCGGTCCAGATGCCGCGAATGCCATTGGGTGCGAAGCCGCCATGCGCGGTATAGTGCGTCAGGCCGATCCCGCTGCGCACGATCACCCACAGTCCGACCGCGACGAACCCCATGATCGCGGCGATCTTGATCGCGGAAAAGACGTATTCGACCGCGCCGAACAGGCGCACGCTGGCGAGGTTCACCGCCAGCAGCGCGAGCGCGAAGCCGGCGATCCACCACAGCCCCGGTACGTCCGGTGCCCAGTATCGCATATAGATGGCGACCGCCGTCACCTCGGTCCCGATCGCCAGGATGATGCAGGTGACATAGGCGTAGCGGACGAGAAAGCCGGCGAACCGGCCGAGATAGCGTTCCGCGAACAGGCCGAACGATCCGGTCGCCGGGTCCGCCACCGTCATTTCGGCCAGGCACCCCATCAATGCCAGCGTGACGAGCCCGCCGATCGCATAGCTGACCAGGACGGCGGGGCCGGCGAGCCCGATCGCAAAGCCACTGCCGAGGAACAGCCCGGTGCCGACCGCGCCGCCGATCGCGATCATCGCAAGCTGGCCCGACCCGAGGGAGCGCCTGAGGCCGGTCATGCCGGGGCGATCAGCCGATCAGCAGCCCGGCGAGCGCCGCCGACATCAGGTTGGCGAGGCTGCCCGCCGCCAGCGCGCGCAACCCGAGCTTCGCGATCATCGGCCGCTGGTTGGGGGCAAGGCTGCCGGTGACCGCCATCTGGATCGCGATCGACGAGAAATTGGCGAACCCGCACAGCGCAAAGGTGACCACGGCGACGGTCTGGTGCGACAGGCCCTTTTGCTGACCCAGGTCGATATAGGCGACGAATTCGTTCAGCACGATCTTTTCGCCGAACAGGCCGCCGGCGATCCCCGCTTCGTTCCACGGCACGTTGAGCAGGAACATCACCGGCTGGAAGACATAGCCGAGCAGGGCCTGGAAGCTGAGGCCGGGCAGGCCGACCATGTTGCCGATCCCGCCGAGCAGCCCGTTGGCGAGGGCGACGAGCGCGACGAACGCCAGCACCATCGCGCCGACCGCGACGGCGAGGCGCACGCCGGTCTGCGCCCCCTGGGCGGCGGCCATGATGAGGTTGGCGGGCTTTTCCTCGTCGTGGCTGGCGTCGGGCAGCGGCTCGCCCGGCGTTCCTTCCGGCAGCAGCGCGGCGGGGCCGGCGCCGCTGACGCGATGGTCGGCAAGCGCGATCTGGCGGTCGGCGTCGGGAACGTCGCCGAGCGGCAGTTCCCCTTCGGGGGCATGCTGCGGTCGGGCATGATGATCTTAGCCATCAGGATGCCGCCGGGCGCCGCCATGAAGCTGGCGGCGAGGAGGTATTCGATGCGGATGCCCATCGAGGCATAGGCCGCCAGGATCGTACCGGCGACGCCCGCCATGCCGCTGGTCATGACCGTGAACAGCTGCGGCGGAGTGAGGCCGGCGAGATAGGGGCGGATGACCAGTGGCGATTCCGACTGGCCGACGAAGATGTTCGCGGCGGCACACAGCGATTCGACCTTCGAGGTCCCGACGACCTTTTCGATCGCGCCGCCGACCCAGCGGACCACCAGCTGCATCACGCCGAGATAATAGAGGATCGAGACGAGGCTGGCGAAGAAGATGATGACCGGCAGCGCCGCGATGGCGAAGCTCTGGCCGCCGATTTCGGGCGCGGCGAGCTTGCCGAAGAGGAACTCGGTACCCTTTTGCGAATAGCCGAGCAGCGCCGAGACCCCGGCGGACGCCCCGGCAAGGGCGGCGCGCCCCGGCCCCCAGTACAGCACGATCGTCGCGATCACCGCCTGTAACGCGAATGCGGCGCCGACCACGCGCAGCCGGATCGCCCGGCGATCGGTGGACAGGGCGAAAGCGATGCCCAGAATGACGAGGATGCCGGCTATGCCGATCAGGATACGATGCATGAATGGCCCTGCGGGAATGAATTGCCGCAGCCCCCCGGCAGCGACAGGCCAGCATACACGGCGTTTTTCGTGAGGCCAGCGGGAATGGGGGTGGGCTGTGCTCCGCCAAGCTCCCTCCCTCACCCCGGACGTGTTCCGGGGTCCACCGGGGCGCGAGCGTAGAGCAAGGGGCTTGAGCCGTGCGCCTCGCTGCGGAGTGGACCCCGGAACACGTCCGGGGTGAGGGGTGGATTGGGGGCGAGGAGCATGCGCATCGGCAGCGCCCGCCGGCGGCAACCGGTTTGATCTTGGCGCCAAACCCGCTAGCGTCGCGGCGATGGATACCCCCGCCCGCGCCATTCCGCGCTCGCTCTTCGCCTATTCGATCTTCTACGGCGGCATGGTCTGCATCGCCGGCGTGCTCGGCAACAAGCAGGTCGCGCTGGGTCCGCTTTCGGCGCTGGGGCCGGTGTTCGGCGTCGGGCCGCTGGCGGTGGAGGCGGGCATCTTCGCCTTCCTGCTGCTTGTCGTCGTGTCGAGCGCGGTCGCCGAACTGCACGGCGGGGCGACCGCCAACAAGCTGGTGCTGTTCGGGTTCGTGCCGCTGATCGTATCGATCGTCCTGTCGTGGATCGTCCACCTGCTGCCGGCCTCGCCCGATATGCAGCCCGCCAATCGCGATGCGATCCAGCTGATCCTGGGCGCGACCTGGCGGATATGGTTCGGCGGCATCGTCGCCTATGGCATCTCGCAGACGCTGAACGTCACGATCTTTTCCTGGCTGAAGGGGCGCGAGGGCGCGAGCCTGTTGTGGCTGCGCGCGGGCATCGCCAGCATGCTGAGCCAGATCGTCGATACCTTCCTGTTCGCGACCATCGCCTTTTTCGGGGTCTTTCCGATCGGCGAGCTGCTGATCGGCCAGATGATCGCCAAGGTGACGCTGTCGGCGCTGCTGGTGCCGCCGCTGATCTATGTGTTCGTCGGCCTGGGTCGCCGGCTGGATCGCCGGCCCCTTTGAAGCCGGGGGATAGGCCGCTAAGGGCGCGTCCATGACCGACTCGCCCGCCGCCTCGCCCGCCACCGCCGCGCTGCTCGCCAAGGCCGAAACGCTGACCGAGGCGCTGCCGTATCTGCAGCGCTATGCGGGGCAGACGTTCGTCGTGAAATACGGCGGGCATGCGATGGGCGACCCCGAGCTCGCCCGCGACTTCGCGGAGGACGTGGTGCTGCTGAAGGCGGTGGGCATCAACCCGGTCGTCGTCCATGGCGGCGGGCCGCAGATCGGCGCGATGCTGAAGCGGCTGGGCGTCGAATCGCGCTTCGTCGACGGGCTGCGCGTCACCGATGCCGAAACGGCGCGGATCGCGGAAATGGTGCTGGCGGGGTCGATCAACAAGGAAATCGTCGCCTGGATCGGGCAGGCGGGCGGCCGCGCCGTCGGCATTTCGGGCAAGGACGCCAATCTGGTCACCGCGGTGAAGGTCGGGCGCGACACGCCCGATACGTTGCAGGGGATCGAGCGGCACGTCGACCTGGGCTTCGTCGGCGAGCCGGTGGCGGTCGATCGCACGATCCTCGACACGCTGTCGGGCAGCGGCATCATCCCCGTTGTCGCGCCGATCGCGCTGGGTGCCGACGGCCACACCTATAACATCAATGCTGATACGATGGCCGGTGCGATCGCCGGCGCGCTCGGCGCGTCGCGCTTCTTCCTGCTGACCGACGTCGCCGGCGTGCTCGACAAGGACAAGCGGCTGCTGACCGATCTCGACCCCGAGCGGATCGCGGCGCTGAAGGCGGACGGGACGATCAGCGGCGGCATGATCCCCAAGGTCGATACCTGCGTCGCCGCGGTCGAATCGGGAGTGGACGCCGCGGTGATCCTCGATGGCCGGGTACCCCATGCGATGCTGCTGGAGATCTTCACCTCGGCCGGTGCGGGGACGCTGGTCCACGCCTGACGCCCGACGCCCGACGCCCGACGCCTGACGCCTGACGCCTGACGCCGCCGGCGCAGCGGGGCGTCGATCGGGCAAGGGCCGATGGGGCAGGGGCCGACACGTCCGTTCCCGGCGCCCCGGTTCGCCGACGCCCCTGTTCGCCGACGCCCGAACCCGCTAGGTCCGGCGTACACCCCAACTTCGGAGCCACGCGTGATCGCGCTTACCCTCATCCAGATCATCCAGGTGCTGCTGAACGTCCTGTGGTGGATCATCATGATCCAGTTCGTGCTGTCGTTGCTGATCGTGTTCAACGTCATCAACACGTCGAACAACTTCGTCAGCTCGCTGCACTATGGCCTCGACCGGCTGACCGAGCCGCTCTACCGGCCGCTCCGCCGCATCCTGCCGAACATCAGCGGCATCGACCTTGCGCCGCTGGTCGTGCTGATCGTCATCCGCATCCTCGACAGCGTCATCTTGCCCAACCTCGCGGTCAGCCTGATGGCGAACGGCGCGATGTGATCGCATGGCGGCGTGGGCGGAGCGGGACGACGGCATCGTCCTTGCCGTCCGCGTCACGCCGCGCGGCGGACGCGACGCATTGGCGGCGGGCGGCGATGCGCATGTCGTCGCCCGCCTTGCCGCACCGCCGGTCGACGGCAAGGCGAATGCGGCCCTGCTGGCGCTCGTCGCCGCCACCTTCGGCGTACCGCGGCGCGCGGTGCGACTGATCGCCGGCGACACCGCGCGGCTGAAGCGGCTGCATATCGCCGGCGACCCGCACGCGCTGGCGAAGATCGCCGCCAGTCTCTATGAGGTCGCGGCATGACCGCCACGATCATCGACGGCAAGGCGCATGCCCTTGCGCTCCGCACCCGTATCGCCGCCCATGTCGCGACGTTTCGCCAGTCCACCGGCCGCGCGCCGGGGCTGGCGGTGGTGCTGGTCGGCGAAGACCCCGCGTCCGCCGTCTATGTCCGCAACAAGGGCAAGGCGACGCGCGATGCCGGCATGGAGAGCTTCGAGCATCGGCTGCCCGCCGACACCGATTCGGCCACGCTGCTGGCGCTGGTGGCCAGCCTGAACGCCGATCCCGCGGTCGACGGCATCCTCGTCCAGCTGCCGCTGCCGGCGCATATCGATGCGCAGGCCGTGCTGCTCGCGATCGATCCCGACAAGGATGTCGACGGCTTCCACCCGGTCAATGCCGGCCGGCTGGCGATCGGCGCCGAGGGCTTCGTGCCGTGCACGCCGCTCGGCTGCCTGATGCTGTTGCAGGACGTGCATCCGCAGCTGTCCGGGCTGGAGGCGGTGGTCGTCGGTCGTTCCAACATCGTCGGCAAGCCGATGGCGCAGCTGCTGCTCCAGCAGAGCTGCACCGTCACCATCGTGCACAGCCGCACCCGCGACGTCGCCGCGCATACCCGCCGGGCGGATATCGTCGTCGCCGCGGTCGGCATCCCGCACTTCGTCAAGGGCGACTGGATCAAGCCCGGTGCGACCGTCATCGACGTCGGCATCAACCGCACCGATGCCGGGCTGGTCGGCGACGTCGACTTCGCCTCCGCGTGCGGGGTCGCAGGGGCGATCACGCCGGTGCCGGGCGGGGTCGGGCCGATGACGATCGCCTGCCTGATCCGCAACACCTACGTGTCCGCGTGCCGCCGCGACGCCGTCGAGGCAGGGCTGTGATCGAGCTGTTCGTCTCGTCGCTCATCACGTTCTTCGTGGTGATCGATCCGCCCGGCTGCGCACCGATCTATGCCGGCCTGTCCGCGGGGGCGTCGGCGGCGCAGCGGCGGGCGATGGCGATCCGCGCGGTCGGCGTCGCCACCGCGATCCTGCTGGTCTTCGCGCTGGTCGGCGAAGACCTGTTGCGCGGCCTCGGCATCAGCCTGGCGAGCTTCCGCATCGCCGGCGGCATCATGCTGTTCCTCATCGCGCTGGAGATGGTGTTCGAAAAGCGCACCCAGCGCCGCGAGGATCGTGCCGCCGAGGTCGCCGCGGATCCGGAGGTCGAGGACGTCTCGATCTTTCCGATGGCGATGCCGATGATCGCCGGTCCGGGATCGATCGCGACGGTCATGCTGCTGATGGCGCGCACGACCGGGGTGGAGGCGACGCTGGTGGTGCTGGGCGCCATGGCGACGATCCTGTTGCTGACCCTTGCCGCGCTGCTCGCCGCCGGGCCGCTGATGCGCCTGCTCGGCACCCGGATCGAGGCGGTCATCACCCGCCTGCTCGGCGTGTTGCTGGCGGCGCTGGCGGTGCAGTTCGTGATGGATGGCCTGCAGGTCAGCCTGCGCTGACCTGACCTGACCCGACCTGACCGGGGCTACATGCCGACGGAGGTGGTCTCTTCCTCGTTCGACACGGCGTCGGGCATCGCGGGCAGTTCCGCCGCGGGAGCGGGCGCGTTGGCGGTGACCATCGGCTTGTTCGCCTGACCCAGGATCGCCGCATTCTCGATAACGTCGAGCGCGCGGCGCGACAGCACGTAGCGTTCGGCGGCCTGCATCCAGTTGCCCGCATCGCCGGCGCCGGGCAGGCGTGCGACCTCGGCGTGGGCGGCTTCGACCTGGCCGCTGTCGAGCAGCCGCCGGGCGCGGGCCAGCCGATCGGCCGGGCGGGGCGAGGGCGTGCCGGCCTGTCGCAGCACGACCAGCCCACCGAGTTCACGGCGCAGGCTGGTCAGCCAGCCCTCGCCGCTTGCGGTGGAGAGGCCTGGCCCGATCGCGTCCAGACCCTGGCGCAGGTCCTCCAGCGTCACCGGCTGCCGCGCCGCCTCGATCACATAGCTGACGGCGCGCGGCTGCACCCGGCCGAAGCGGCCGCGCAACTGTTCCTCGAGATAGCCGAGCCCGACGCCGCGATCGAGCGCCCGCCGTGCCGCAAAGGCGATCAGCATGCCTTCGGCCCGGCCGGCCTGCGTGGCGGCAGCGGCGGCATCGCTGGTCACCGCGGCGGTACGCGCCTCCAGCGCCGTCAATTGACCCGCCAGCGTCGCCTCTCGGGACGCGAGCGCCGCCGGGTCGAGCGCGGCATTCACCGCTTCGCCATTGGCGTTGAGCGGTTGTGCGGGATTGAAGTTGGTCGGTTCGGGATGCGCCTTTTTGGCCGCGACCGCCCCCTGCGCGGCGGACGTGCCGCCGAGCCAGGTCACGCGCTTCATCAGATAGCCGGTCAGCACCGCCCCGGCGACGAACGCCAGCGCGATGATCGCCAGGAACACGCGGGTCCGCAGCCCGCGCGCGCGCGTCGTCCCGCGCCCATGGTCGATCGGCACATAGTCGGTCATGGCCTCTTATCCCCGGCGTCCGCGGCCCGGTCAATCGCCCGTTGGAGCACCAGCGAACACAGTGCCGCATCGCGCGGCACGTCCGCCGTCAGCGCGATGCCCCAGCCATCGCCGGCCGCCGTTCGCACCTTCGCGCTCAACGCTGCGATCCCGATGGCTTCGCGCCGGCCCGGGAGCAGTGTCGCGACGCGCATGGCCGCCCGCTCCGAATGCAGCAGCACGATGCGCCCGCCGGCCGCAGCGGCGAACGCCGCCGCGTCGGTCGAGACATCGGCGCTGGCATAGACGATGACCGTCGGATGGCCGCTGTCGACATGCTCGCGGCCGGCCAGGTGCAACGGCCGCTCCAGCCCGGTCGCGCGCCCTGCGGCCAGCGCCGCATCGACGCCGCCGTCGCCGATCGTCGCGACCCGGAACCCCGCCGCCGTGGCCGCCGCCGCCGTTTCGGCGCCCACCGCGATCACCGGCAAGCCCGTCAGTCGCGCAAGTCCCGCGCCGCCCAGCCGCATGGCGTTGGCGCTCGTCACCAGCAGCGCATCGTGGCGGGCGGGATCGGGCGCCTCCCACGGCACCGGCGCGGGCGCGAACAAGGGCCAGGCGATCACGTCGCGGCCCCCGCCCGCCCGCAGGCGCACCACGGTGCGCGCATTGCCGGGTTCGGGGCGGACGACGAGCAGGCCGCCGCTCACGGCTGGAACAGGCGTCGCACCACGTCGGGCGCGCGGGCCAGCAGGTCCGCGGCCAGCTCGGCCGCGACCACGCTGCCATCGGTGCCTTCGCCGGCACCCTCGACGCCGGCGCTGCCGTCCTCCGCGATCAGTTCGGCGCGCAGGCTGAGCATCTCGCCCGACAGGCCGGCGAGCGCCGCGACCGGCGAATGGCAGTCGGCGCCCAGTGCGGCCAGGAACGCGCGCTCGGCCAGCACACAGGCGCTGGTCGCGGGATCGTCGATCGCGGCGACGACCATCGCCGCACCCTCGTCGTCGCTGCGGACCTCGATCCCGACCGCACCCTGCGCCGGCGCGGGCAGCATCACGTCGGTCGGGATCGCCCGGCCGATGCCCTCGCGGCCCAGCCGGTCGAGCCCCGCCGCCGCCAGCAGGGTCGCATCCGCCTCGCCCGCCGCCAGCTTCGCCAGCCGCGTGTCGACATTGCCGCGGAACAGCACGACGTTGAGGTCGGGCCGCAACCGCAGCACCTGCGCGCGCCGCCGCGGCGAACTGGTGCCGACGGTGCCGCCCGCGACGATCGCCGCGATCGTCTCCGCGCCGATCAGCCGGTCGCGCACGTCGGCCCGCGGCAGCATCGCGGCGATGCGGATCGCCGGCGGCCGGATCGTCTCGACGTCCTTCATCGAATGCACCGCCGCGTCGATCTCGCGGTCGAGCAGCGCGCGGTCCAGCTCCTTGGTCCACAGCGCCTTGCCGCCGATCTCGGCCAGCGCGCGATCCTGCACCCGGTCGCCGGTGGTGCGGATCACGACCAGCGTCACCTCGTCCTCGCGCCAGCCGTGCGCGGCGCACAGCGCATCGCGCACCATCCCCGCCTGCGTCAGCGCAAGCGGCGATCCCCGCGTGCCGAGCCTGAACCTGATCGCCAAACCGTGCCTCCTTCAACGGTGCCGCCATGCCGAAACCACCACCCTTCGACAAGTTCTGCGCGTCGCGTTAGGGAAGGGCGCATGGCTCCCCGGATCATCCTCGGCCTCGAATCCTCCTGCGACGAGACCGCCGCCGCGCTCGTCACCAGCGATCGGCAGGTGCTGAGCCACCGCCTCGCCGGGCAGGAGGCGGCGCACGCCCCCTTCGGCGGCGTCGTACCCGAAATCGCCGCGCGCGCGCATGTCGAGGCGCTGGAGCCGTTGATCCAGGCCGCGCTTGCGGATGCCGGATTGCGCCTCGACCAGGTCGATGCGGTCGCCGCCACGGCCGGCCCGGGCCTGATCGGCGGGGTCATGGTCGGCCTCGTCACGGGCAAGGCGCTGGCACATGCTGCGGGCAAGCCGCTGATCGCGGTCAACCATCTGGAGGGGCACGCGCTCAGCCCGCGGCTGTCGGACCCAGACCTGCAATTCCCCTATCTGCTGCTGCTCGTCTCCGGCGGCCATTGCCAGCTGCTGCTGGTCGAGGGGGTCGCCCGCTATCGCCGCATCGCGACGACGATCGACGATGCCGCGGGCGAGGCGTTCGACAAGACCGCCAAGCTGCTCGGCCTGGGCTTCCCCGGCGGCCCCAACGTCGAACGCGCCGCGGCGCTCGGCCGCGCGATCGTGCCGCTGCCGCGACCGCTGAAGGGATCGGCAGAGCCGCATTTCTCGTTCGCCGGCCTCAAGAGCGCGGTCGCGCGCGCTGTCGGGCACCATGCGCCCGAGGATATCGCCGCCTCGTTCCAGGCCGCGGTCGTCGATTGCCTGATCGACCGGACGCAGCGCGGCATCGCGGGAATCGCGGCGAGCGCGCTGGTCGTCGCCGGCGGCGTCGCCGCCAATACCGCGGTCCGTACCGCGCTCCAGCGCCTCGCCACCGACAACGGCCTGCGCTTCGTGGCCCCGCCGTTATGGCTGTGCACCGACAATGCGGCGATGATCGCCTGGGCCGGCGCCGAGCGCTTCGCCGCCGGGCTCACCGATCCGCTCGACACGCCGGCACGCGCCCGCTGGCCGCTCGATCCCGATGCGCAAGCCGTCCGCGGCGCCGGAGTAAAAGCATGAAGATCGGCGTCATCGGCGGCGGTGCCTGGGGCACGGCCCTCGCCCAGGTCGCGGCGCATCGCGGCGAACCCGTCACGTTGTGGGCGCGCGAGCCGGAGGTGGTCGCGGGCATCAACGCCGCGCACGAAAACCATTTGTTCCTCGCCGGCGTGCCGCTGTCGCGCTCGATCCGCGCCACCGGCGACCATGCCGATCTGGCCGACAGCGATGCGCTGCTGGTCGTCGCCCCGGCGCAGCACGTCGGCGCGGTCCTGTCGCAGGTCGACGTCGGCACGCGCCCGCTGGTGCTCTGCGCCAAGGGAATCGAGGCCGGCACGCGCCGGTTGGTCGGCGAGGTCGCGCGCGCGGTGCATCCGCAAGCTCCCGTCGCGGTCCTGTCCGGGCCGACCTTCGCGCATGAAGTCGCCGCCGGCCTGCCGACCGCGGTGACGCTGGCGGTTGCGGACCAGGCGCTCGGCCGGGCGCTGTCCGAACGGCTCGCCGCCCCGCATTTCCGCCCCTATGCGAGCAGCGACGTCGTCGGTGCGGAGATCGGCGGCGCGGTGAAGAACGTGCTCGCGATCGCCTGCGGCGTGGTGGATGGCGCCGGCCTTGGCCAGAACGCCCGCGCCGCGCTGATCGCACGCGGCTTTGCCGAGATGACGCGTTTCGGGCTGGCGCGGGGTGCGCGTGCCGAAACCCTCTCGGGCCTTTCGGGGCTCGGCGATCTCGTGTTGACGTGCAGTTCGACCAGCAGTCGCAACTTTTCGCTGGGCGTCGGGCTGGGCCAGGGGCAGGCGGCAGCGACCCTGCTCGCCGATCGTCGTACCGTGGCGGAAGGGGCGTTCACCGCGCCGGTGCTGGCGGAAGCCGCCGCGGAGGCCGGCGTCGACATGCCGGTCACCGCCGCCGTCTGCCGCCTGCTGGAGGGCGCGCCGGTCGCCGAGGTGATCGGCGCGCTGCTCGCCCGCCCGCTGCGCAACGAAGGCTGATCTGCCGGCGCCCGTGCTAACGGTCGGTCGAGCCGGTGCCCGACCGACGGTCCTCCCCGCGCCTTCGCGTGGGTGCGTGTCTCAGCGCGCCAGTTCGCGCCAGCCGATGTCGCGGCGGCAGAACCCGTCGGGAAAGTCGACTGCGTCGATCCCGCGATAGGCGGCGTCCCGTGCCACCGCGATGTCGGCACCGGTCGCGGTGACTGCCAGCACCCGTCCGCCGCTCGCCACCAGCGTTTCTCCATCCCGCCGTGTCCCCGCCTGGAATACCACCGCGCCGCCGGCCTCCGCGGCATCGATGCCGCGGATCGTGCCGCCCGCTGCGGGCGTGCCGGGATAGCCCGCCGCCGCCAGCACCACCGTCATCGCGACATCGTCGGAGAATTGCGCCGCCGGCAGCGCGGCCAGCCGCCCTTGCGCCACCGCCAGCAGCATCTCGACCAGATCGCCCTGGTAGCGCAGCATCAGCACCTGGCATTCGGGATCGCCGAACCGCGCGTTATATTCGATCAGCTTCGGCCCCGCGGCCGTCAGCATCAGTCCGGCGTACAGCACGCCGCTGAACGGCATGCCCTCGTCCGCCATTGCCTTCACCGTCGGTGCGACGATCCGCTCGATCGCCTGCCGCTCCAACGCCGGGGTCAGCACCGGTGCGGGGCTATAGGCGCCCATGCCGCCGGTGTTCGGGCCGGTATCGCCCTCGCCGACGCGCTTGTGGTCCTGCGCGCTGCCGAACGGCATCAGCGAAACGCCGTCGGTCAGCACGAACAGGCTCGCCTCCTCACCGTCGAGGAATTCCTCCAGCACCACCGGCGCATCGCCGCCGCCGAACATCGTGTCGAACGCCGCGGCCGCCTCGGCCTCGCTGGTCGCGATCACCACACCCTTGCCCGCGGCCAGGCCATCGGCCTTGATGACGACGGGATAGGAGAAGGTGCCGGCCAGCGCCGCCTCCGCCTCGGTTCGGTTGTTGACGCGGACGTAGCCGGCGGTCGGAATCTCGGCGCGGCGGCACAGGTCCTTGGTGAACCCCTTCGATCCTTCCAGCTGCGCGGCCGCCCGGTCCGGCCCGAACACCGGCACGCCGCCGGCGCGCAGGGTATCGCCGAGGCCATCCACCAGCGGCGCTTCCGGTCCGATCACGACGAGCCCAACGTCATGATCGCGCACGAAATCCACGACCGCGGCATGATCCGTCGCATCCAGCGCGACGCAGGTCGCATGTGCGGCGATGCCGGGGTTGCCAGGCGCGGCGTAGAGCGTATCGAGGAGGGCCGATTGTGCCAGTTTCCACGCGAGTGCGTGCTCGCGGCCGCCTGAGCCCAGCAGCAGGACGTTCATGCCAGATTCCCTATCCGATACCGATGCGAGGCTGCTAGCCGAGGAGCGCCCCGGCGACAACGCATTCGCGCTGTCGGTCGGCGAGCTCAGCTTCAAGCTCAAACGGATGGTCGAGGGCGAATTCGGTCATGTCCGCATCCGTGGCGAAATCTCGGGCTACAAGCGCGCGACCTCTGGTCATGTCTATCTCGCGCTGAAGGACGATGCCGCGGTGATCGACGGCGTGATGTGGAAGGGGCAGGCGAACGCGCTCGCCTTCGCCCCCCAGGACGGGATCGAGGTGATCGCGACCGGCAAGCTCACGACCTATCCCGGCCGCTCGAAATACCAGATCGTCATCGAACGGATGGAGCTGGCGGGCGCCGGCGCGCTGATGGCGCTGTTCGAAAAGCTGAAGGCGAAGCTGGCGGGCGAGGGGCTGTTCGATGGATCGCGCAAACGGCGCCTGCCGTATCTGCCGCGGACGATCGGCGTCGTCACCTCGCCCACCGGTGCGGTGATCCGCGATATCCTCCATCGGCTGGAGGATCGCTGCCCGACCCACGTCATCGTCTGGCCGGTCAAGGTGCAGGGGCAGGGCGCGGCCGAAGAGGTCGCCGCCGCGGTGCGCGGCTTCGATGCGATGCCCGCGGACGGGCCGGTGCCGCGGCCCGATCTCGTCATCGTCGCGCGCGGCGGCGGTTCGATCGAGGATCTGTGGGCGTTCAACGAAGAACCGGTGGTCCGCGCCGTCGCTGGCTGCTCGATCCCGATCATCTCCGCCGTCGGCCACGAAACCGATACGACCCTGTGCGACTTCGCCGCCGACCTGCGCGCGCCGACCCCCACCGCGGCGGCCGAGCTGGCGGTGCCGGTGCTCGCCGACCTGCGGCTGACGATCCAGAGCCACGGTTTACGCACGCAGCGCTGTGCAAACCGCTATCTGGAGCGTGGCCGCGAACGGCTTGCCGGATTGGCCAGGCTGCTGCCGAAGCGCGACGCGCTGCTCGGCCCGCAGCGCCAGCGCGCCGACGATGCGGGCCAGCGGCTCGATCGCGGGCTCGAACGGCGCGTCACGCTGGCACGCGGCCAGCTCGACCGGTCCAGCGGGGCGTTGCGCCCGGCGGTGCTGCAGAACCAGGTCGACCGCAATCGCGACCGGCTCGCGGCGACGTGGCGACTGGTCCAGTCGCTCAACCCCGATGCGGTGCTCGACCGCGGCTATGCCCGCGTCACGGCCCGTGGCGGCGAGACGCTGGCGTCGGCCGCCACCGTGCGCGCGGCCGGCGCGGTGACGCTGCGCTTCCGCGACGGCAGCGTCGATGCGATCGTCGACGATGGCGCTGCCATGGCGACGCGTACGCCGGCGGCGAAGGTTGAGCGCAAGCCGGCACGAACCCATATCGCGGCCAAGCCCGACCAGCCGACCCTGCTCTGATACGGACCCCTCTCTCATGCTCGTTTCCAATTCCGACCGCGCCGCCCGGCTTCATTACATGGCCAACGGCTTTCGCGTGCTGACGCCGGGCGACCATGTCGTCTGCGGCGCGAGCGGCGCGCGCATCCCGATCGACATGCTGCGCTATTGGAGCGTCGCCCGCCAACAGGCCTTCGCCACCGCCCAGCTGGCCAGCGAGGCGCTCGCACCGCGATGACGCCGGCCGCGGCGCTCGCGCTCCTCGCCACCGTAGCGGCGCCTGCCACCGCGCAGCTGGCCCCCGCGGTGGCGGCTCCGACGGCACAGGTCGATCCTGCCGCGGCGACCTTTCGCATGACCGGCCCGGTCATGCAGGGCGGCCTGATCGTCGTGCACGCACCGCGCGATGCCGTCTCAGTGACGCTCGACGGCAAGGCGCTGCCCCTTGCGCCCGACGGCCTGTTCGTCGTCGGCTTCGATCGCGACGCCGGCCCACAGGCGATGCTGGCGGCCGTCTTGGCCGATGGGCGTCAGGTCACCCGGGCGCTCGCCGTCGCCCCGCGCGCCTGGCGGATCGAGCGGCTCGACACGCTGCCCCGCTTTCCCGCGCCCGATCCGGTGATGGCGCAGTTGCGGCCCGCCGAACTCGCCCGGATCGTTGCGGCGCGCGCGCTATCCACCGACGCGCAGGGCTGGCGCCAGCCATTCGTCTGGCCCGCAACCGGGCGCATTTCCGGCCTGTTCGGTGCGCAACGCATCTATCGCGGCGAACCCGGCGCCTATCATTCGGGGACGGACATCGCCCGGCCGACGGGCAGCCCGGTCGTCGCGCCTGCCGACGGGGTCGTCATCCTCGCCGCCGACCATCCCTTCACGCTGGAGGGCAATCTGCTGATGATCGACCACGGCGATGGATTGAACAGCGCCTTCCTCCACCTGTCGCGGATCGACGTGAAGGTCGGCGACCACGTGCGTCAGGGGCAAACCGTCGGCGCCGTCGGCGCGACCGGCCGCGCGACCGGTCCGCACCTGCACTGGAGCCTGCGCTGGCGCGACGCGCGGCTCGATCCGATGCTGCTGGCAGGGGCGATGCCGGCGCAATAACCCTGACCTTGCTGAACGCATGGGTTCGATCGCGAGATGGTGCGTCGCAGCAATCATGCGCTCCCTATGACCGGGTTTGGACAATATCTGTGTCTTTTCTGCGACAGTGTGCGTCAAACTGACTGTCCAATTATAACGTCGCTTTACACCCGAAAATGTCAGCTTCATTGCTGCACCATGTCTCCAGATGGCTGATGGCCGACGGGGAAAGGGATGCTTGAGCCCCCGCACCGCAAGACGCGGATCGGGACGTTCAATGCCAGTGAGGGAAGCACATGACGACGATCACCTCCATGAAGCGCAAGGCAGTTCTGCTCGCCGCCGTCACGCCGTTCGCCGTCGCGCTGGCCTCGGGCCACGCTGCGGCGCAGACCACCCCGACGGCGCCCGCCGGCACGGCCGCGACGAATACGCCGACGCCGGGCGACGTCGAAATCCAGCAGCAGGCCACCGATGCGACGACCCCCGACGCGCAGGCGACGCCGGCGGCTCCGGCGGATCAGGGCGGCGATATCGTCGTCACCGGATCGCTGTTCCGTCGTACCGACACGGAAACGCCGTCGCCGGTCACCGTCCTCACCAGCGACACGCTTGCCAAGGCGGGCGTCACCACCATTTCCGATGCGTTGCGGTCCGTGTCTGCCGACAGCGCCGGTTCGATCCCGACCGGTTTCCAGGGCGGCTTCTCCGCCGGCGGCTCCGCCGTGTCGCTGCGCGGCCTCGGTGTGTCGTCGACCCTGATCCTGATCGACGGCCTGCGCTCGGCCGCCTTCCCGATCAACGACGACGGCCACAACGCCTACACCGACCTCAACTCGATCCCGTTCAGCGCGGTGGAGCGCGTCGAGGTGCTCAAGGACGGCGCCTCGTCGACCTATGGCGCGGACGCGATCGGCGGCGTGGTCAACGTCATTCTCAAGAAGCACTTCACCGGCGTGACCGGCACCGCCGAGGGCGGGATCAGCGAAAAGGGCTATGGCTCGCGCTATCGTGCCAACATGACCGCCGGCATCGGCGATTACGAGCGCCAGGGCTTCAACTTCTACGTCAACGGCGAATACCAGCGCGACGGCCGCATCTCGGGCCGGGACGTCGGCTTCCCCTTCAACACCACCGATCTGTCGTCGATCGGCCTGTCGGACAACAATGCCGCCGACAGCTCGCTGACGACGGCGACGACCAACGCGATCGTCGTGCGCGCCGGCCAGACCAACCCCAATGATCCGTTCACCGGGTCGGTCACCAATATCCCGAGCGGCACGTACACCAACGCGCAGGGTACCCAGTCGCCGTTCTACAATTTCCAGCTGCTCAACGCGAACTGCCCGGGCGGCACCTTCACCTCGACCACCGGCGCCAACCGCGGCACCGGCTGCGCGCGTAATTTGACGAGCGATTACAGTCAGGTTCAGCCGCTGCAGGAGAAGTTCTCCTTTACCAGCCGGCTCAGCATCAAGATCAACGACGATATCGATGCCTATGTCCTCGGCAGCTATTCGCACAGCCAGGTCAACATCATCTACCCGACCAGCTCGCCATCGGCGATCCGCCAGCGCCAGCCGTACGGTGCATCGCCGCTCACCGCGTCGAACAACCCCGGCATCGTCCTGCCGGTCTACATTTGCGGCGCGGGCACGAACTGCGCCACCGCTGCCGACCGCACGCTCAACCCGAACAATCCGTTCGCGGCGGAAGGCAATTCGGCCCGCATCTACTACCTGTTCGGTGACATCCTGTCGGGGTCGAACCGCGGTAACGAGCTGATCCGCGGCGCGATCGGCTTCAACGGTCACTTCGGCGACGATTGGGACTGGCGCGTCGAGGCCGTGGGCGCCCGCGACAACCTGAAGATCGTGCAGTTCGGCACGCCCAGCATCGCCGGCCTGCGCCAGGCGGTGAACACCGGCGCCTATAACTTCGTCAATCCGTCGCTGAACACCGAAGCGGCCCGCCAGCTCGTCGCGCCGGATATCGAGGCGCGGTCGTCGACCTCGCTGGCATCGCTTGACGCCTCGATCAGCAAGGCGCTGGTCCAGCTGCCCGGCGGCCCGTTGCAGCTGGCGGTCGGCGGCCAGGTGCGTCGTGAGACGCTGAACAACCCGGGTACCAACCCGCAGTTGCTCAACTACAGCAACACCGCGGCCGCCTTTGGCGCGCACACGGTGTCGGCGGGCTATTTCGAGTTGAGCGCGCCGATCGTCGAGCAGTTCGAGGTCAATGCCTCGGGCCGCTACGATCACTATTCGGAAGGGTTCAGCCACTTCTCGCCAAAGATCGGTGCGAAGTTCACGCCGATCCGCGAACTGTCGGTCCGTGGAACCTATTCGCAGGGCTTCCGCGCACCGACCTTCGCCGAAAGCAACCCGCGCTCGAGCTATCCGGGCTTCGTCACCTATTCGCCGCCCGCATCGTTCATCGCGCAGCATGGCGGCGCCAACAGCGGCAACCCGTACATCCTGCCGTACAGCGTCGGTGGCGGCTTCTCGGGTAACCCGGATCTGAAGCCGGAAACGTCGCGCAGCTTCACCGGCGGCCTGGTGTTCGCACCCTCGCGCGTGTTCAGCCTCACCGTCGACTATTACAACGTCAAGAAGTCGGACGTGATCGTCGCCGGTCCGAATGCCGGCGATGCCCGCGCGGCCTATTATTCGCAGACCAACCTGGCCGCGGCGACGGCGGCGGTGGCGGCGATCCCGGGCTATTCGGTCGGTGCGGTCGACGCGATCGATCCGCTGTTCCCGAACGCACTGCCCCGCGTGCTCGTCATCAACGGCCCGTACGTCAACGCCGGCTATTTCAAGACGCAGGGTATCGACTATTCGGCCACCGTCGCGTTGCCGATCCAGGACGGCATCAAGTTCACCAGCCGGCTGGACGTGACGCAGGTGCTCAAGTTCAACGTCGACTTCGGCGACGGCGTCGTCCGCAAATATGTCGGTACGCTCGGGCCGTACGAACTGTCGTCGGGTGCAGGCACGCCCAAGTGGCGCGGCAACTGGCAGAATACGCTGGAACTCGGCCCGCTCTCGTTGACGGCGACCGCATACTATGTGTCGAAGATCCGGCAGGTGGCGGCGGACGAGGAATCGCCGGTCAACGGCGCCATCGACCTGTCGTGCGCCGGTGCGGCGGGCAGCCTGTACACCTATCCGAACGCCGATGCGCAGCAGAAGTTCTGTAACGTCCGCCGCTTCATCTATGCGGATCTGAACGCGACGGTGCGGGTGAACGACGACTTCTCGTTCTTCGTCAACGTCGGCAACTTCACCAACGAAAAGGCGCCGCTGGCCCAGTCGTCCTACTCGGGCGTCAACTATCTGCCGAGCTGGCATTATGCCGGTGTGGTCGGTCGTACCTTCCGCGCGGGCGCCAGCTTCAGCTTCTGACCTGTTCGCCGGTTCAAGCAAGAGGGGCGGCTCCGCGAGGAGCCGCCCCTTTCGTGTGTCGCCTAAAGGCGGGCCATCAAGCGACGGCCAGCGCCAGCTTCCCGTCGCCCTCGTCGACCTGCACCGTCGCGCCGTCCTTCACCTCGCCGCGCAGGATCAGGTCCGCCAGCGGGTCCTGCAGGTACCGCTGCACCGCGCGCTTCAACGGCCGCGCGCCATACACCGGGTCGTAGCCGACCCGTCCCAGCCACGCCCGCGCCGCATCGGTCAGCTCCAGCGTCACCTTGCGGTCGGCGAGCAGCCTGCCGACGCGCGCCACCTGGATGTCGACGATCGGCGCCATGTGCGCCTGGCCGAGCCGGTGGAACAGGATCACCTCGTCCAGCCGGTTGAGGAATTCGGGGCGGAAATGCCCGCGCACGATTTCCATCACCTGCGGCTCGACCGCCTCGACGCTCTGCCCGTCCTCCAGGTTCGCGAGATATTGCGAACCGAGGTTCGAGGTCAGGATGATCAGCGTGTTGCTGAAATCCACCGTCCGGCCCTGTCCATCGGTCAGGCGGCCGTCGTCGAGCACCTGCAGCAGGACGTTGAACACATCGCTGTGCGCCTTTTCGACCTCGTCGAACAGCACGACCTGATAGGGCCGGCGCCGAACCGCCTCGGTCAACACGCCGCCTTCCTCATAGCCGACATAGCCCGGAGGGGCGCCGATCAGCCGCGCGACCGCATGCTTCTCCATGAACTCGCTCATGTCGATGCGCACCATCGCATTGGGATCGTCGAACAGGAACTCGGCCAGCGCCTTGGTCAATTCGGTCTTGCCGACGCCGGTCGGCCCCAGGAACAGGAACGATCCCAGCGGCCGGTTCGGGTCCTGCAACCCCGCGCGTGCCCGACGGACCGCGGTGGACACGGCGCGGACCGCATCGGACTGGCCGATGACGCGCTTGCCGATCACCTCTTCCATGCGCAGTAGCTTGTCGCGTTCGCCCGCCAGCATCCGTTCGACCGGAATGCCGGTCCAGCGGCTGACGACGCCGGCGATATCGTCGGCGGTGACCTCCTCGCGCAGCATCGCGCCCTTGGTGACGCTCTGCGCCTCGGCGAGCTGCTTCTCCAGCGCGGGAATGCGGCCGTAGGACAATTCGCCTGCCTTGGCGAGGTCGCCGGCACGCTGTGCCTGCTCCAGTTCCAGCCGGGCGCCGTCCAGCTGTTCCTTCAACTTCGCCTCGCCGGCGATCTTGTCCTTCTCCGCCTGCCAGCGCTGCGTCAGTTCGGCGGATTGCTGTTCGAGGTTGGCGAGTTCCTCCTCCAGCGTCTCGAACCGGTCGCGCGATGCCTCGTCGGTTTCGCGGCGCAGGCCCTCGCGCTCGATCTTGAGGCGCAGGATGCGCCGGTCGAGCGTCTCGATCTCCTCGGGCTTGCTCTCGACCTCCATGCGGATGCGGCTGGCGGCCTCGTCCATCAGGTCGATCGCCTTGTCGGGCAGGAACCGGTCGGTGATGTAGCGGTTCGACAGCGTCGCCGCCGACACCAATGCTCCGTCGGTGATCCGCACGCCGTGGTGCAGTTCGTATTTCTCCTTCAGCCCGCGCAGGATGCTGATCGTGTCCTCGACCGTCGGCTCGCCGACGAACACCGGCTGGAAGCGCCGCTGCAACGCCGGGTCCTTCTCGACATATTTGCGATATTCATCGAGCGTCGTCGCGCCGACGCAATGCAGCTCGCCGCGCGCCAGCGCCGGTTTCAGCAGGTTGCCGGCATCCATCGCGCCCTCGGATTTCCCTGCCCCGATCAGCTGGTGCATCTCGTCGATGAACAGGACGATGTCGCCCTCCGCGGCCTTCACCTCGTCGAGCACGCCCTTCAGCCGCTCCTCGAATTCGCCGCGATACTTCGCCCCCGCGATCAGCGCGCCCATGTCGAGCGACATCAGCGTGCGTCCTTTCAACGTATCGGGCACGTCGCCGTTCGCGATGCGCAGCGCCAGCCCCTCGGCGATCGCGGTCTTGCCGACGCCGGGTTCGCCGATCAGCGCCGGGTTGTTCTTGGTGCGTCGCGCGAGAATCTGGATCGTCCGGCGGATCTCCTCGTCGCGGCCGATTACCGGGTCCAGCTTGCCGTCGCGCGCCGCCTGCGTCAGGTCGCGCGCGAACTTCTTCAGCGCGTCGTAGCGGTCCTCGGCACTGGCGGTGTCGGCAGTGCGTCCGCCGCGCAAGTCGTTGATCGCCGTATTGAGTCCGTCGGCCGTGACGTTCGCCGCCTTCAGCGCCTTGCCCGCCGCCGTGGTCGGCGACAGCGCGAGCGCCAGCAGCAGCCGTTCGACGGTGACGAAGCTGTCGCCCGCCTTCGCCGCGACCTGTTCCGCCTGGTCGAGCACGCGCACGGTGTCGTTGTCGAGGCCCGGCGTCGCCTGCGCACCCGATCCCGACACCGCCGGAATGCGGGCGAGCGCCGCGTCGGTGTCGGCGACGGCGCGCCTGGCATCGCCGCCCGCGGCCTGGATCAGGCCCGCCGCCATGCCCTGCTCGTCTTCCAGCAAGGCCTTCAGGATATGCTCCGGCGCGATCCGCTGGTGGTTCATGCGGATCGCCACGGTCTGCGCCGATTGCAGGAAGCCCTTGGCGCGGTCGGTGAATTTATCGAGGTTCATAGTCGCCCCTAATCTGTCTTGCCGGAATGTAGTGTTGCTATTGTGCAACACAAGTGTCGTGCAGGCATCGGTCGCGCATCGCCGCTGCGCGACGGTAAATTCATCCCGGTCGCTTGCCTCCGGTATCTCCACTGTTATGGTCAGGCAGTACAGTCGTTCAAGTCTACCGGGGAATATCCACAGTCATGACGAAGCTTCTCGCGCTCGCCGGCGTCGCATCGATCGCGCTCGTCGCGCCTCTCCACGCCCAGACCACCCGGCCGGTTCCGGTCAAGGCGGCGCCGGTCGCGGCCCTCGTCAAGGCGGTGGACATTCCCTATCAGCAATTCACCCTCGCCAACGGCCTGCGCGTCGTCGTCCACACCGATCGCAAGGCGCCGGTCGTCGCGGTCAGCGTCTGGTACGACGTCGGGTCGAAGCACGAACCCAAGGGCTCGACCGGCTTTGCGCACCTGTTCGAACATCTGATGTTCAACGGGTCGGAAAACGCGCCCGGCGACTTTTTCGCGCCGCTGAAGCAGGTCGGCGCGACCGATTTCAACGGCACCACCTATTTCGACCGTACCAATTATTTCGAGACGGTGCCGACCGCCGCGCTGAGCCGCGCCCTGTTCCTCGAATCGGACCGCATGGGCTATCTGCTCGGTGCGATCACGCAGGGCGTGCTCGACGAACAGCGCGGCGTCGTCCAGAACGAGAAGCGGCAGGGCGACAACCAGCCCTACGGCCTCGTCGGCTATGCGGTGACCGAAGGGCTGTTCCCCGCCACCCACCCCTATGGCCATGACACGATCGGATCGATGGCCGATCTGGACGCCGCCAGCCTCGACACGGTCAAGACCTGGTTCCGCAGCCATTACGGCCCCAACAACGCCGTGCTGGTCCTTGCCGGCGACGTCGACGTCGCCTCCGCGCGCCCGCTGGTCGAGAAGTATTTCGGCCCGATCAAGGCCGGGCCGAAGAGCGAATTGCCGGCCGCGCCGGTGGTGACGCTGCCCGCCGCGCAGACGGTAACGCTGAAGGATCGCGTCGCCGCGACCATGGTCAGCCGCAATTGGGCGGTCCCCGGCCTGAACGACAAGGATGCCGCCCCGCTGGAGGTCGCCGCCGGCGTCCTTGGCGGCATGGCCTCGTCGCGCTTCACCAACGAACTGGTGCGCAAGGAAAAGCTGTTCACGCAGGTTTCCGCCGACAACAGCGCGTTTGCGCAGGTCGGTACGTTCAGCATTACCGGGCTGGTGCGTCCGGGCGTCGATGCCGCGCTGGCGGCGAAGCGGCTGGATGAGGTGACCGCGGAATTCCTTCGCACCGGCCCGACCGCGGACGAGGTGTCGCGCTTCGTGACTACCCGCGTCGCCGGCCGCGTGCGCGGTCTGGAAGCGGTCGGCGGCTTCGGCGGCAAGGCGGTCGCCCTGGCGGAAGGGGCGCTCTATTCGAACGATCCCGGCTTCTACAAGAAACAGCTCGCCGACCTTGCCGCACAGACGCCGGCCAGTGTCAAGGCCGCGGCGGACACGTGGCTGGCCCGCCCGGTCCTCGCGGTGAACGTCGTCGCCGGCGCGCGCGAGGGTTATCAGGAAGCGCAGGTCCCACCCAAGAAGGATGTCACCGCCGCTCCGGAACAGGCGGTGAAGGGAACGCGCGGCGCGATCCCGGCGGTCGGCCCGGTCACCGCGCTCACTTTCCCCAAGGTCGAACGCAGCCGCCTCGCGAACGGTATCGAGCTGGTCTATGCGCGGCGCAGCGCGGTACCGGTGACGCAGGCGGTGCTCAGCTTCGATGCCGGCTATGCCGCCGATGTCGCGGGCAGGCTCGGTACGCAGCAGACGGCGCTGATGATGCTCGACGAAGGCACCGAGCATTACGACGTCAACGCGCTGGCCGAGGCGCGCGAACGGCTCGGCATGCAGCTCAGTGCCAACAACAGCAACGACCGCAGCACGCTGTCGATGGGCGTCCCCTCCGCCAATCTGGGCGGGGCGCTCGATCTGTTCGCCGAGGTCGCGCGTCGCCCGGCCTATGCCGATGCCGAGGTCGCCCGCTTCAAGGCGCAGCAGGTCGCGCAGATCCAGCAGGAGCTGACCAACCCCAACGCGCTGGCGCAGCGGATGGCGACGCGCATCCTTGCCGCGGGCTCGCCTTATGAAAAGGCGCAGGGCAGCGGCGATCCGGTGGCGGTCGCCGGCCTGACCCCGGCCGACCTGCGCGCATTTCAGCAGGCGTGGTTCCGCCCCGAAAAGGCCAAGATCTTCGTCGTCTCCGATCGCCCGCTTGCCGAGGTGAAGGCGGCGCTCGATGCGCGGTTCGGCGACTGGAAGGGGATGGGCGCGGCCGGCACCAAGACGTTCGGCGGCGCACCCGCGGCGCTCAAGCCGGCGATCGTGCTGGTCGATCGTCCCGACAGCCCGCAGTCGATCGTCATCGGCGGGCAGCGCACCGGGCTGAAGGGCACCGACGACCTGCTGGTGCTCAACACCGTGAACGACGCGCTGGGCGGCAGCTTCCTCAGCCGCATCAACATGGACCTGCGCGAAGAAAAGCACTGGTCCTATGGCGCCGGCGGCCGGTTCCAGGCATCCGAATTCGCGGCGCCCTATCTGATGTCGGCGGGTGTGCAGGCCGACAAGACCGGGCCATCGCTCGCATCGGCGCGGGACGATATCGCCCAGTTCGTCACCACCAGGCCGATGACCGAGACCGAATTCGGCCTGGCGATCAACGGTGCGATGCTCCAGCTGCCCGGCCAGTTCGAAACCTCGCAGGCGGTGCTCGGCGCGATGCAGGCCAACGACCTGTTCAAGCGACCCGACGATTATTATGCGACGATCACGACGCGGTACCGCGCGATGACGTTGCCGGAGCTGCGAACCGCCGTGGCGCGGACGATCGATCCTGCCAGGATGACCTGGGTCGTGGTCGGCGACGCGGCCAAGGTGAAGCCGCAGCTTGACACGCTCGGCCTGCCGGTCGAGGTCGTGCCGGCAAGCGCGGTCGCCGGTGGCGCCGCAACCGCAGCGAAATAAGGAGAGTATCGATGGCCGACGTGGATGGCAGCTGGGATTGCACCGTGAAATCGCCGCTCGGCGATCAGAATCTGACGCTGACCGTGAACAGCGACGGGTCGGCCTTCACCGGCACCGCATCGGGCGCGATGGGGTCCAGCGACGTGACCGGCGAAGTGTCGGGCAACACGATCACCTGGAAGCAGCAGATGACCGTGCCGATGCCGATGACGCTCGATTGCGAGGCCACGGCAGAGGGCGACACGCTGACCGGCACGGTCGGTGCGGGCGCGTTCGGCAGCTTCCCGCTCTCGGGCAAGCGCACCGGCTGATCGTCCGTATCGCGGGGACCCGAATTCCCCGTATCCGGAACTGTCACGACGACGGCCCGCTCCCGATCAGGGGGCGGGCCGTTTCGTATGATATGCCGTGCGGTATGCGGGACGGCGGTCTTGGCGACGATCGACAGGCATGGCGTGATCCGGTTGCCGGTCCGCCGTCAGCGCGATGAGGTTCCGTTAGAACTGTCGTCCAACTTCGCGCTCACGCATCGACGCCCGCACCGGCGCGCGCCGTCACCGGACGATACGCGTGACATGCCCCATCTTGCGCCCCGGCCGTGCGGTCCCCTTGCCGTACAGGTGCAGGTGCGCGCCGGGCTCGCCCAGCACCGGCATCCAGTCGTCCGCACCGATCAGGTTCTCCAGCGTCACCGATCGTCCGGTCAGCGCGGTACTGCCCAGCGGCAGGCCGCAGATCGCGCGGATGTGGTTTTCGAACTGCGACGTGTCCGCGCCTTCGATCGTCCAATGCCCCGAATTGTGGACGCGCGGCGCCATTTCGTTGAACACCGGGCCATCGGCGGTGGCGAAGAACTCGCAGGCCAGCACACCGACATAGTCCAGCTCGGCGGCGATCCGGCAGGCGAGCGCCGTCGCCTCTTCCGCCTGGTCCAGGATGTCGGCCGGGGCGGGCACGCTGGATGTGCGCAGGATCGCATCGACATGGACATTGTGCGGCGGATCGTAGCGCACCGTCGCGCCGTCCTGGCCGCGCGCGATCAGGATTGAGAATTCATAGTCGAAGGTGACGAACGCCTCCAGCACGGCGGGGCCGCCGATCGCCTCCCACGCCGCATCCGCATCGGCGGGCGTGTGCAGCCGCACCTGCCCCTTGCCGTCGTAGCCGAAGCGCGCGGTCTTCAGCACCGCCGGCGTGCCGACATGGACCAGCGCCGCCGCCAGCGATTCGCGGCTGTCCACCGCCGCCCATCGGGCCGGTCGTCCACCGACCCGCTCGACGAAGCGCTTTTCCGCGATCCGCTCCTGCGCCGCCGCCAGGGCGCGCGGATGCGGGTGGACCGGCACCCGCTCGGCCAGCCATTCGACCGGCGCCAGCGCGATATTCTCAAATTCGTAAGTCACGACGTCGCACGATGCGGCAAAATCGGCGAGGACGATGCGATTGTGGTAATCCGCCCGCGTCAGGCTCGACGCGGTCTGCGCCGCGACGCTTTCGCGATCGGGCGCGAGGACATGCGTGCGATACCCTAGCTGCGCCGCCGCCACGCCGAGCATGCGGCCCAGCTGCCCGCCGCCCAGGATGCCGATCGTGCTGCCCGGCGCCAGCATCAGGCGGGTTCGGTGGCGACCGCGTCGGTCTGGCGCTGCCGCCACGCCTGCAGCCGCTGCGACAGCGCCTCGTCCGCCGTCGCCAGGATCGCCGCCGCGAGCAGCCCTGCGTTGATCGCCCCGGCCTTGCCGATCGCCAGCGTCCCCACCGGGATGCCTGCCGGCATCTGCACGATCGACAGCAGCGAATCCTGCCCCTTCAACGCCTTGCTCTGCACCGGCACGCCCAGCACCGGCAGGTGCGTCATCGCCGCCGCCATGCCGGGCAGGTGCGCCGCGCCGCCCGCGCCGGCGATGACCACCTTCAGCCCGCGCCCGGCCGCATTCTTCGCATAATCGTACAACCGGTCGGGGGTGCGGTGCGCCGAGACGACCCGGGTTTCATGCGCCACGCCGAGTTCGGCGAGCACGTCCGCCGCGCCCTGCATCGTGTCCCAGTCGGACGTCGAGCCCATGATGATGCCGACCAGCGGATGTTCCATCGCGCGCACCTAGCGGGGGAGGGGATCGAGGGCAATATTCATGCCCCCGGACGCAGCACTACGAAGCTTATCGCTCGCTCAGATAATAGCGGTCCGTCGCGGCCAGCGAATCGTCCAATTCGTAGACGATCGGCTGACCGGTCGGAATCTCCAGCCCGGTGATGGCGTCGTCGGGAATGTTCGACAGATGCTTCACCAGCGCGCGTAGCGAATTGCCGTGCGCGGAGATCAGCACGCGCTGGCCGTCGCGCAGCATCGGCGCGATCCGTTCCTCGTAATAGGGCAGGACGCGATCGATCGTGTCCTTCAGGCTTTCGGTCTGCGGAATCGCGATGCCGGCATAACGGCGGTCCTGCGACAGGTCATAGGCGCTGCCCGCTTCCAGCACGGGCGGCGGAATGTCGAAGCTGCGGCGCCAGATATGCACCTGTTCGTCGCCGTGCTTCGCCGCCGTCTCCGCCTTGTCGAGGCCGGTGAGGCCACCATAATGCCGCTCGTTCAGCCGCCAGTCTTTCTCGGTCGGCAGCCACAACCGGCCCATCGCCTCCAGCGCCAGGTTCAGCGTCTTGATCGCGCGGGTCTGCAACGACGTGAACGTCATGTCGAAATCCAGGCCCTTGGCGGCCATCAGTTCGCCGGCGGCGCGCGCCTCGGCGGCGCCCTTCTCGGTGACGTCGACATCCCACCAGCCGGTGAAGCGGTTCTCGAGGTTCCAGCTGGACTGGCCGTGGCGGATCAGGACGAGACGAGGCATCGGGGCTCCCGGAAAGGCAGGGTGAGGAACTGGTTGTGCGGACTGGGTCGATAGTCCGCGAACGGTCCCGTGTCGATGAAGCCGGCGCTGCGATACAGCGCGACGGCGGGCGCGTGCAGATCGGCGGTTCCGGTTTCCAAGCTCAACCGGTCGTATCCGCGGCGCCGTGCTTCGGCGATGACGTGGTGGAGCAGCGCGCGCCCGACGCCGGTACCGCGCGCGGCCGGCGCGGCGCGCATCGACTTCAGCTCGCCATGGCCCGTATCGAGTCGCTTCAACGCGACGAAGCCGACCAGCGCCTCGTCGCGCCACGCGGTCCAGAACGTGACGTCCGCCGCCGACAACCCGGTCGCATCCAGCGCGAAGGCGAACTCTGCCATATGGCCGCGCAGTTCGCCCAGGTGATGCGCGAGCAGATCCGCAACATGGGGAGCGGCCGGATCGTCGCGACGGATCTGCATCAGATCTCGTCGATCATCCCGGTCAGCACTTCCAGACACGACACGCCCAGACGCTTGCTGCGCTCGCCCGACCAGCCGAATTCCGCATCCGGATTCGGGTCGTGGTCCTTGAACGGCATCTCCAGCGTCACTGATACGGCGCCGAACCGCTGTGCCAGCTGGTTGGTCGACATCGACAGATTGGCGTTGCCGGCGCTCGACTTCTCATAACCCTTGCCGACCTGGAAATCGGGCGTGTGCGCCGCCAGCCGATCGCCGAACGCATAGAATTTCGCGCCGTGATCGTCGGTCCAGTTGGGGATCCCCTCATATCCCGCGATGAAATTGGCCGGGATCGCCTCGTCGCCATGCACGTCGATCGCGAACGCCACGCCGGTTTCGTCCATCGCATCGCGCACGCACAGCACTTCCGGGCTGCGCTCGGCAGAGGGTGCGTGCCATTCGCGGTTCAGATTCACCCCCGCCGCATTGGTTCGCAGATGGCCGCGCCGCGTGCCGTCCGGGTTCATGTTCGGCACCACGTGAACGGTGGCCTTGGCCAGCAACGGTGCGGCGGCATCGCTGGTCAGCCATTCCAGCGCACCTTCCATCCACCATTCCGCCATCGATTCGCCGGGGTGCTGGCGGGCGTACAGCCACACCGGCTTCTCGCCCGTGCCGATGCGGAGGTAATCGATCGCCTGCCCGTCCAGCGATACGCCGAGCTCGCGATGGGTCACGCCCGGCCTGGCGGCGATGCGCGCGACCAGATCGTCGTGCATCTCCATCGTATACGGCGCGAAATAGGCGAACCAAGCCAGCTCGCCCTCGACTATATGGTCGAACGACAGGATGCCATCGGCGTATCGGGTGTCGATCATCCGCCACGCCTGCCGATCGCTGCTGGCGCGCGTCTTATAGTCCGGCCAGCCGAACGGATAGGCGGACTGGCCCGCATTGAGGATGCGGAAGGTCAGCCGCCGGCCATGCGCGCCCGCCACCCGGAAATAGAACCATTGGAAGAAATCGGACTGGCGATCGGCGACGATCTCCAGGTCGACCCGGTCGCCCTCGATCCCGACGACGCGAATGTTGCCGCCGTCGAAGGCGGCGTTGATGCTGATGGTCATGACTATGCCTGATTGCTTGCCGGATGATCGGCCGGATGACGTGACGGTGCCGGGTTACTTGACCGTGCCGGGTTACTTGACCGTGATGGTGCGGCCGGACTGACCGGGAAAGCCGGTGAACAGCGCATGGGCAAGCTTGCCCGCCTGCTGGTCGGCACCCTTGATGTCGCTGACGCCCTGCGCGCGGCCCTCCCAGACCGGCGACTGGTCGCTCCGCCGCTTGATCGTCACCGACAGTTCCGCGACCAGCAGCTGCGTGGGCCGTCCGCCGCCGATCGGAAAGCCGACGCCGCCGCCAAGGCCCACGCCGCCGCCGCGGCGCCCGCCGCTGAAGCCGCCGCCACCGATGCCTATGCTGATCGGCGACTGGCGCGGCGGCCCTTCCTGGCTGGTCCGGGTGAAGCCGACCGTCGCGACATAGTCGGGCGTCCCGCCCTGCGCCGGAACGCTATAGCCGACCTTCAGCAACTCGCCCTGCACGGCGGCGGCATAGGTCTTGAACTCCAGGCTGGCCGGCGCACCGCCCGACAGCGGCTCGACCGACACCGTACCGCGGGCGATCGGCTCGCCCAGGTGATAGCGGATGACCTCCGTCGGCGGCAGCGGCGCGGTGGTCGCGCAACCGGCAAGCGCTGCGGCACCGATGCCGATGGCCAGAAGGGGACGGATGGTCATGTGGGGGACTACCTTTGCGATACGTTGCGCTGCTGAAACGCTCTAACGCGCCCTGTGTTGCTTGACTATTGCGACCTCGGGTCTTAGGCGCTCGCGCTTTCACCGACACCGTCAATTTCTAAAAAGAAGCGAATCGATCATGAAGATCCGCAATAGCCTGAAGTCGCTCAAGGACCGTCATCGCGACAACCGCGTGATCCGTCGCCGCGGCCGTACCTATGTCATCAACAAGACCAACCGCCGGTTCAAGGCGCGCCAGGGCTAAGCCACTTGGCGACATCCGCCGCCGTCGCATCGTCGCCGGCCGTTCCGACGGCCGTGATCTTCGACGTCGGCCGGGTCTTGTACGACTGGGATCCCCGGATCCTCTACCGGCGCCTGATCGATGACGATCGGGCGCTCGATGCGTTCCTGCGCGACGTCGTCACGCACGAATGGCATTTCCAGCACGACGCCGGACGCGACTTCGCCGACACCTCGGCGGAGCTTGCCGCCGTCTACCCGCAGCATGCCGGGCTGATCGCCGCCTGGGGACCACGGTTCCTGGACAGCATCGGTGCGCCGATCGCCGGCATGGCCGCGCTGGTCGACGAGCTGGAGGCGGCGGCCATGCCGCTCTACGCGATCACCAACTTCAGCCACGAATTCTGGCCGCCCTTCCGCGCCCGCGAAGCCGCGATGTTCGATCGCTTCCGCGATATCGTCGTCTCGGGTGCCGAAAAGCTGGTGAAGCCCGATCCCGCCATCTACCGCCTCGCCCTCGACCGCTTCGGGCTTGAGGCGGGGCGCACCGTCTTCATCGACGACAATGCGGCCAACGTCGCGGGTGCGCGCAGCGTGGGGCTGATCGCGCTCCACTTCGTCGACGAACCGACATTGCGCGGCGATCTGCAGGCGCTGGGGCTGCTGACTTAGCTTTTCGTTCGCGCGGAAGCGCGGAGAACCCAGAGCGTATGTGGGGGAACGCGACGCCACCCCACGGCCATCCGTCATCCCGGCGAACGCCGGGACCCATGGACCCCAGTCGCTGCCGATCCGCGTCCTCACGCTCGCCCCACATGCACGGGTCCCGGCGTTCGCCGGGATGACGGTAGGGGAAGCGTACGACACGCATCGCAAGCTCAACTCCTCCGCGTCCTCCGCGCCTCCGCGCGAACATAGTCTTCCTTCTTCGCGGCTTCGCGCCTTCGCGTGAACCAACCTTTCGTCATCCCCGCGAAGGCGGGGATCCATACTGGCTAACGTCAGCGCTGCCTGCCCCAACCGGCGTGATGATGGATTCCCGCCTTCGCGGAAATGGAAGGATAGGCCGGGAACGGCGCGAGTGGGCCGGGAACGACGGCGGATGGAGGGACGGGCAAACCCGACGGCTAGACCCGGTCCACCGCATTCACCGCATCCGCGGCGCGCAGGGCGGCGATCAGGCGCATCAGCTGGTGGATGTCGTGCACCTCGACGTCGATGACGTTGGTGTGGAACATCGAATCGCGCGTATCCAGCCGCAGCGCGATGATGTTGGCGCGGTGGGCGCCGATGATCGTCGACACGATGCCGAGCGCCCCCGGTTCGTTTTTCACCTGCACCGCGATCCGCGCCACCGCGCCGTCGCTCTTGTCGCCCCAGTCGACATCGACCCAGTCGGTTTCGTTGGCGCCGCGTTCGGCCAGTTCGGCAAGCACCGGGCAATCGATCGCATGCACCTCGATCCCCGCATCCGGCCGGCGCAGGCCGACGATGCGGTCGCCCGGCACCGGGTGACAGCATTCGGCAAGGTCGAACGCCACGCCCGCGGTCAGCCCCTTGATCGAGATCGCGCGCGATTGCGGCGCCAGCAGGCCGACGTCCGCTCCCGCCGATCCCGGCATCAGCGCCTCCATCACCGCCGCATCCGAAATGCCGCGCCGCGCGATCGAGGCCATCAGCGCCGCCTCGTCGGCCAGCTTCAGCCGTTGCAGCGCATGATCCATCGCGTCGCCGGCGATCGTCGCGGGCAAACGCTGGACGATATCGTCGTACAGCTTGCGGCCCAGCGCGATCAGCTCGTCGCGCTCCTTGTGGCGCAGGTGGCGGCGGATGCCGGCCAGCGCCTTGCCCGTGATCGCGAAGTTCAGCCAGCCGGGCTGCGGCACCTGCCCCTTCGATCGCAGCACCTGCACCTGGTCGCCATTGTCGATCACCGTCGACAGCGGCACGACGCGGCCGTTGATCTTGGCGCCCACCGCCTGGTCGCCCAGGTCGGTGTGCACGGCATAGGCGAAATCGATCGGCGTCGCGCCCTTGGGCAGCTGGATCAGCTCGCCCTTCGGCGTGAAGGCGAAGATGCGATCCTGGTACATCGCCATGCGCGTGTGTTCCAGCAACTCCTCGGGGCTGCCGGCGGTGTCGAGGATCTCGACCAGGTCGGCGATCCAGCTGTGCTGGCTGTCGGCGCGAACCTTCTTTTCCTTGTACGCCCAATGCGCCGCCAGCCCGAATTCGGCCTCGGCATGCATGTCGGGCGTGCGGATCTGGATTTCGATGCGCGCATTGTCGGCATGGATCACCGATGTGTGCAGCGATCGATAGCCGTTGCGCTTGGGGGTCGAGATGTAATCCTTAAACCGCCCCGGCACCATCGGCCAGCGGCGGTGGATGATGCCGAGCGTCGCATAGCAATCCTCGACCGTCGGCACGATCGCGCGGAACGCCATGATGTCCGACAGCTGTTCGAAGCTGATGTGGCGCTCGCTCATCTTGCGCCAGATCGAATAGGGGTGCTTTTCGCGGCCGCTGACCTCGGCATCGACGCCGGCGCGCCCGAGCAGCAGCTTCAGGCCGGACGCGATCTTGGCGATCCGGTCGCCGCCGCCGGTCTTCAGCAGTTCCAGCCGCTTGCTGATCGATTCATACGCCTCGGGTTCGAGCTGTTCGAAGGCGAGCGTCTGCATCTCCTTCATGAACTCGTACATGCCGATCCGCTCGGCGAGCGGGGCGTAGATGTCCATCGTCTCCTTCGCGATCCGCCGCCGCTTCTCGGGCTTGGGGATGTGATAGAGCGTGCGCATGTTGTGCAGCCGGTCGGCGAGCTTCACCAGCAGCACGCGGATGTCGTCGGACATCGCCAGCAGGAACTTGCGCAGGTTTTCCGCGGCGCGCTCGTTCTCGCTCTGCGCCTCGATCTTGCTGAGCTTGGTGACGCCATCGACCAGCCGCGCGACGTTGCCGCCGAACACGCGCTCGATCTCTTCCGATGTCGCGACGGTATCCTCGACGGTGTCGTGCAGGATCGCGGTCGCGATCGTCTCGTCGTCCAGCCTCAGGTCGGTGAGGATGCCCGCCACCTCGATCGGGTGGCTGAAATAGGGATCGCCGCTCGCCCGCTTCTGGCTGCCATGCGCTTGCATCGAAAAGACATAGGCGCGGTTGAGCAGCGCCTCGTCGGCGTCCGGGTCGTAGTCGAGCACGCGGTCGACCAGTTCATATTGCCGTAGCACGACATGCACATGGGGTAGGGCGGCGCTGCTTTGCAACATATTGTTGCATCCGGCGGTATTTTACGGGGCCGGGCTGCGTCCCTGCCGGCCCGCCCCATCCGGGGATTCCGTGGGGCGGCGGGCCGGCACCGCCCCGTAATCGGCGTGTCCGCCGCCGTCGAACCCCTGGCTTTAAGCCTTCTTCGCCTTGGCATTGCACTTGGCGAGCTGCTCGGCGTCATAGGCCTTGCCGCCGACCGAGAAGCTCGACAGGCTGCCGATCTGGCGGACGACGAGTTCGCACAGGACGGCGGGGCGCTCGGGTGCCTGGCCCGCGACGAAGGCGTCGTTCTGCAGGCGCCAGGCGGTCGAGCGGGTGATGAAACCCGTCTTGGTCGTCGGTGCGGCCGGCACGGCGACATAGACATCGCCGGCGGCGGCGGACGCGGCGGTGCCGGACAGCGTGGCGGCGGCGAAGGCGAGCGTGACGAAAAGCTTCATGACCGGTCCTCCCAGACCTTTGCTGATTCGAATGCTGATTGCGACGCCGCCTATAGTGGTAAGTTGCAGGTTGCAACTGGAAACGGATAAACCATTCCCGGCTCCCGCGAAATTGCGGTATGCCGGATGATCGACGAGGAAGACGATGGCGAAACCGGCCGACGCGCCCACATTGCGGGAAACGCTACGCGAATGCAGCCTGCCCGCCGCGCTGGAGGCGATGGGCGAACGCTGGGCGTTCCTGATCCTGCGCGCGGCCTTCAACGGCCTGCACCATTTCGAGGAATTCCAGGCCGAACTGGGCATTGCCCGCAACATTCTGGCCAATCGCCTGGCGCGTCTGGTCGATCACGGCATCCTGCAACGCGTGCCGATGCCCGACGATCGCCGCAAGATCCGCTACACGCTGACCGAAAAGGGCCATGCGCTGCTGCCGACGATGATCGCGCTGCGCCAATGGGGCGAACGATGGGAATTGTGCGCCCCGGCCTTCCCGATCCTGGTCGATACGCGGGACCGGCGCCCGATCGCCGCGGTCGCGGTACAGGCGCACGACGGCCGGGTACTCGGCAAGGGCGACCTGATCTGGGCGCTGCCCGAGGACATCGACCAGGCGGCAGAATAAGCGCTTCGACAACAGGCTTGCACCGCCCACGTCAAGCTTCCGGCCGAAGGCCCCCCATTAATTCGACCAGCGACGATCAAGCGATCCGCCAACCCCGGCGCAACCCCTCCGCGCCTCCGCGCCTCCGCGTGAACCCTTCCTTCTACCGGACCCGGCTCGAACTATAACTCCGCGCCCAGGCAATGCCGCAACCGCGGACCCGCCCCGACCTACAGGCGCTCCAGGAATCCCCGGATCGCATCCGGGATCGGCACCGGCCGCCCGGTCGGCAGGTGGACGTTGACCGACACCATCATGATCGTCGCATGCACCGCGCCGGTGCCGCCATGCGCCAGCTCCATCGCCATCGTCAGGCTCGATCCCCCGATCCGCGCGATCCGCACCCGCGCCTCGACCGTATCGCCCCAAACGAACGGGCGCAGATAGTCGACCTCCGCCTTGCGGACGTGGAATTCGGTATGCCGCCACACGTCGCCCAGCGCATCGGCGATGCCCGTCCAGTCCCAGAATTCGGTCGCCGCGACATCGGCATATTCCAGGTAGCGCGAATTGAAGACGACCTTCTGCCCGTCGATCTCGGCATAGCGCACGCGGAACCGGGTCGAGAATGCATAGCCCTCGCTCATGCCGCCGCCACGCCCTCGCCGGACTGGTCGGGCGGCCCCTGATCCGGGCGATGCCCCCAGCGGACCAGCGACCATGCGCGTTCGTGGAAATAGAACAGCAGGATCTTGGTGACGACCTCGGTCCCGGCGATCGATCCGGCGATCTTCGCATTGCCGCTGGTGAACAGCATGCCGAGGACGAACGTATCGATCGATCCCACGGTGCGCCACGACACCGCCTTCACGAACGACCGCGGATGGCTTTCCAGCCCGCGGAAGACGAACATCAGCCCGCCTTCTTGTCGATCGATTGCCCGGGCGTGTTGACGCCCATCGACTGGAGGTAGCGCTTCACGTTGCGCGCCGCCTGGCGCAACCTCTGCTCGTTCTCGACCAATGCGATGCGCACGAAGCCTTCTCCATTCTCGCCGTAACCCACCCCTGGGGCGACCGCGACGTGCGCGTGAGTCAGCATTTGTTTGCTGAACTCAAGGCTGCCTAGGTGCGCCACCGCCGGGGGCAGCGGCGCCCAGGCGAACATCGAGGCGCGGGGCGAAGGGATGTCCCAGCCGGCGCGCGCGAAGCTTTCGACCAGCACGTCGCGGCGCTTGTGATACAGCTGGCGGTTGCGTTCGACGATATCCTGCGGACCGTTCAGCGCCGCGCACGCCGCCGCCTGGATCGGCGTGAACGCGCCGTAATCGAGGTAGGATTTCACCCGCGTCATCGCCGCGATCAGCTGCTTGTTGCCGACCGCGAAGCCGATCCGCCAGCCGGCCATGCTGTACGTCTTGCTGAGCGAGGTGAATTCGACCGCGACGTCCTTGGCGCCCTTCACCTGCAGGATCGATGGCGTCGGATTGCCGTCGTAATACAGTTCCGAATAGGCGAGGTCGGAAATGATCCAGACCTTGTTCTCGCGCGCCCAGGCGACCAGCCGCTCGTAGAAGGCGAGGTCGACCGCCTCCGCCGTCGGGTTGGACGGATAGTTCACCACCAGCACCGACGGCCGCGGCACGGTGAACGCCATCGCCCGCTCCAGGCTCTCGAAATAGGCCTCGTCCGGGGTCGTCGGCACCGCGCGGATCGTCGCGCCGGCGATGATGAAGCCGAAGGTATGGATGGGATAGCTGGGGTTGGGCGCGAGCACGACGTCGCCCGGTGCGGTGATCGCGGTGGCCAGGCTGGCGAGCCCCTCCTTCGATCCCATCGTCACCACCACCTCGGTCTCGGGATCGAGGTCGACGCCGAAGCGGCGGCCATAGTAATTGGCCTGCGCCCGCCGCAGCCCGGGAATCCCCTTGGACTGCGAATAGCCGTGGGCATCCGGCTTGCGCGTCACCTCGATCAGCTTTTCGAGCACGTGGTCGGGCGGCGGCAGGTCGGGGTTGCCCATCCCCAGGTCGATGATGTCCTCGCCCGCCGCGCGCGCCGCTGCCCGCATGCCGTTGACCTCGGCGATGACATAGGGCGGCAGGCGCTTGATGCGGTAGAAATCGTCGGACATGGGTCACCTTGTAGTTGACCCGGTCACCCTACGCCCGCCGCGGCTCTTTCACCACTTCAATCCGCCTGCGGCCGGCGGCGGCGCACGATCACGACGTGCCGATCGCCAGCGGCGGCGTCTGTTGATGCTGCACCACGCGCCACACGTCATGCTCCAGCCGGCGCATCGTCGTGGTGCAATAGGCGACATAACCGCTGCGGCCCTCCCGCTCCGCTTCGGCCCTGTAGGCGATCGTGATGAGCCCTTCCTGCGGCCGCATCACCTGCTGTTCGCTGAACGTCACCGTCGACCAGCGCGGCGTGTCCGCCACCGCCTCGATCGCCTGCGTGCTCGACAGCACGAACGGTTCCTCGGGCAGCACCATGACGCATGCATCGTCAATCAGCTCGCGGTAATGGTCGGCATTGCCGGTCCACAGGCTTTCCTCGAACGCCCAGATGCGATTGTCTTCCATCGTCATTCTCCCGAAGTCGGAACGGAAGCGCAGGGTGATGCCGATCGTTCCTTGGCCGCCCGGCGGAAAGGGCCGTTCCGGCGATCGACGGACACGGCGCGGCGCACGGATCGACGCCGCACCACGTGTCGACCCGCGATACGGATCCTACCGTGCCACACGGCATTCTGATACTGATGCGGTATCGATGACCGTCGAAAGGGCGATCGATGAAGATGATCCTTGCACTGATGCTGTCGGCTTTTTCCACGTCCGTCGGCGCGCAGGCCTATCAGCCTCCTGCCGATCCCGGTGTCTTCGATCATTCGGGACCCCCCGTGCCGAACCTTCGGGTGCCGTTCGATGGATGGCATGCCGGCGATACCCCGACGATGTGGCAGCAACGCCAGAAGCGGGTCGTCGCTTTCCAGGCGAAGGTCGCCGACCGTCTGCAAGCGAACGACGGCAGGTTGAGCCCCGACGATCGCCGGTTCATCGAGCGGGAATGGCGCAAGCTCCGTTACCATAACCGCTGACCCCGCTACCTATGATTGCTGACCTGCGCCGATCCGTCGCGGATCGGCGGTGGCGGGTATCCGGGTTCCCTTGCGCGGCGGCGCTCGCTACGATGCCGGCAGGAAGAGGATGCCATGGCCGATCCGAACGACGACCAGACCGCCCGCGACACCACCGGCGCGCCCGACCTCGCCGAACTGCAGCACTGGACCTGGGTGATGGGCCGGGCGCAGCAGATGATGATGGAACAGGGCATCGGCCTGATGCAGGCCGGCCCGGCAGCGGATGCGGCCGGCTCGAACCCCTTCGCCGGGTCCGCGCTGCTCCGGCAGACGCAGGATTTCTGGAAGGACAATCTAGCCCTCTGGCAGCGCTTCGTCGATCCGGCCGCCGCCGCGCCGGCGCCCCCCGAATCGGAGGGCGACGCCCGTGACAAGCGGTTCAAGGCGGCGGCGTGGCGTGACGATCCGTGGTTCGACTGGATTCGCCGCAGCTACAATCTGATCGCCGACCATATGCTGCGCGGCGTCGATGCGCTGGAGGGCGTGCCCGAACAGCAGAAGGACCAGTTGCGCTTCGCCGCCCGGGGGCTGGTCGATGCGATGAGCCCGTCGAACTTCCCGATGACCAACCCCGACGTGGTCGAGAAGACGATCGAGACCAGGGGCCAGAACCTGCTCGACGGCCTCAGGAACATGCTTGCCGACATCGGCAAGGGCCAGCTGACTCACACGGCAGAGGGCGCGTTCGAGGTCGGGCGCAACCTCGCCATGACGCCGGGCAAGGTCGTGAAGCGCACGCCGCTGTACGAACTGATCCAATATACGCCCACCACCGAACGGGTGCTGGCGACGCCGCTGGTGATCTTTCCGCCGTGGATCAACCGCTTCTACATCCTCGACCTGACCCCGGAAAAGAGCTTCATCCGCTGGGCGGTGGAACAGGGCATCACCGTGTTCATGGTGTCGTGGAAGTCGGCGGACGCGTCGATGAAGGACGTGGTCTGGGACGATTACGTCGCGGCGCAGGTCGATGCGATCGACACGATCCGCGACCTGCTCGACGTGCCGTCGGTCCACACCATCGGCTATTGCGTCGCCGGCACGACGCTGGCCGCGACGCTGGCGCTGCTCGCCGCGCGGGACGAGGCGGCGAAGGTCGCCAGCGCCACCTTCTTCACCGCGCAGGTCGATTTCGCCGAGGCCGGCGAATTGCGGAATTTCGTCACCGACGAACAGCTGGCGCTGATCGGGGCGCTGTCGCCGCAGGGGTTCCTCGACGGCCGTTATATGGCCGCGACCTTCAATCTGCTGCGCGGGCGCGACCTGATCTGGAACTACGTCACCAACAACTATCTCCTCGGCGCCGATTATACGCCGTTCGATCTGCTGCACTGGAACGGCGATACCACCAACCTGCCATCGAAATGGCATCTGTCGTACCTGACCGACCTGTACCGCGACAATCTGCTGGTTCAGCCGGGCGCGATGTCGGTGGCGGGCGAGGCGCTCGACCTCACCCGCGTCCATACCCCGGCCTATGTGCAGGCGGGGCGCGAGGATCACATCGCCCCGGCGGACAGCGTGTGGAAGATCACGCATCTGTTCCAGGGCCCCTTGCGCTTCGTGCTCGCGGGCTCGGGCCATATCGCCGGCGTCGTCAACCCGCCGGCGGCGGGCAAGTACCAATATTGGACCAACGAAGCGGGCGCGCGATCGCTCGAGGATTTCATCGCGGGCGCCACCGAGACCAAGGGCAGCTGGTGGCCCGACTGGATCGCCTGGCTGCACGGACGCGGATCGAACGAGGTCGCGGCACAGGGCGCGCGGCTGCCGGGTGAGGGGCGCCTGCCGTCGCTGGGCGACGCGCCGGGAGACTATGTGCGGGCGAAGTGACGGCAAAATTGCTGCACTGCACAAAAACCACTTGAACGGTTACCGATACTCCACTATTGTGCATCGCAGCATAATAGCTGGAGTAGGATCATGGACGGTACCGTCCCCAAGCCGCCGGTAAAATCCGGCAAGTCGCGCCCCGGCCGTCCCGCCGGCGCCGCTGCGACTCCCGTCTCCGGCCCCAGGATCAAGCCGACCGGCAAACAGCCGGCACCCGTGGCGAAGCCCGTGCCTGCGGCGAAGGCGATGGAACCGGTGGCGGTGGCAGCAGCCCCGGCTCCCGTCCCCGCGCCTGCGGCCGTACCCGTGCTCGCCGAACCGGACGTACCGGCGATCCCGGCCGCCCTGGCCGCGACCCCGCGTCAATCCGTCCCCGAACCGGTCGAGGCGGCGCCGATCGCGGCCCCCGCACCGATCGCCCCACCCGCAGTGAAGGAAGTCATCATGGAAACGATCGAAAACGTCACCGCCCAGACCCAGACCGCGTTCAATGACGCGACGAGCCAGGCCAAGGGTGCGGTCGAAAAGGGCCAGAAGATGTTCGAAGAGGCCAACGAATTCGGCAAGGGCAACATCGAGGCGCTGGTCGAATCGTCGAAGATCGCCGCGCGCGGTTTCGAGGCGATGAGCCAGGAAGCCGCCACCTACGCCAAGAAGACGTTCGAGGAGGCGACCGCCGCCGCCAAGACGCTGTCGTCGGTGAAGTCGCCGACCGAGTTCATGAAGCTGCAGTCGGACTATGCCCGTGCGGCGTTCGATGCGATGGTGCAGCAGACCTCGCGCAACACCGAAGCGATGCTGAAGCTCGCCGGCGAAGTGGTGCAGCCGCTGTCGAACCGCGCCGCGCTCGCCGCCGAAAAGATGAAGGTCGTCGCGTAACCCGACGCCTCGATCGCGGGAAGGGGCGGCCGCAGCGATGCGGTCGCCCTTTTCGTATCCGGCATTTTTGCGCGACGCAGGCCCTTGCCCCGACCGCCGTCGATGCCATATTTCGGCAATCCACATGACAGCTGAACCGATCACCATGGCCGAACGCCGCGACGACGGGACCGACGACGGTGCCGGCACCGGTCTCGCCACCAAGACGCGTACGCGCACCAAGCAGCCGACGCCGTATCGGGTGCTGATGCTCAACGACGATTACACGCCGATGGAATTCGTGGTCCTGTGCCTGCAACGCTTCTTCCGCATGAACATGGAAGAGGCGACGCGGGTGATGCTGCACGTCCATCAGAAGGGCGTCGGCGTATGCGGCGTCTTTTCGTACGAGGTCGCCGAGACGAAGGTGGGGCAGGTCATGGATTTCGCCCGGCAGAACCAGCACCCGCTGCAATGCACGCTGGAAAAGGCGTAGCGGGATAACGCCCTAGCGCGCGTCCGGTAGCCAGCCGAGGTCCAGTCCCGACCGGCGCTCGTTATGGTGCGCGGTCCGCGCCAGCCCCGGCTCGTCGATCATCGTGAACTGCCCGCCATCGCGCGCGATCAGGCCGTCTTCCTCCAATTTGCGCAGCATGCGGTTGACGTGCACCGCGGTCAGCCCGGTGGCATCGCCGATCTGTTCCTGCGTTAGCCCCAGCGTGAATGCGCCATCGATCGTCGGATCGAGCGTGCGCAGCCGGTCGCGGATCTCGATCAGCAGCGCCGCGACGCGCGACTTGGCGGAGGTCCGGCCCAGTCCGGCGAGCCGATCGGTCAGCGCCACCCGTTCGATCTGCCCCACCGCGACCAGCAGCGCGGACAGGCGCGGGTGCGCGACGGCCAGATCGGCCACCGCCGACCGGTCGAGCGGAGCCACCGCGCAGGCGGTCAGCGCGATGACCGTCTCGGGCGAGCTGCGATACACCAGCCCGGCCATCGCGATCAGGTCGCCGCGGAACAGGAACCGCAGGATTTGCCGACTGCCGTCGGGCAGGATGACGTAGCTCATCATCGTGCCGCGTTTCAGCACGTACAATTCGGTCAGGCGATCGTGTTCGCGCACCAGCACGCCACCGCGGCGCAGCGTCCGCTCGCGCTGTTCCAGCCGCTCCAGGGCTACCCGCTCGTTGACGGACAGGTCGATCAGTTCGCCGAGACGTTCGGCGAGATAAGTGGCCACGCGGTCGCATCCCCCCGAAACTTGCCAGCCACGCGTAACCAAACCACGCAAACCACTGCATTAAAATCGATCAAGGGGGGCGCATCGATTGTCACCTTGCACCGCCGCCGCAGGGCGTTAGACGCTGGTGCATGGACCGTATCCTCATCCGCGGCGGCAATCGCCTGTCCGGCCGCCTGCCGATCTCCGGCGCGAAGAATGCCGCGCTGACGCTGATGCCCTGCGCCCTGCTGACCGACGAACCGCTGACGCTGCGCAACCTGCCGCGGCTGGCCGATGTCGACGGCTTCGGCCACCTGCTCAACCAGCTGGGCGCGTCGACCGCGATCGAGGGGACGCGGCCGGAGGACTTCGGCCGGGTCATGACGATCCGCGCCGGCAAGCTGACCTCGACCGAGGCGCCGTACGACATCGTCCGCAAGATGCGCGCGTCGATCCTGGTGCTCGGCCCGGTGCTGGCCCGCGCCGGCGAGGCGACGGTGTCGCTGCCCGGTGGCTGCGCGATCGGCAATCGCCCGATCGACCTCCACCTGAAGGCGCTCGAGGCGATCGGCGCGGAACTGGAAATGGCGGCAGGCTATGTCAAGGCGACCGCGCCCGGCGGCCGCCTGTCCGGGGGGCGCTACCGCTTTCCGGTGGTGTCGGTCGGTGCGACCGAGAATGTCGTGATGGCGGCGGTGCTGGCCAGGGGCAGCAGCGTGATCGAGAATGCCGCGCGCGAGCCGGAGATCGTCGACCTGTGCAATTGCCTGGTCGCGATGGGCGCGCGCATCCAGGGCATCGGCACCGACACGCTGGAGATCGAGGGCGTCGATCGCCTGCACGGCGCGACCTATGCGGTGATGCCCGACCGGATCGAGGCGGGCAGCTACGCCTGCGCCGCGGCGATCACCGGGGGGTCGCTGGAGCTGGTCGGCGCCAACGCCGCCGACATGCAGGCGACGATCGACGCGCTGCGCTCGGCGGGCGTCACCGTCGACACGACGAAGGACGGCGTGAAGGTCGAGGCGACCGGGCCGCTCGGTCCGGTCGATATCTCCACCTCGCCCTATCCCGGCTTCGCCACCGACATGCAGGCGCAGTTCATGGCGATGCTGTGCAAGGCGGGCGGCACCAGCGTGCTGACCGAGACGATCTTCGAAAACCGCTACATGCACGTGCCGGAACTGGCGCGGATGGGTGCCGACATCCAGGTCCATGGCCGCACCGCGCTGGTGAAGGGCGTCGACCGCCTGGCCGGTGCGCCGGTGATGGCGACCGACCTGCGCGCCTCGATGAGCCTGATCCTCGCCGGGTTGGCGGCAGAGGGCGAAACCGCCGTTGCCCGCGTCTATCACCTCGATCGCGGGTACGAGCGGCTGGAGGAAAAGCTGTCCGCCGTCGGCGCCGACATCGAACGCGCCAGCGACGGCTGATCCCCGGGGCCTGCTCGGTACTGGGATGGTGCCGCCGCGCGGGTGGTGACGAGCCGGCCTACGACAAACCGCGCCTCGCCCCCCACGCCGTCATCCCCGCGCAGGCGGGGACCCAGAGCCGCCAACCTCGCGGTGCACACGGCAACGCCGGCGCAAGCGCGTCCCCGCTCACGCACGCACAATCACGCTTGATCGCACGCCGACGCCCCGATCAGGCGATCCGGTCCGGCACCTCGGCCGCATCCTCCGCGATCGCCGCAGCCGGCGCGACCGCTTCCCACGGGAACACGAACCAGTCCTTCGTCTCGAGCCGGTCGATCGTCCGTGCACGATAATCGACCCGCTCGGTCGACCGCACATTGTCGATCAGCGTCGCGAAGCGCAGCACCGCCGCGGTCGCGCCCGCCGCGACGAACGGCTTGCGGATATGCGCGATCGTCCGGCCCGAATCGTTGATATCGTCGACGAACAGCAATCGCTCGCCCCGGCGCGTCCGCTCCGCCAGTCGCAGCAACGGGGCGTCGGCGAAATCCTCGACCTGGCTGGAATAGTCGACCGACAGCATCGGCAGGCCGGTCGCATGGCTCAGATAGACCGCGGGCGCCAACCCGCCGCGGCCGATGCCGATGATGAAATCGGGCGTCCAGTCGCCGGCGGAAAGGTCCCCGGCCAATGTCCGGACCGCAGCCACGAACGCCTTATGCGGGATGGTGGTGAAAACAGGCATCGCCATCCGATACACGCATCACCCGACCCGAAGAAACCCACCAGTGTCCCCGCAGACCGCATCCTGCATGCGAAAGTGCGCAGCGACGACGAGACGAAACCCACCAGTGTCCCCACGGACCCGTCCTGCATGCGAAGAGTGCGATCTGTCGCCTCCCCGGCGAAGGCCGGGGCCCAGTTGGAAAGGTCGGCGTAACGGAGGGACACGCTCGCTCACCGACCTTGCCCAACTGGGCCCCGGCCTCCGCCGGGGAACACCGATCGCCCGCGCCTCTGCGCTTGTTCCGGTGTCCGCCGGAACACCCCATGCGGACGGCGACGGCACATCAAAACCCATCCGCTCCCTTGCGAAGGGGGCATCCTGAACACGAAGAGTGAAACCCTACCGCCTCCCCGGCGAAGGCCGGGGCCCAGTTGGAAAGGTCGGCGTAACGGAGCGTCACGCTTGCTCACCGACCTCGCCCGACTGGGCCCCGGCCTCCGCCGGGGAACACCGATCCGCCCGTGCCACTGCGCTTGTTGCGACCCTCCGCCCCGGGAACGCCCCCGGTGTCCGCCGCAAGCACCGCCCCGGTCAGATCGCGTTCAGCGCCTGGTCGAAATCCGCGATCAGGTCGTCGGCATCCTCGACGCCGATCGAGATGCGCACCAGGTTGTCGGTGATCCCCAGCGCCGCCTTGCGCTCCTCGGGCACCGACAGGTGCGTCATCGCCGCCGGGTGGCTGGCGAGCGTCTCGGTCCCGCCCAGCGACACCGCCAGCTTGGCGATGTGCAGCGCGTCGAGGAAGCGGAACGCTTCCGCCTCGCCGCCCTTCACGATCAGCGAGAACGTCGATCCGGCGCCGGTGCAATGGCGCGCATAGATGTCCGCCTGCCGTTCCATCCCCGGCGTATCGGGCAGGAAGCCGAGATAACCGACGCGCTCCACCTTGGGGTGATCGCGCAGGAAGGCGCAGACCTTCACCGCATTCTCGCCCGCGCGGCTCATCCGCAGTTCCAGCGTCTCCAGCGACCGCAGCAGCATCCATGCGGTGTTGGGATCGCAGATCGTGCCGATCGTGTTGCGCATCGAACGGATCGTGTTGATGTGCGCCTTCGTCCCCAGCACGCCGCCCGCGACCAGGTCGCTGTGCCCGCCGGCATATTTGGTCAGAGAATAGACGACGATGTCGGCACCGTGGCGCAGCGGCTGCTGCCACAGCGGCCCAAGGAACGTGTTGTCGATCGCGATCGGCGGCTTTTCGTCGACGTCGGCGAAGATCGCGTCGCGGCTGGCGGCGACGGCCTGGATATCGACCAGCGCGTTGGTCGGATTGGCGGGGCTTTCCAGATAGATCAGCGCGACGTTGCCGGTCTTCGCCTCGGTCAGGACGGCGTCGATCTCCTCACGCGTGGCGCCGGCGGGGAAGTCCAGCCACTTCACCCCGAACTTGCCGAGGATGCGGCCGATCAGCGTCTCGGTCGCGGCATACAGCGGCCCCGAATGGACGATGGTGTCGCCCGGCTTGGTCATCGCCAGGAACAAAGTCGCGATCGCCGACATGCCCGACGAGAATGCGAGCGCGTCCTCCGCCTCTTCCCAGATCGCCAGCCGGTCCTCGAGGATTTCCTGGTTCGGGCCGTTGAAGCGCGAATAGACCAGACCGTCGGCACCACCCGGCCGCTTGCCCGTGACCCCCTCGAAATGGCGCTTGCCGGCGGCGGCGTTGGGGAAGACGAAGGTGGAGGTGAGGAAGATCGGCGGCTTCAGCGCGCCCTCGGACAGCGCCGGGTCGAACCCGTGGCCCATCATCATCGTCGATGGCTTCAGCTTGCGATCGCCGATCCGCTCGACCGTCTTCGCCGGCGGGCTACCCTCGACACCGGTCATCTCTGCTTCGTCTGGCATGCAACTCTCCTTGGGACAGTGTCATAGACGTTGATCGTAACCGATGAAACCATCTTGGTGGTCGAGATTAGCCCGGCGTTCATACGAAGCCGCAACACCGCGAAGAAAGGGCGCGTGCAAAGGCGCGGAGGACGCAAAGGGAGAGGGAGGGAACTCGGTCGGATCGACATTCAACAGCGAAGGCGGCATTTGGACCAGCTTGCTTCCCCGGCGGAGGCCGGGGCCCAGTTGGGAAGGCCGCTGTAACGCCGGAATGCGCTTCATCACCAGCCTGCCCCAACTGGGCCCCGGCATCCGCCGGGGAGGTAGAAGGCTGAATGTCGGTACGCCGAGGGCAGAGAGATCAGCCCTTCCTTCTCACGTCATCCCGACGAACGTCGGGACCCACGGACGCGCTACGGTGGCGGCGGCGCCGGACATCCGGCCTGTCACACCCACATCTCGACATAGGCCGGGATGACGACGCTGGGTGCGAGTGAACACAGGCCTCGCCCAAACGAGCCGCCTCCGCGCCTCCGCGTGAACCCCCTCTCCAAGCCGTCGCGCGGGATCCATCCGCCGCACCCCGACGAACGCCTACTCCACCCCGATCAGGCTGATCTGCCGCCCGTAATCCGCCTCGCCGCGATGCGTCGCCCGGCGATAGCTGAAGAACCGGTCCTCGTCGGCATAGGTGTCCAGCCCCAGCGCCTCGATCCGTGCCAGCCCCGCCGTGGCCAGCCGGTACGCGACATAGGCTTCCAGATCGAATTGGTGATGCCCGTCGCGCCCCGCCGCAAAGAACCGCTCGTTCGCCGGATCGGCCCCGGCAAAGGTCCGCAGGAACCCGTCGTCGACCTCGTACGAGGCCCGCGCGATGCACGGCCCGATCGCGGCGACGATGCGGTCGCGCCGTGCGCCGATCCGCTCCATCGCCGCCACCGTCGCATCGGTGACGCCGCCGATCGCCCCCTTCCAGCCAGCGTGCGCGGCGCCGACGACGCCGGCGGCCACGTCGGCGAACAGCACCGGCGCGCAATCGGCGGTCAGGATGCCGAGCAGCACGCCCGGCCGGTCGGTCACCATCGCATCGGCCCGCGGCCGCTCGTCGTGCGAATACGGCCGCTCGACGTGGACCACATCCGCGGAATGGATCTGGTAGAGGGTGCAGAGCGCCGCGCCGGGCGATACCGCGGCGATGGCGCGTCGGCGGTTCTCGCCGATCCAGGCATCGACTTCCTGCGATCTGCGGCCGAGGTCCAGGCTGGCGAACAACCCTTCGGACACGCCGCCGCGCCGGCCCAGGAAACCGTGCGCCACGCCCGCCATGCTGCGCGCCCGGATCGGCTCCACGCCGGCCGGGACCGTCACAGCGCCAGCCGCATCAGGTGATCCTCGTCGGCATGGTTGCCGACCATGAAGGTGTAGATGCCGATCTCCTCGAACCCGTAGCGTTCGTAGAAGCGGCGTGCGCGGACGTTGTCGACATAGACGGACAGGAACAGCTCGCCCGCGCCCCGGTCGCGCGCGGTGGCGATCACCCGGTCCATCATCCGCGCGGCAAGGCCGCTGCCCTGCTGGCTGCCGAGCAGATACAATTGCCGCAGCTCGATCATCGGGCCGGCGGGTTCGACGGGCAGCGAATGCGGCCCCATCTTGGCGAAGCCTACGCCCACGCCATCCACCTCGGCCAGCAGGAACGCGAAGGCGGGGTCGGCGAGTTCCGTCCGCCACCGCTCCAGCGTCAGCCCGTCGAGGAAGCTGGCAAGATCGGCCGGATCGTAGAGGTGCCCGAACGTCGCGGTGAAGCATGCCGCCATCAGCGCGGCGATCGCCTCCGCATCGGCCACCGTGGGCGTGCGCAGTTCTGCGCTCATGCGCCGAACGCCGCCGGCACGGGCCAGTCGCGATGCGTCACCGCCAGCGCCTTGAACAGCGTCCCCATGCCGTCCATCAGCCGCGCCCGGTCGGCCAGGATCGATTCGGCCCGATCCGGTGCATGGCGGGCCAGCGCGCTTGCTCGCCCGTCGATGCCCAGCTGCCCCAGCAGGTCGCGCTGCGTCACCGGGCCCCAGGCGACCGTGCCTGCACCCTGCGCGGCGGCGGCGAGCGTGGTGAAATCGACATGCGCGGACAGGTCGGTGTCGCCCGGCGCCTCGAACGGATTGGCGAAAGCATGGCCGCGCACCGCCTGCAGCGTGTCGCCGAGCGCCGGCCCTTCATGGCCGTAATCGACCACCAGCATCGCGCCGCCCTGCGCCGCGATCCGGCGCGCGAGCGATGCCATCGCGGCGACGCCGGCGGGCGAAATCTCCAGCACCGATCCGGCGGGGGCATCGCGCAACGGTTCGGGCAGGACGTCGGCCGGCACCGGCTTGCCCGCGATCGGCAGGAACAGCGTGTCCTGGCACGCGATCAGCCGCTCGTGCCAGCCGCCGCTCTCGCCGGTGCCGCGGCGGATCAGCTGGCGGATCGGCAGCGCGTCGAAGAATTCGTTGGCGACGACGATCGTTGCGACGCCGTCGGGCAGCGTCTCGACCGTATCGTGCCACGTCGCCCCCGGCACCCGCCCGGCCTGCGCGGCGCGGAGCAGCGGGCTCGTCTCGACGAAATGCACCGGCGGGGTCATCCCCGCCCGCGCCATCGCGCGCAACGCATCCTGCGCCAGCGTGCCCCGGCCCGGCCCCAGCTCCACCCAGGCGACGTCCGGCCAGCCGGCCCGGTCCCACAGGTCGGCGCACCACAGGCCGATGAGCTCGCCGAACATCTGGCTGATTTCCGGCGCGGTGGTGAAGTCGCCGCCCGCACCCAGCGGGTCGCGCGTCGCATAATAATGTGCATTGGCCGCCGCCATGAACTGCGACACCGGCATCGGCCCGGCGAGCGTGATCGCACGCGCCAGGCGGTCGGCAAGGGGAGCTTCGTCGGTCACCGCGTCGAAATGCCGCCCGCGCGGGGACGGCGCAAGGGGTAACGAGCCGCGCCCGTCCCGGCCCGCCCCCGTGCGTCATCCGCGCCGCTGCGGGACCGACCGGATAAGGCAGGCGCGTGTCCGGCAACCGTCAGGCGACGCTCGCCCCGCCCGCGATCGGCTCCACCCGCGTCCGCCGCCCCGGCGCGGTCAGCACCAGGTACAGGCCGCCCGCGATCATCGGCAGGCACAGCCACTGGCCCATGTGGATGTGCGTCGCCTCGATGAACGTGCCGCGGAACTGCGCATCGGGCTCGCGGAAGAATTCGACGATGAACCGCGCGACGCCATATCCCAGCACGAACAGCCCGACGAGCCTGCCCGGCTGGTAGCGCGCCTTGGTCCGCCAGAACGCGAACCACAGCAGCGCGAACAGCGCCACGCCCTCCAGCCCCGCCTCGTACAGCTGGCTGGGGTGGCGCGCCGGCTCTGGCACGTCGAACGGCACGGTCCGCTCGAACACGATCGCCCAGGGCACGTCGGCGGGCTTGCCCCACAATTCGCCGTTCACGAAATTGGCGAGCCGGCCGAAGAACAGCCCGAACGGCACCACGCAGGCGATGTAGTCGTGCACCCGCAGCCAGTCGAGCTTGTGCTTTCGCGCGAACAGGATCAGCCCGATCGAGGTGCCGATCACCCCGCCGTGAAAGCTCATCCCCCGTCCCACAGGCGGAAGATGCGCAGCGGATGCAGGAACATGTCGGGCGCGTAGAACAGCACGTAGCCGATCCGCCCGCCCAGGATGATGCCCAGCGTCGCATAGAATACCAGGTCGTCGGCATGCCGCCGCGCCATCGGCGCCCCCGGCTGCGCGAGCAGCTTCAGCAGATACCACCAGCCGACCAGGATGCCGGCGATATAGGCCAGGCTGTACCAGCGCAGCGTGAAGAAGCCGATCGAGAAGATGTCGGGATGCAGCCCGAGGTCGGCGAAACGGATATGGCCGCCGCCCGCCGATACGGCAGGGGGGGCAGCAGCGGCGAGCAAGGACAGGATCAAGGCTTTCCCCCGGGGTTTCCCGTCTGCATAGTGGCGCAAAGGCACAAGACCAAGCCCCAGGCCGAACACCTTGGGGACCCTGTTGGAGAGAGATATGCGGACGCCCCTCGACGAGCGCATGGACGCGACCATGGCCGCGCTGACCGGTGCCGGCGGCATGCTGGCATTGGGGTCGGCGGACCGGGACGGGCACAGCTATCCGATCATCGCCGCCGCACCGCCGTCGCTACCCTATTATTTTGCCCATTATTGTCAGGAGCATGCGGACAAGACGTTCCTCGTGTCCGGCGACGAGCGGCTCACCTTCGCCCAGACCTACGCCGCCGCGACCCGCGTTGCGCAGGCGCTGGTCGCCACGCATGGCCTGGGCCGGGGCGAGCGCGTCGGCATCGCGATGCGCAATTCGCCGTCGTGGATCGTCCTCTACATGGGGATCGTCATGGCGGGCGGCGTCGCCACCCTGCTCAACGGCTGGTGGCAGGCAGAGGAACTGGACGCGGCGATTCGCGAGGTCGATTGCACGCTGGTGCTCGCCGATCCGCCGCGTGCGAAGCGCCTTGCCGGTACCGCGGCGACCGTCGTTGCGATCGACGATGCGCAGCCGCTCGACACCGCGCTCGCGGCGCTGCTGGCGGCGGCCGACCCCGCCGTCGCCCTGCCGTCGGTCGGCGCCGCCGACCATGCGACGATCCTGTTCACCTCCGGCTCGACCGGCCGGTCGAAGGGCGCGCTCGCCGATCATCGCGGCGTGGTCCAGGGCATCTTCAACTATCTGGCGCAGGCGCTGATGATGCTCGGCATCGCCAGCCAGGACGGCAACCCGCCGACCGAACAGCCCTCGACCCTGCTGACGCTGCCGCTGTTCCACGTCACCGCCGAAATCCCGGTGATGCTGCAAAGCTTCGCGATGGGGCGCAAGCTGGTGCTGATGCCGAAATGGGACGCGCGCGAGGCGATGCGCCTGATCGCGGCGGAACGGGTCAGCTATTTCGTCGGCGTGCCGCTGATGAGCTTCGAGATCCTGACCCATCCCGACCGCGGCGACTACGACCTGTCGACTGTCACCGACTTCGCCGCCGGCGGCGCGCCGCGCCCGGTCGAGCACGTGCGGCGGATCGATGCGGAAATGGGCGGCGCCGCACCCCTCATCGGCTATGGCCTCACCGAAACCAATGCGGTCGGCACCGGCAACTGGCGCACCAACTATCTCGCCAAGCCCAACAGCGCCGGGCGCCCGTCCGCCCCGCTGGTCGACCTTGCGATCCTCGACGATGCCGGCGCGCCCGTCGCACAGGGTGTCCGCGGCGAGGTATGCATCCGCTCGATCTGCAATTTCCTGCGCTACTGGAACCGGCCGGAGGATACCGCCGCCTGCATGACCGCGGACGGCTATTTCCGCACCGGCGACATCGGTTACCTCGATGCGGACGGCTATCTGTTCATCGTCGATCGCAAGAAGGACATCATCATCCGCGGCGGCGAGAACATCTCGTGCCAGGAGGTCGAGGCGGCACTCTACTCCCATCCCGCGGTGGCGGAGGCGGCGGTGTTCGGCCTCGCCGACGAACGCTTCGGCGAGGTGCCGGGCGCCGTCGTCCATGCCCGCGACGGCGAAACGCTGGACGAGGCGGCGTTGCAGGCGTTCCTCGCCGACCACATCGCCGCGTTCAAGGTGCCGACCCAAATCTGGGTATCCGCCGTCGCCCTGCCGCGCCTCGGCACGGAAAAGATCGACAAAGTCACGCTGCGAAAGACGTACCGCGCGCAGGCCTGATGTTCGGACAGCAGCATGAGGACGGTGATCCACGCCAAGACGCGACACCGAAAAGAGAAAATGGTGTCACGCGGAGGCGCGGAGGCGCGGAGAATACGGTTTCTGCCACGCACGGGTAGGCAGGATGCAAGAGGATGGCGGCGAACGCGGCGCCATGCCCTCGCATCCCCATCCCCTCGCATCCCCATCCCCTCGCATCCGTCACCCCTTTGATTCGTCATCCCGGCGAACGCCGGGACCCATGGCCTCGGCACGGTCGAACGGCGGGGATCACCGTCGCCACCGGTGCACGCATGGTCCCGACCTCATGACAGGGGAGGAGCGGTCGCTCCTCCACACCCTCCACACCCCGTAAAAAAAACTCCGCTGTCCTACACGCCGCCAGCCTGACACGCTCCCGGGCACCATGGCCAATCGCGTCGCCCAGCCAGCATCGAACCGCCCCGCAAACGCCCCCGCACCCCCCGCTTCCGACCGCGACGTAGTGGCAACTTCGGCAACTTCCGCGGCGCTCCACCCCCCGCGACTCGCGCCGTCTTCCCACCCGCAGCGCTAGCCGATACAGCCGGCCGTGATGGATCGCCCCACCCGCAGGAACGTGCTGATCGGCGGCGGCGCCGGGGTCGGCCTGATCGTCGCCTGGGCGGTGTGGCCGCGCCGCTACCAGCCCAATCTCACTGCCGCGCCCGGCGAAACCGCCTTTGGCGCATGGCTGAAGATCGGCAGCGACGGCCATGTCACCGTCGCGGTGCCGCAACTCGAACACGGGCAGGGCGTGTACACCGCGCTGGCGCAGATCGTCGCGGACGAACTCGGCGCGGACTGGCGCACCGTCGGGGTAGAGGCGGCGCCGCTCAACCCGCTCTACGCCAACCCGCTCGCGCTCGACGATCTGTTCGCGGGCACCTTCACCCGCCTGCCCGACAGCCTGCGCCAGAGCTTCGCCGAGCGCGCCGGCGTGACGGTCACCGGCGGCTCCACGTCGGTGCGGATGTTCGAGGAAGGGTGCCGTACCGCCGGCGCCGCCGCCCGCGCGCTGCTGTGCAAGGGGGCGGCGCGGCGATGGGGCGTCGCCTGGACCGATTGCGCGGTCGACGCCGGCTTCGTCGTCCATGCCGGCCAGCGCCTGCGCTTTGCCGAACTCGCCGCCGAAGCCGCCGGTGAATCGGTCCCCGATCCGCTGCCGATCGGCGTGCAGGGCGCCGGCAAGCTCACCGGCCGGTCGCTGCCGCGCATCGACACGCCGGCCAAGGTCGATGGCTCGGCGAGCTTCGCGGGCGACATCCGCCTGCCCGACATGGTCCACGCCGCGATTCGCCAGGGGCCGATCGGCGACAGCCGGCTGGTCCATGTCGATCGCGCCGCCGCCGACCGTATCCGCGGCGTGCTGGCGGTGGTCGAGAACCCGCGCTGGGTCGCGGCGGTCGCGACCACCTGGTGGGCGGCGAACCGCGCGCTCGATGCGCTGGCGCCGCGCTTCGCCACGCCGGGGCCGCTGGTCGACGGTGCCGCCATCGCCCGCAGCCTCGACGACGCCCTCGCCGGCACCGGCGAACGGGTCGTCGCGATCGGCGATATCGGCACGCTGCTTGACGGCGGCGGCGTCGTCACCGCCGATTACGGCGTCGGCCTCGGCGTGCATGCGTCGCTCGAAACCACCGGCGCGGCCGCCGCCTGGCGCGACGGCCGGCTCGAACTGTGGCTGCCGACCGCCGCTCCCGCCGCCGCGCGCGCCGCCGCCGCCCGCGCGGTCGATCTCGCGGAGGGGGCGGTGATCGTCCACCCGACGCTGGGCGGCGGCGGCTTCGGCGCGACCCTCGATCCGCTGGTCGCGGAACAGGCGGCGGTGCTGGCGATGCAGCTCAAACGCCCGGTCAACCTCGTCTGGTCGCGGGGCGAGGATGTCGCGCACGATCGCTTCCGTCCGCCCGCCAGGGCGCGGATGCGCGCGCGCCTGTCCGCCAACGGCGCCATCGCCGCCTGGGACGCGCGCATCGCCGCGCCCGCGACCGGGCATGAACTGGCGCGCCGCCTGTTCCCCGGCGCCGCCACGCTTGCTCTGGGCGATGCCGATCCCTATCCGGTCGCGGGTGCGTTGCCGCCGTATCGCATCCCGGCGCTCGCCATCCACCATCACGCCGCGGACATCGGCGTGCCGACCGGGCACCTGCGCGGCGGCGCGCACGGCTACACCGCCTTCTTCACCGAATGTTTCCTCGACGAACTCGCCCGCGTCGCGGGTACCGAGCCCTTGTCCTATCGCATCGGCATGCTCGGCGGCGACGCGCGGCTGGCCCGCTGCCTGACCACCGTCGCCGCGCTCGGCGGCTGGGGCGGCGGCGCGCCGGGTGCGGGGCAGGGCATCGCCTGCCACAGCTTTCGCGGCAGCCACATCGCGGTGCTGGCAGAGGCGGCGATGAGGGAGGGGGCCGCCCGCGCGTCGAACGGCTGGTCGCCGCGGTCGATTGCGGCCGCACGATCAACCCCGGCCTCGCCCTGCAACAGATCGAGGGCGGGCTGCTCTTCGGCCTCGCCCAGGCGCTGGGCGCGTCGACCGGCCTCACCGCCGGCCGCACCGACGTACGCGGGTTTGCCGGGCTGAACCTGCCGCGCCTTGCGGACACGCCCGATCTGATCGTCGAATTCGTCGCCTCGGACGAAGCGCCGGGCGGCGTCGGCGAACTCGGTGTCCCCGCGGTCGCGCCCGCCATCGCCAACGCGCTGCATTCCGCAACCGGTATGCGCCTGCGCCACCTGCCGCTAGGAGCCGGAGCATGACGTCGCCACACCCGCCCGCCGGCCACCCGCCGATTCCACCGCGCAAGATCGGCGTGCTGCTGACCAACCTCGGCACCCCCGACGCGCCCGATGCGAAATCGGTGAAGCGCTACCTCGGCGAATTCCTCTCCGACCGGCGCGTGGTGGAAATCCCCGCCATCGCGTGGCAGCCGATCCTGCGCGGCATCATCCTCAACACCCGCCCGAAAAAGTCGGCGCATGCCTATGGCCTGGTGTGGGGCGAGGACGGATCGCCGCTCGCCGCGATCACCCGCCGCCAGTCGCAGGCGTTGCAGGGGGCGTTCGGGCAGCACGTGCTGGTCGATTACGCCATGCGCTACGGCAACCCGCCGATCGCCGATCGCCTGATCGCGATGAAGGATGCCGGCTGCGAACGCATCCTGATCGCCCCGCTCTATCCGCAATATTGCGCGGCGACGACCGCGACCGCCAACGACAGGGCGTTCGCGGCGCTCGCCGGCCTGCGCTGGCAACCCGCGATCCGGACCCTGCCGCCCTATCACGACGATCCTGCCTATATCGGCGCGCTGAAGGATCAGGTCGAATCGCAGCTGGCGGCGCTGGATTTCACCCCCGACGCGATCGTCGCAAGCTTTCACGGCATGCCGAAGCGGACGTTGGAGCTGGGCGATCCCTATCATTGCCATTGCCAGAAGACCGCGCGCCTGCTCGGCGAGGCCCTGGCGCCGGTCCTTGGCGGGCGCGAGGTGACGATCGCATTCCAGTCGCGCTTCGGCCCGGCCAAATGGCTCGGGCCCGCTACCGACGAAACGCTGGCGGCATTGCCGGGCCGGGGCGTGCGCAAGGTCGCGGTGATCGCCCCCGGCTTTTCCGCCGACTGCCTGGAAACGCTGGAGGAACTGGCGATCCGTGGGCGCGAGAGCTTCGTCGCGGCGGGCGGGACCGATTTCGCCTATCTGCCCTGCCTCAACGATGGCGCACCCGGCATGGCGATGCTGCGGACGCTGATCCGGCGCGAACTGCTCGGCTGGATCGATCAGGACATGTAAAATTACGCTACGGCCATTGCCAGTTCCGGGGCGCCTGCCCTAGCTTCGCTGCAATCAGAACGGGAGAGAATTGATGGCCAGAGTTGCGATCGTCACGGGCGGCACGCGCGGGATCGGCGAGGCGATCAGTCTTGCCCTCAAGGATGCCGGCATCACCGTGGCCGCCAATTATGCCGGCAACGACGAACGGGCCCGCGAATTCACCGACCGCACCGGCATCGCCGCCTACAAATGGGACGTGTCCGATTTCGACGCCTGCCAGGACGGCTGTGCGAAGGTCGCCGCCGACCTCGGCGAGGTGGACATCGTCGTCAACAATGCCGGCATCACCCGCGACGGCACCATCCTCAAGCTGACCCACCAGCAGTGGAAGGAAGTGATCGACACCAACCTTGGCGGTTGCTTCAACATGGCCAAGGCGGTGTTCCCCGGCATGCGGACCCGCAAATGGGGACGCATCGTCAACATCGGCTCGATCAACGGGCAGGCCGGGCAATATGGCCAGGTGAATTATGCCGCGGCGAAATCGGGTATCCACGGCTTCACCAAAGCTCTGGCGCAGGAAGGCGCGCGGGCCGGCGTCACCGTCAACGCGATCGCGCCGGGCTATATCGACACGGACATGGTCGCCGCGGTCCCCGCCGACGTGCTCGAAAAGATCGTCGCCAAAATCCCGGTCGGCCGCCTCGGCCAGGCCAGCGAGATCGCCCGCGGCGTCGCCTTCCTGTGTTCGGAAGAGGGCGGCTTCGTCACCGGCTCGACGCTCAGCATCAACGGCGGGCAGCATATGTACTGACCGGCGCCTCGCGCCAGAACCGGCGCGGCGCTCTTACAAGTTATTGATCTTATGACAAAAGGGGGCCGACCCTTTCGAGCCGGCCCCCTCCGCCCTCAAACGCTACACGAGGGACACGCACTGCCGCTTAGCGGCAGTATCCGGGACGGTCCGACCGTTCGAGCGCGCGACCGGCCAGGCCACCGGCGACGGCGCCGCCCAGCGTGCCGAGCGAACGGTCGCCGCGGGTATCGATCGTCCGGCCGAGCAGACCACCGGCGATCGCGCCGACGATCGTGCCGGTGCTGCCGTTGTTGCAGCGACGGCCGCCACGGTCCCGGTAATAGCCGCGATCGCCACGATAGATGCGCTCGCCGCGGTAACCGCGATCGTCGCGATAGCCGCGGTCATACCCGCGGTCGCCGTAGTAACCGCGCTGCGCAACGGCAGGGGTGACGGGGACCAGCGCGGTGGCGGTCATCGCAAGGGCTGCACCGGCAAGGCTCAGGGTCTTCAGCATGGGTCTTCTCCCGTAAAATCTGTCCACTCGGCGGCGGCCCGGTGGAGGACCTTCCCGTCGTCGATGCACATCATTTGCCCGATTCGCATTGAGCCGAGCCTGAATGCCGTCGTTATCCATTGTTCAGGCTATCGCTGTCCGACCGGCTCCTTATGGGGGCGGGATGCGTATCCTGTTCGTGATCCTGGCGGTGCTGCTGATCGTCCCCGGCTGGACCGGCGAACAGCGCCTGGCCCTGCTCGGCGACAAACCGCAGCTGATTGCGACCCGCGTCGCCCTTGACCCCGCCGATTCGCGCCGCGTCCGACTGGGTGCGCTGACCTATCTCGGCGGCGTGCAGTTGCGCAGTATCGATCCGGCGTTCGGCGGCTATTCCGCCTTGGGCGTCGTCAAGCAGGCCGACGGCAATCGTTTCACAATGCTGAGCGATGGCGGCAACGTCGTCGCCTTCACGATGGGCGACGACTGGAGACCGCGCCGTCTCCGCTTTCTCAACCTGCCCGCCGGGCCCGGCATCGGTTGGGAAAAGCGTGATCGCGATACCGAATCGATGGTCGTTGATGCGGCGACCGGGCGAATCTGGGTGGGCTTCGAACGCTATAATGCGGTCTGGCGCTACGCCCCCGGCTTTGCCAGGGCGGAGGCGCAGCGGGTGCCGGCAGCGATGGCGTCCTGGCCCGTCAACGGCGGCCCCGAATCGATGGCCGTGCTCCCCGATGGCCGCTTCGTGGTGATCGGGGAGGAACGGCACGTCCCACGGCAACGCTGGCGCGGATTGGAATCGGATCGCTTGCAAAGCCGCGATGCGCTGATCTTTCCAGGCGACCCGATCGACACCGCACCGGCCCGTTTCGCCTATCTGCCGGCGGGGCGCTACGATCCTGCCGATGCTGCGGCGCTGCCCAACGGCGATCTGCTGGTGCTCGATCGCGCCTTCCGACTACCCTATCGGTTCAGCAACCGGCTGTCGCTGGTGCCGGCCGCGGCGATCCAATCCGGACATGCCGCGCGCGGTTCGCTGCTGGCGACACTCGATGCCCCGCTCATCCACGACAATTTCGAAGGGCTGGCGACCACGCAGGAAGGCGGGGCGACGATCATATGGATGGTGTCGGATGACAACCAGTCGGTGCTGCAACGCACCCTATTGCTGAAATTCTGCCTCGATCGATAGCCGACACACCAAAAGCCCGCCGCTTGCGAGAGCGGCGGGCTTTTGAACCATCGTGCCAGTCGAACGCGGCGCCGATGGCGACCGCGTCGGACGGATCAGGCGGCTTCGGCGGTCGTCGACAGCTTCTTGGCGATCTCGCGCTTCAGACGGCGGCAACGCAGCGACAGCTTGTCTTCGCTCGTCTTCACCAGCCAGTTGTCGAGTCCGCCGTTATGCTCGACCGAACGCAGGCCGTGCGTCGACACGCGCAGGCGGACGCTCTTCTCGAGCGATTCGGACATCAACGTGACGTTCTGCAGGTTCGGCAGGAACGTACGCTTGGTCTTGTTGTTGGCGTGGGAAACGTTGTTTCCAACCTGCCGGCCCTTGCCGGTCAGCTCGCAGATGCGCGACATGGTTTTTGATCCTGAATTCGGTTGCCCGGAAAGTCGGCGCCACTAGCGGCTCCGCGTCGTTGCGTCAACCGTACCGCGCATGGAAGGCCGCCGCGGCGCCATGCAACGGACTCGGGGCCGCGGCGTTGTTACGCCATCGTAAAGGTTACAGACAAGGGGATGTTGGGATGCGCACGTTGCTCGCACTTATCGGGGTCATCGCGCTCGTCGTGGTCGCGCTAATGTACTTCGGCCTCATCAATGTCGATCAGACCCGTTCCGCGGTGGTGCAGGCGCCACAGTTCAAGGCCGACGTCGCGCGGGTGAGCGTCGGCACCGAGCAGAAGACGGTGTCCGTCCCTACCGTGAACGTCGAAAAGCCCGGCAACGCGCAATAGGCTTTACCCGCTCTCACGCGATGGGCAGGAGCGGGCGCGATGTTTCCCCTGCCCATCCCGATGCGCCGCGCGCTCGATATCGCGGCAGCGGCGGCGCGAAGCGGCGAAGTGCCGGTCGGCGCCGTCATCGTGCATGCCGGAACGATCGTCGCGGCGGCGGCGAACGCGCCCCGCGCGCTCTGCGATCCGACCGCGCATGCCGAGATGTGCGTGATTCGCGAGGCGGCAGCTGCGCTTGGCCGCGACCGGCTGGACGATTGTTCCTTGTGGGTGACGCTGGAGCCATGCGCGATGTGCGCGGGCGCCATCGCTCATGCCCGCATCCCTAGGCTGTATTTCGGCGCGAGCGATCCCAAGGGGGGGGCGGTCGATCACGGCCCCCGGCTGTTCGGGCATCCCACGATACATCATCGACCCGAGGTCTATGGCGGCATCGGCGAGGCGGAGGCCGCTGCGCTGCTCCGCGATTTCTTCCGCGAACGCAGGGCCTGAACCCTCCCGCGCGAACCACGATGTCTTGGGCGCGGGAGGGTTCGAAGGTTCAACGCAGGTCGTTCTGCGAGATCGGGACGATCTTCACCTCGACGCGGCGATTCGCTGCACGACCCGCGTCGGTGTCGTTCGAGGCGATCGGCTGCGATTCGCCGAAGCCGCGCGTGCCGATGCGCGCCGGCTGCACGCCGCGGCTGGCGAGATAGTCCGCGACGGACGTCGCCCGACGTTCGGACAGCGTCTGGTTGTACGCATCCGACCCGGTCGAATCGGTATGGCCGTACACGTCGATATAGGTCTGGTTATATTGCGCCAGCGTATCCGCGACCTGATCCAGCGTCCGCTTGAACTGCGGTTGCACGTCGGCGCTGTCGTAGGCGAAGGTGATTCCCGACGGGATGTTGAGCACCAGATTGTCGCCCTCGCGCGTCACCTGCACGTCGGTACCGGCGGTACGGGCACGCAGGTCGCGCTCCTGCTTGTCCATGTACGCGCCGATCCCCGCACCGGCGAGGCCGCCGATGCCGGCGCCCAGGATCTTCTCGGTACGGTCGCGCCGCCCGCCGACCAGATCGCCGAGCAGATAGCCGCCGAGCGCCCCGCCGATGCCGCCGATCGCGGTCTTCGAAATGCGGCGTTCGCCCGTCTCGGGATCCGTCGTGCAGGCGCTGGTGGTGACCAGTGCCGCGAGGGCGGCGGCGAGGAATCTGGATTTCATGACATCCCTTTCATAATCGTCGTCGTGGGTTAACTCAGGTCCAAAGCGGCTTGTTCCGCCTGCGATCTGAACCGATCGTGACCCGCGATCGCGCTCCGGCTCAATACAGGCAGTTGTCGTCGCGTCACTTGTGCGGCAAAGACGTGCTCGCCGATGGCACCGCTTCCGCCCTTTCCCTGGATCGACGTCCTCATCATCCTCGCGCTTGTCGCGTTGAACGGCGTGTTCGCGATGAGCGAGCTGGCCATCGTCTCGTCGCGCAAGGCGCGGCTGGAGGCAATGGCGCGATCCGGCCGCAAGGGACCGGCGGCGGCGCTGAAGCTGGCGGCCGATCCCGGCAAGTTCCTGTCCTCGGTCCAGATCGGCATCACGCTGATCGGTATCCTCGCGGGTGCCTATTCCGGCTCCAGCCTGGGCAGCCCGACCGCCGCCCGCCTGCAACTGCTCGGCCTGACCGCACAGACCGCGGAGACGGCGGGCTTCGCACTGGTCATCGGCCTGACCACCTATGCATCGCTCATCATCGGCGAACTCGTCCCGAAGCAATTTGCGTTGCGCAAGCCAGAGACGGTGGCATCGCTGGTCGCGCTGCCGATGCGCTACATCGCGGTGATCTGCGCACCGCTGGTGTGGGTGCTCGATTCGTCCAGCGCGCTCGTGTTCCGCATCCTCGGCCTCAACCGCGAATCGGAGGACCAGGTCACCGCGGAGGAGCTGCACCTGATCGTCGCAGAAGCGAGCAAGTCGGGTGTGATCGAGGAGCATGAGCGCACGATCATCTCCGGCGTCGTCCGCCTCGCCGACCGGCCGGTGCGCGAGGTGATGACGCCGCGGACCGAGGTCGACTGGCTCGACTGCAATCTGGGGCCGGAGGGTATTCGCGATACGCTGCTCGCCACGCCGCACACGCGCTTGCCGGTCGCGGAGGGGTCGATCGACGCGGTCATCGGCGTGGTCCAGGCGCGCGACATCGCGGCGGCGCTGTTCCGCGGCCAGGCGCTGGATCTCAAGACGCTGATGCGCAAGGCGCCGGTGGTGATCGACCGGATAGATGCGATGGACGCCTTGATCGCGTTGCGCCAGGCCGAGGTGCCGATGGCGCTGATCCACGACGAATATGGTCATTTCGAAGGGATCGTGACGCCTGCCGACCTGTTGGCGGCGATCGCCGGCGAATTTGCCAGCGATACCGATCCTGACGACGCGCCTTCCGTCGTGGTGCGGGACGATGGGTCGTTGCTGGTCGCGGGCACGATGGCGGCCGATGCCCTGGCCGAACGGCTCGGCATCGACCTGCCCGAGGATCGTGATTATGCCACCGTCGCCGGTCTGGCACTGGCCGCGTTCCGACATTTGCCGGGCGAGGGCGAAAGCTTCGAGGAACAGGGCTGGCGGTTCGAGGTCGTCGACCTCGACGGACGCCGCATCGACAAGCTGCTCGTCAGCGAGGTGTGACGGCGCGTGCGCCGCGAATGACGGGGGGCAGGGCATGAGCGTGGATTTCTATGTCGCCGTCCCCGCAAATCGATGGCCGGATGCCGCCGCCCTCCAGCGATGCATGGTCGAACGGGCCTATCCCGTGCAGCTGAGACGTTTCCCGGCGCTGGACCCGGCGCGCGTCGTCACCGATGGCGTGCTCGCCTCGATTGGCGGCACCGATGCTTATCTTGAAAGCCAGGTCAGTCCGGCGTCGCGCCTGCCCGACGTCGTCACGGCGATGAACCATCGCCCGGGCGCTGCTGGCGCGGCAGATCATGTCGGTGACGATCATGCGATCATCGCGTTTCAGGTACGCGCGGCCGCAGAAATGCGAGCCGCCGGCTAGGTGATGTCGGCGTTGATCATCTGTTTCGACGGCATCGGCTTCGAACCGCAAGGCAACACGGGCGGACGCAGGGGTTTCGCCGACGGGCTTGTCGCGGGCAGCGCAGCCCTGGCGGGGCGATGACCCCGACGCCGTTCTAAAGCCGACCGAACACCGCTTCGAAACCGGCGGTATCGCCGGCGGCCAGAAAGCGCGCCTGCTCGATCCAGCGATCGCGCATCATCCGGCCTGAGAACGGCCCCAATTGCGCATCCAGCCGCGCCGCCTCCTCGTCGCTCAGCGCCGCAACCTGTCCGACGGTGGTGATGCCAAGCTCGCCGAGTCGGGTCGCCAGCTTGGGCCCAAGCCCCTTCAGCGTGGAGACCGATGCGTCGGCGGGCAAGCCACCCGTTGCGCGCGTCGGCTGCGGTGCCGCTTCCACCGCCGGCGCTGCCTCCAGCGGTGCCGAAGCGGCGATCGGTTCGTTGGCCCAGCCGTCGCGGCCCGGCCCGGCCTGCGCCGCGTCGTCGCTTCCTGACGGTGCATGCGATGCCGCGGCGATTGGCGTCGGGGTGATCGCTGGCGTTGGTACCGGAGTTGGCGTCGGCGTCGGCTCAGGCGCTGCCGCGACCGGCGCAGTGACAACCTCGTCGTCGGGTGCCGATGGCGATGCCTGTTCGACGATGCTGTTGTGATCGGCGATGTCGCGCTCGGCCGTCTTGCGGCGGCGCTTCAGTCGCGCGCCCCAGATGATGGCGGCGATCACCGCGACTGCAAATATGGCGACGACCACCAGATGCGCGATCGTAAAGGCGTCGGTGGTGCTCGGGATCAGGCTGGCACCGGTGGCGCCACCGGCAGTCGCGGTATCGTTCATGAACGCGATCCTAGCGACGACACCCGGGCGCGGCGAGCGGAAACATGGGTGCGTTGCCGCATGGCGTCAGCGCAATGCCCGCGCCGCCAGTCCGCCACAATCGGCATCGCTGGCCGTCGGCCCCTGCCGCCCGGTGATCGCCCGGCCGATCGCCTTGAAGATGTTGCCCGCGGACTTCACCTCCGGCGGCACGGTCAGCACCGGGTCGCTCAGCGTGCCGGTCATATACGCCGATCCGGGCAAGCGCAGCAGGCTCTTGCCCTTGGGCGCGCCGGTCAGGCGGAAATCGATGCGTTCTGCCGGAAAGCTCACCGTGCCGGTTCCGTGCAACTGGCTGGCGCTGGTGTCGACGACCAGCGGCGATGCGCTGCCGCGTCCGTTTCTGACTGCCAGCGCCAGAATGACGCAGCGCAATCCCGCCGTGTCGTGACTGTCGGCCAGCAGCGCCCGGCCCGCATCGAAACCCAGCGCCGCGGCATAGCGCGCCGGCAATGCGCCGTCGCGCACGACGAATCCGATCCGCCCCGTCGACCGGCTGACCGCCGCGCGGATCGTCTCGCCGCGACCGGTCAGCCGCGCCCGGGCGGCGATGCGCCCGGTAAAGGCACCGCCCGTTCCCGCCAGCGCGTCGACCCGCGTTCCCGTCAGGTGCAGGTCGAGCGTCAGCGTCGGCTGCGCGGCGCCACCGCGCTGGTCCACCGTCACCGCACCGCGCGCCGTGCCGCCTGCCAGCCGGATGGTGAGCGGTTCGACCCGCAGTCGCTGGTGATCGAGGACGAGCACGCCCTGTACCCCGGTCACCGACGTACCCCCGCCTCGGCTGAATACGCGTGCGACGCGTACCGCGATCCGCCCGTCGGTCGTGTCGATGTTCGACAGGTCGATCCGCGTGTTGGGTACCACCCGCGGCCCGATCGCCCGTTCCAGCGCGGCGCCCTTCGCCAGCCCCTCGTCGGACGACAGATCGTCGAAGTCGAACCGGTCGGACGCGACGGCTCCGTCCAGTTGCGTCCGACCGTCGCGCTTGTCCACGGTCACGTGGCCGGCAATATCCGATCGACCGATCGTTCCTTTCAACCCGGTGACGATCCATCGCGGCGCTGCATGGCGCACGTTGGCGACGATCGCGACCGTCTGGGTGCCGAACAGCCCCGCCTCGATCACCGCGTCGATCAGGCGCAGGTCGGCGGCGCGCGCCACGACCTTCAGTTCCATCGCGTCGGTATCGAGCGGCCTGTCCATCGTGCCGCGCGCGCGCATGTGCAATGCCGTGCCGTCGATCGCCGCGGTGAACGGCCATGGTCCGGGCGTCGGCTGCGCCACCGATGCACCGGTCAGCGCGATCCGCACCGGCGTGCCGCGCACGACACCCGTGCCGCTCGCCCGCAGCCCCTTCGCGTCCGATGCAAAGGCTATGGTCGCCTCTCGCCGCCGCTTGGCATCGCGATACCGGATCATGCTGTCACGGACGCTCAGTCCTTTGAGGTCGTTGGACGACCCTCCACTCTCGGGCTCGCCCGGGCGCGACCAGTTGGTCCGCCCGTCGGCATCGCGCACCAGTGCCAGTTGCAGACCGTCCAGCCGTATGTCGCGCGGCTTGAACGTGCCGGTCAGCAGCGGCCAGACCGGAAAGCTGACCTGCGCCTCGCGCAACCGTAGGAAATCGCCGCTGCCCGCCCATCGCGCCTGCGGGATCGTCACGCCCCTGACGGCGATGGTCGGGGTAAAGCCGAACCCGTCCACCCGCGCCATGCTGGTGATCGCCACCGGGCGGCCGAAGCGCTTGCTCAGACGATCGGCGACGATCCCCTTCAGCAGTCCGAACGGAAAGGCCGCCAGCCCGGCCAGCAGCAGCAACGGCACGACCACCACGAGGGACAGCAGGAGGATGCGCCTGCTGACGCGAGGCCGGGATGTCATGCCCCGCTCGACGCGCATCCGGTCATTTTGGTTCCGGAACGGTCGCAGCCGGTCCGCAACCGCACGGACGCGCGGTTGCAGCGAGGTCAGAAGTCGACCGCAATGCCCTTCAATTCCCAATCGCCATAGCGCGTCGGATCGAGGCCCAGTGGATCGTCCTGCGTGGTCGTCTTCTCATCGGGCGCCGGCACCGGCGGGTTCTGCGACAGATAGGCGGGCGGCTTCACATGTGCGGGACGTTGGCCCATCGCGGTTCTCCGGTCTAAGGAAGGATTTCATATCGATCTCCGCAGCAGGTTAGACAAGTTTGCCCCGATTCAATCGCGACGCCCCCGCCGATTCCGCCGACGCCCTCGGCACCCCCTCGCGCCGCGCCGCGCTGCGCCTGCTCGATGCCGTCCTGCGCCGCGGCGAGCCACTGGAACAGGCGCTCGTCGCCGCCACCCGCCACGTCTACGGGCCCGATCGCGGCCTTGCCCATGCCATCGCGGCCGAGGTGCTGCGCCGCCTGCCCGATCTCGACGCGCTGATCGATTCGGTCACCGAACGTCCGCTGCCCGACGATGCCAAGGCGCGGATGGCGCTGCGCATCGCGCTGGTGCAGGCGCTGGTGCTCGGCACGCCGCACCATGCCGCCATCGCCACCGTGCTGCCGCTGGTCGACGGCGGCCCGCGCAAGCTGGTCCATGGCGTGTTCGGCGCGATCACCCGATCGGGCGTGCTGTTGCCCGAAATCCCGGCGCTGCCGCCGCTGGTCGAGGCGCGGTGGGACGCGGCGTGGGGCGCCGAGATGGCGGAGGGCGCGCAGGCGGCGATCGCCGCGCCGCCGCCGCTCGACCTGACGCTGGCGGATCCGGCCGAGACCGATCACTGGGCCGCCGAACTGGGTGGCATCAGCCTGATGCCCGGCCACGTCCGCGTCGCCGATGCCGGGTCGGTCACCGACCTGCCCGGCTTCGCCGAGGGGCGCTGGTGGGTGCAGGATATCGCCGCGTCGATTCCCGCCCGGCTGCTCGCCGACCGGGCGCCGGCTGGCGGCGGCGCGGCGATCGACCTGTGCGCCGCGCCCGGCGGCAAGACGCTGCAACTCGCCGCCGCTGGCTTCCACGTCGCCGCCGTCGACGTCTCCAACGCCCGCATCAAGCGGCTGCGCGAGAATCTGTTCCGCACCCGGCTGAAGGCAGAGGTGATCGCCGCCGACGTGCTGACATGGGCGCCCGACCAACCCGCCGATGCGCTGCTGATCGATGCGCCGTGCAGCGCCACCGGCATCTTCCGCCGTCATCCCGACGTGCTGCACCGCGTCCATCCGCCGATAATCGAAGAAATGGCTCTGTTGCAGGCGCGCCTGTTCGCCCGCGCCGCCGACTGGGTGAAACCGGGCGGCACGCTCGTCTTTGCGACCTGCAGCCTCGAGACGCAGGAGGGCGAGGTGCAACTCGCCCGCTTCCTGCGCGATCGGCCGGATTATGCGATCGACGCCCCCGATGCGGCGCTGCTGCCGCCCGGCGTGCCGGTCCACGCCGACGGCTATGTCCGCACCCTGCCGGGAATGCTCGTCGACCGGGGCGGCTGCGACGGCTTCTTCATCGTCCGGTTGCGCCGCGACGGCTGACGTCAAGCGCATTGTAATAGGGACATAGGCGGTTACAGAGACCGGTCATGCAGCCGGTCCGTATCGCCCCGTCCATCCTGTCCGCCGATTTCGCCAGATTGGGCGAGGAAGTGCGCGCCATCGACGCCGCGGGGGCGGACTGGATCCACATCGACGTGATGGACGGCCATTTCGTGCCCAACATCACGATCGGCCCGGCGGTGGTGAAGGCGCTGCGCCCGCACACGGCCAAGCCGTTCGACGTCCATCTGATGATCTCGCCCGTCGACGTCTACCTGGATGCCTTTGCGGAGGCGGGGGCGGACTGCATCACGGTGCATCCGGAGGCGGGACCGCACATCCATCGTACCGTCCAGCACATCAAGGGGCTGGGCAAGCGGGCAGGGGTCGTGCTCAATCCCGGCACCCCGGCCAAGATGCTCGACTATCTCATCGACATGGTCGACCTGGTGCTGGTGATGAGCGTCAATCCCGGCTTCGGCGGCCAGAGGTTCATCGACAGCCAGCTCAAGAAGATCGCCGCGATCCGCAAGATGATCGATGCATCGGGCCGCAGCATCGATCTGGAGGTCGACGGCGGCGTCGATGCCGAACACGCCGCGCGCTGCATCGCTGCCGGCGCCGACGCGCTCGTCGCCGGCACCGCTGCGTTCAGGGGCGGTCCGGACGCCTATGCCGCCAACATCGCCGCGCTGCGCGGAACGCGGCCGGCCGAATGAACGACATGTCGCCCGATACGCAGCACGACGGCATCGAGGAGGGCAAGCGCCTGATGCGGGTCGGGGGCGACAAGGGGCTCAGCCTCGCCGAACGCCTGTCCGAGAGCTTTCATAAGCTGACGTGGCGCACCCCGATCCATACCATGCGCCTCAAGGGCCGCTATCCGCTCAAGCTGATCGCGGTACCCGACGATCCCGTCATCGGCGACGTCGCGCGTGGCCGGGCGCTGTTGAAGGGCGAGCTGGCCTTTCAGGGCGAAACCCACCCGGTCGACACGCTGGCGTTCAAGCGCGGCGAATGGGGGCGGCCGTTCGCCGCTTACGTGCACAGCTTCGCATGGCTGCGCGACCTGTCGACCGTGGCGACCCGCGTGCAGGGCGCGCCGATCGCCGAACAGCTGATGGCGCGCTGGCTCGACGATTATGCCGAACGGGTCGATCCCTTCGCGTGGCGGCCCGATCTGTGGGGCGGCGGTTGCTCTACTGGACCGCGCATGCGCCGCTGATCCTGTCGTCGACCGACCTCGTCTATCGCTCCAGCGTGCTCAACACGCTGGCCCGCGGCGCCCGCCACCTCGACCGCGGTGCCGACAAGGCGGCACCAGGGGCGCAGCGGATCGCCGCCTGGTGCGGCGTCGTCGCCGCCGGCCTGCTGATCCCGGGCGGCGACCCGCGCAAGAGCTTCGGCGAGGCGGGCCTCGCCCGCGCCCTCGCGTCCGGGCTCAGCGAGGACGGCGGATCGGTGTCGCGCAGCCCGGCGATGCTGCTCGACACGATCATGCTGCTGGCGATGCTGCGCGAAACCTATGCCGCGCGTCGCGAGGAACTGCCCGCGCCGGCGCAGAATGCGCTTGCCCGCGCCGTGCCGGCGCTGCTCGGCACGATGCATGGCGATCGCATGCTGTCGAGCTGGCAGGGCGGCGGTCCCACCACGGCCGATGCCATCGCCGCGGTGATCGAGGCGAGCGGCATCCGCACCCGCCCGCTCCGCCAGGCGCGCGACTGGGGCTACCAGCGGCTCGCCGCCGGCGCCGCGGTGCTGATCGTCGATGCCGCGCCGCCGCCGATCGCCAAGCTGGTCGAGGGTGGATGCGCCTCGACGCTCGCGTTCGAATTCTCGGACGGGGAAGCGCGGCTGATCGTCAACTGCGGTGGTGCGCGCGCCGCCGTCGCACAGCTGCCCGCCGCCTTCGCCGAAGGGCTGCGTACCACCGCGGCGCATTCGACGCTGACCGTCGGCGATTCGAACAGCACCGCGATCCATGCCGACGGCACGCTGGGCCGCGGCGTTGCCGAGGTCGAGCTGTCGCGACAGGAATCGGATGTCGCCAGCCGGATCGAGGCAAGCCACGACGGCTATGTCCGCCGTTGGGGTTTCGTCCATCGCCGCCAGCTGATGTTGACCGGCGACGGCAAGGAATTGCGCGGCGAGGATGCGCTGCTGCCCCAGGGCCGCCGTCGCAAGGCGGGCGTCGTGCCGTTCGCGGTGCGCTTCCACCTGGGCGAGGGCGTGCAGGCATCGCCGACCGCGGACGGGCTGGCGGCCCTGCTCCGCCTGCCCGGCGGCGCGCTCTGGCAGTTCCGCTGCCGCGGCGGCGCACTGACGATCGAGGATTCGCTATGGATCGACGGCGAGGGGCGACCGGTCGCGACGCAGCAACTCGTCGTCGGCGGTGAAGCCCCGGCGGGCGGCGCCAACGTCAGCTGGGCGTTGAAGCGGGCGATCTGATCCGTCGCCGGTCCCTCGCCCCGATCGGCGCGGGACCGGCGACGGGCGCGGAATGACGACGGAAGTGGGGCAGGGCGCGCGCAAGACCTGTTCGCCCACGCCATCCCCGGCTAGGGGACGCGCGCGAAAGCCGTAAGGAATCCCCATGTCGACGATCACCATCCGCCGCGCCCTGCTGTCCGTGTCCGACAAGACCGGCGTGGTCGACCTCGCCCGCGCGCTCGCCGCCAAGGGCGTCGAACTCGTGTCGACCGGCGGCACCGCCAGGGCGCTGCGCGACGCCGGTCTCGACGTGCGCGACGTGTCCGATCTCACCGGCTTTCCCGAGATGATGGACGGCCGGGTCAAGACGCTGCACCCGATGGTCCACGGCGGCCTGCTCGCGGTGCGCGACGATCCCGCGCACGCCGCCGCAATGGCGGACCATGCCATCGGCGCGATCGATCTGGTGGTCGTGAACCTCTATCCTTTCGAAGCCACCGTCGCCAGGGGTGCGGGGCGCGACGAGGTGGTCGAGAATATCGATATCGGTGGCCCCAGCATGGTGCGTTCGGCGGCGAAGAACCACGCCTATGTCGCGATCGTCACCGATCCGGCGGATTATGCGACGGTGGCGGGCGGCACGACGACGTTCGCGGATCGGCGGCGACTGGCGGCGAAGGCCTATCGCCTCACCGGCCGTTACGATTCGCTGATCGCCGACTGGTTTGCGACCGATATCGGAACGCCGACCGTCGACGACGTGCGCGCGCTCGATCTGCGCTACGGCGAAAATCCGCACCAGACCGCCCAGGTCCGGCATCATGCGGGCGACCCTGCCGCCGGCCTGCCGCAGGCCCGGCAGGTGCAGGGCAAGGCACTGTCCTACAACAACTACAACGATGCCGATGCGGCACTGGAACTGGTCGCGGAATTCCGCGATGCCGATCCGACCGTCGTGATCGTCAAGCACGCGAACCCGTGCGGCGTCGCGACCGCCGCCACGCTGGCCGCGGCCTATGAGGCCGCGTTCGCCTGCGATACCGTGTCGGCGTTCGGCGGCATCATCGCGGTCAACCGCCCCCTCGACGCGGCGACGGCAAAGGCGATCACCGGTATCTTTACCGAGGTGGTCGTCGCGCCCGACGCCGACGAGGAAGCGCTCGCGCTGTTCGCCACGAAGAAGAACCTGCGCCTGCTGTTGACCGGCACGCTGCCCGATCCGCAACGCAAAGGCACCATCACGAAACAGATCGTCGGCGGCACGCTCGTGCAGTCGCGCGATAACGGCCGGCTGACCGATGACATGCTGAAAGTCGTCACCAGGCGCCAGCCGACGCCGCAGGAGCTCGCCGACTGCCGTTTCGCCTGGACGATCGCCAAGCACGTCAAGTCGAACGCCATCGTCTATGCGAAGGACGGTGCAACCGCCGGCGTCGGCGCCGGCCAGATGAACCGCCTCGAATCCGCGCGCATCGCCGCATGGAAGGCGAGGGACGCCGCCGACAAGGCGGGCTGGACGGCGCCGCGCACGATCGGTTCGGCGGTCGCGTCGGATGCCTTCTTTCCCTTCGCTGACGGTCTGCTGGCGGCGGTCGAGGCGGGCGCGACCGCGGTCATTCAGCCGGGCGGCTCGATCCGCGACGAAGAGGTGATCGCCGCCGCCGACGCGGCCGGTCTGGCGATGGTCTTCACCGGCATGCGCCACTTCCGCCACTAATCGCCGCGCGCTTTGGCGGGCACATCCGGTTCATCGCCAGCGCCTGACGGGGCGGGCGATGTGCCCCTGCCGGGATGCGCAGATCGCGGCACGCCGGATCTTTCCGCTGTCCTATTTGGATCGTCCGTGAAAGACCCCGGGCACGGCCGATTCGGTTGCGCTCTTTCTCATCCCGATCACCTGATGGCGCGGGGTCGCACAAGTGAGACTTTCGTGACTTTCGGCACCGCGCGGCCGGACGATCAGCGGACCGGCGACCCGACGTTGGGCAACGTCGCTTCCTCGGCATTCGGCATCTTGCCGAACAGCGCGCGGTCGGCCGGGCCGAACGCCCATTTCCACAGCACGAACAGATAGGTCGCGGCGATCGCCGGCTCGCCGACCAGCAGCTCGATCCATTCCAGCCGGTGCGGCAGCGCGGTGAACAGGCCGCCCACCATAATCGCGGCGCTGACCGCCCACAGCAGCGGCCATCGCCACGGCGACACCGGCGCGGCTAGGATCCGGCCGAGCAGCATCGCCTTGATGACCGACGTCAGCCCCACGCTCGCCATCAGCGCCACCGCGGGGCCCGCCGCCTGCCACGTCGTCGGCCAGCCCGCCGCGCGCATCGCACCGATCAGGGCGAAGCTCAGCGCGATCTGCACCGCCAGCATGACGATGGAGATCATCAGGTTGCGATGGCGCGCGGTATAGACCAGCGCCGATTCGCATACCGCGCCGGTGGACGCGAGTACCTCGGCCGTCAGCAGGAACCCCAGCGCGGCGCTGCCCGCCACGAATTGCGGCCCGACGACGCCCATCACCGCTTCTGCCGGAATCGACCCCATCAGCGCCAGCCCAGCCTGCGCCGCCATGATCCAGAATGCGACCTGGCGCACTTGGTTGGCGATCGCGGCGCGGTCGTTGACCGCCAGGCTCTTGGTGATGACCGGTCCCAGGATCGGGTCGAAACTGGTCTTCAGCTTCTGCGGGAGGCTGGCGACTTGTTGCGCCATGTAGTAGATCCCGACGACCTTGGGCTCGAACATTACGCCGAGGATAAAACGGTCGACATTGCGGCTGCCCCATTCCAGCGCGTCGGCTCCGGCAAGCGGCGCGTTGGCCCGCGCCAGTGCGAACAACGGCCCGATCCGCGGTGACCAGCCGTGTGGCACGCCATAGCTGCGCAGGAACGGCACCATGCTGGCGATCAGCGCCGCGATCATCGATGCGACGTAGGACAGCACCAAGCCGTCCTTGATCGTGACGAACGAGAAGATCCATGCGGCGATCGAGATCGTCCACGGCTCCACCACCGCCCGCGCCGTCACCGCCGCCTTCACGTCGTGGCGATAGGCGAGCGCGGCAAGGCTGACGTCCGACCACGCCACCGCGACGATGATGCAGGGCAGGAACCGGTCGAGCCCGGTCACCTGCGTATTGGCGTACATGACCTCGGGAAAGGCGATCAGCACTCCGCTCGCCGCGATCGACAGGATGAAGGCGAGGGCGAGCGCGTCCCAGACGACGCTCGCATGCGGCTGATCCGAGGATGACAGCGCCTGCGCAAGCCCGCGCTTCAGCCCCAGCGTCGCGACCAGCGCGGCGAGTTCGACCACCACCACCGCCAGCGCGAACCGCCCGACGAGGTCCGGGCCGTAGAGCCGCCCGGCGATGAACAGGAACGGGATGCGCGCGGCGAGGCGCAGCACGAAGCCGGCGATATTGGTCCGCCCGCCCTTGGCGAGCGCGTCGATGTCCCTGGTCTCGGTCACGGGCGGATGGGCACGCTGCCCTCACCCTTCCGCGGCTGCGCCGCTCCCTCCCTCTCCCATTGGGAGAGAGAGAAGACGCCGAAGGCGGCACAGGGTGAGGGCAGGGGCGAAACGCCGACGATCAATGCGCCGCTCCCCAGCTCGCGCCCGTCCCGATCTCGATCCCCAGCGGCACCGACAGCGTCACCGCCGGCGCAGCGGCCTCTGCCATCACCCGCTCGATTACCGGCCTTGCCGCGTCGACGTCGCCCTCGGGCAGCTCGAACACCAGTTCGTCGTGCACCTGCAACAGCATCTGCACGTTGGGCAGCCCCGCGGCGAGCAGCGCCGGCTCCATCCGCACCATCGCGCGCTTGATGATGTCGGCGCACGTCCCCTGGATCGGCGCGTTGATCGCCGCGCGCTCGGCGCCCTGGCGTTCATGCTGCACCTTCGACCGGATCCGCGGGAAATGCGTCTTGCGACCGAACAGGGTGGTGGTGAAGCCGCGGGTGCGGACGCTCTCGGTGGTTTCGGCGATATAGGTGTTGATGCCCGGGAAGCGTTCGAAATAGCGATCGATCATCGCCTGCGCCTCGTCGGCCGTCACGTCCAGCCGGCCGGCGAGGCCCCAGCGGCTGATGCCGTAGAGGATCGCGAAGTTGATCGTCTTCGCCCGCCCGCGGGTGTCGCGGTTGACCTCGCCGAACAGCTCCATCGCGGTCAGGCTGTGGATGTCGTCGCCATTGGCGAAGGCCTCGCGCAATGCCGGCACATCGGCCATGTGCGCCGCCAGCCGTAGCTCGATCTGCGAATAGTCGGCGGCGAGGATGACGTTGCCCGGCTCCGCGACGAAGGCGTCGCGGATCTGCCGTCCCACCTCTGTGCGGATCGGGATGTTCTGCAGATTGGGCTCGGTCGACGACAGCCGCCCAGTCTGCGCGCCGGTCAGCGAATAGCTGGTGTGGACGCGCCCGGTGCGCGGGTTGATCTCCTGCTGCAGGGCGTCGGTGTAGGTGTTCTTGAGCTTGGTCAGCTGACGCCAGTCGAGCACCCGCGCCGCGATCTCGGCACCGGGCGAATCCCTGTCGGCGGCGATCCGCTCCAGTTCGTTGACGTCCGTCGAATAGACGCCGGACTTGCCCTTGCGACCGCCCTTGATGCCCATCTTCTCGAACAACACGTCGCCCAGCTGCTTGGGGCTGCCGATCGTGAAGGGTGCACCGGCAAGACCGTGGATCACCGTCTCCAGCCCCGCGATCTGCTCGCTGAACCCGGCGGACAGGCTCGACAGGCGTTCGCGATCGACCTTGATCCCGCGCATCTCCATCCGCGCGATCACCGGCACCAGCGGCCGGTCGACCATCTCGTACACCCGGGTCGAGCCTTCGGCGGGCAGCCGCGCCTTGAAACGCTTCCACAGGCGATAGGTGACGTCGGCATCCTCGGCGGCATAGCGGGTCGCCGCCTTCAGGTCGATTTCATGGAAGCCGCGCTGCGACTTGCCGGTGCCGACGACGTCCTTGAACGCGATGCAGCTGTGCGACAGGTGCGTCGCGGCCAGCTCGTCCATGCCATGGCCGTGCAGCCCGGCGTCCAGGTCGAAGCTCATGACGATCGTGTCGTCGTGCGGCGCGATCGTGATGCCATGCAGGCCGAGCACGATCATGTCGAACTTCAGATTGTGCCCTATCTTGAGCACCGCCGGGTCCTCGCACAGCGCCTTCAGCCGGGCGAGCGCCGCAGCGCGCTCGATCTGCACCGGATTTTCCGCGAGCAGGTCGGTACCGCCATGTCCCAGCGGGATGTAGCACGCCTTGTTGGCGCCGAGTGCCAGGCTGACGCCGACCAGGTCGCAGCGCGTCGCATCGGTGCCCGTCGTCTCGGTATCGATCGCGATCCAGCCCTGCGCCTGTGCACCGGCCACCCAGCGGTCCAGCGCCGCCACGTCGACGACCGTTTCATAGGCATCGTGTTCGCAGGGCGGATCGGCCTCGAACGGTACCTCCGCCGCGGCATCCTCGACCGGCGCATCCGCCACCTGCCCGAGCCGCCCGAGCAGCGTCTTGAAACCGTGATGCTCCAGGAACGCGCGCAGCGGCGCATCGGGGATGCCCTGCAACGCCAGCTCTTCCAGCGGATGCTCCAGCGGCACGTCGCAGGCGAGCTCGACCAGCTTGCGGCTCATCCGCGCCGCATCGGCATGCTCGATCAGATTGTCGCGCAGCTTGCCCTTCTTCATGTCGGGCGCCGCGGCGAGCACGCCTTCGACGCTGCCATGCTCGAGGATCAGCTTGGCGGCGGTCTTCGGGCCTACGCCCGGCACGCCCGGCACGTTGTCGACCGCATCGCCCATCAGCGCCAGCACGTCGCCCAGCTGGTCCGGCCCGACACCGAACTTCTCGACCACCGCCTCGGCGCCCAGCCGGCGGTTGTTCATCGTGTCGTACATGTCGAGGCCCGGTTCGATCAGCTGCATCAGGTCCTTGTCGGAACTGACGATCGTCACCTGCCACCCCTGCGCCAGCGCCGCCTTGGCATAGCTCGCGATCAGGTCGTCCGCTTCCCAGCCCTGTTCCTCGATGCAGGGCAGCGAGAAGGCGCGCGTCGCATCGCGGATCATCGGGAATTGCGGGACGAGATCCTCGGGCGGCGGCGGCCGGTGCGCCTTGTATTCGGCGTACATCTCGTTGCGGAAGGTGGTCGACGATTTGTCGAGGATCACCGCCATGTGGGTGGGCCCCTCCGCCTTGTGCACCTCGTCCGCCAGCTTCCACAGCATCGCCGTATAGCCATAGACGGCGCCTACCGGCTCGCCATGCTTGTTGGTGAGCGGCGGCAGTCGGTGATAGGCGCGGAAGATATAGCCCGAGCCGTCGACGAGATAGAGATGGGGCATCGCCGATGCGTTTAGCGGATTGGCCGGGCTGGACCAACCAATCCTTCGGTGCGGAACCGCGGTGCGTCCGGGTGTGGTTTTGCGGTCACAATGGCTGTTGGCCGGGGATGCCGATCGGGCCGCTGTGTGCCGGCCGGACGACGGCGGCGCCTAGCGGCTGGTCCCCGCATAATCCGCCACCGCGGCGGCGACCGACTGGATCAGCTGCTGGCGTTCGCGGATCGGGCGGCGGCTGTCGCCGATCATCACCGCGATCGCATAGCGGCGACCGTCCGGCGCGGTCAGCAGGCCGACGTCGTTGAACCCGGCGTTGCGCGTGCCGAGATCCTGGCCGGTCCCCGTCTTGTGCGCGATCTTCCACCCGGCGGGCAGCGCGGCGCGCAGGCGGGCGCGGCCGGTGACCGATGCGCCCATCGTATCGAGCAGGATGCGGGTCGAGGTTTCGGTGAACAGCTCGCCGCGCGCCAGCCGGGCGATGGCATCGGCGATGGCAAGCGGGGCCGCGCCATCGGGCGGATCGTTGACATAGGCGTCGAGCGCGGCGGCGCGCACCTCCGGTGACAGGCGCGACCGGGCGAGTTCGAAGCCGTTGCCGGCGCTGAGCGACTGGTTCCACGTCAGCCCGGCGGTCTTCGACTGGAGCAGGCGTTCGCCCGGGCCGAAGCGGATGTCGCCCAGCTGCTTGCGCTCGATCATCGCGCGCACCGCCATCGGTCCGCCGACATAGGTCAGCAGCCGGTCGTTGGCGGTGTTGTCGCTATGGGTCAGCGCGCGGGTGAGCAATTCGCCCACCGTCGTCTGATAGCCCGCGCCCTTCACCAGCATCGCGATCGGCTGGTGGAACAGCGTCAGGTCCTCGGGCCGCACCAGTACCGGATCGTCCAGCCTGGCCTTGCCCTGGTCGCGCAGGTCCATCAGCGTCATCGCGACCCACAATTTGCTGACCGACTGCTGCGGCATGCGCGTGCGTGCGCCGGGCGACGCGATCGTCCATCCCTCGTCCACCGCGCGGATCGCGATGCCGAACTTGCCGTCGAACGTGCGGGCCAGCGTGTCGATCGCCGTCGTCAGCTGAGCGGGAGCGACGCGATGCGCGGGCGGTGCCGCGGCCGGCACGGGGATCGAGACCTCGACCGGGGCGGCCACCGCCGGCGCCTGTCCGCCCGCATTGGGACGCGATGTCGATCCGCAGCCGAACAGCGTCGCAGAGGTGCCGACAATCAGGATCAATCGGGCCGAACGGCCGAACGCTGTCATACTGTGGTTGAGGTCCCGCTACGCAACGCGCCGATCCTTATCCACGGAACGGCGCGCGGGAACCGACACGTCGGCACGCTGCGATGAACCGTAGCATCGGCAAGCCGAGTTGCGCGACGCAACATTGCCGCGCCGCACCCGTTGACGCCGCCTGCACGGCAACAGGACGAAACGACATGGCGGCGATGACCAGCGACTTCTTCGTGGAGCGGCTGAAGGCATGGGGCGTGACCCGGATCTACGGCTATTCCGGCGATGGCATCAATGGCGTGCTCGGTGCGCTGCAACGGGCCGAAAAGGCCGGGGACGGGATCGAATTCATCCAGGTCCGCCATGAAGAGATGGCCGCGTTCATGGCGACCGCGCACGCCAAGTTCACCGGCGAGATCGGCGTCTGCCTGGCGACGGGTGGCCCCGGCGCCACCCACCTGCTGACCGGGCTGTACGATGCCAAGCTGGATCACGTGCCCGTCCTCGCCATTGCCGGCCAGGCGGAAACGACGGTGCGGGGCGGCAGCTACCAGCAGGAACTGAACCTCGACCGGATCTTCGCCGATGTCGCCGACTACGTGCAGGAAGCGACCGCACCCGCGCAGGTCCGCCACGTCACCGACCGGTCGATCCGCATCGCGGTCGCCGGCAACGGCGTCGGCATGATCGTGCTGCCCAAGGACGTGCAGGACCAGCCCTATGAGGACCCCAAGGTCCAGCACGGCTTCACGCGCTCGGGTGTCGGTTACAGCCGCCCGCGCGTCGTGCCGCAGCCGCGCGAGCTCGCCCGCGCCGCCGAGGTGCTGAACGCGGGCAGCAAGGTCGCGATCCTGATCGGTGCCGGCGCGCGGGACGGCGCGGACGAGGTGGTGCGGATCGCCGACCTGCTCGGCGCGGGCATCGCCAAGGCGCTGCTCGGCAAGGACGTGCTGCCCGACGACCTGCCCTTCGTCACCGGCGCCATCGGGCTGCTGGGTACCAAGCCGTCGTGGGACCTGATGCAGGGCGCCGACACGCTGCTGATGATCGGCACCGGCTTTCCCTGGGCGGAATTCCTGCCCGCGGACGGCAAGGTCCGCGCGGTGCAGATTGACGTCGATGCCGGCATGCTCGGCCTGCGCTATCCGACCGAGGTCAATTTGCACGGCGGCGCGAAGGAGACGCTGGAGGCGCTGATTCCGCTGATCCAGCCCAAGGCCGACCGTAGCTGGCGGGACGAGATCGAAGCGGGCGTCGCGGATTGGTGGCAGACGCTGGAGGCGCGTGCGATGGCGGAGGCGAAACCCGTCAATCCGCAGCGGGTGGTGTGGGAAATGTCGCCGCGGCTGCCGGCGGACGCGATCGTCACGTCGGACAGCGGATCGTGCTGCAACTGGTATGCGCGCGATTTCAGGGTGAAGAAGGGGCAACGATCGTCGCTGTCGGGCGGCCTTGCGTCGATGGGCGCGGCGGTACCCTATGCCATTGCCGCCAAGTTCGCCTATCCGGACCGCCCCGTCGTGGCCCTGGTCGGCGACGGGGCGATGCAGATGAACAACCTTGCCGAGATGATCACGGTGCAGAAATACTGGCAGCGCTGGGCCGACCCGCGCTTCGTCGTCTGCGTGTTCAACAACGAGGACCTGAACGAGGTGACGTGGGAACAGCGGGTGATGGAGGGCAATCCGCGGTTTCCGACGACGCAGGACCTGCCCGACGTACCCTATGCCCGGTTTGCCGAGATGATCGGGCTGAAGGGGATATTCGTCGACCGGCCGCAGGATCTGGGGGCGGCGTGGGACGCGGCCCTGGCGGCCGACCGACCCGTGATCCTGGAGGTAAAGACCGACCCCGGCGTCGCACCGCTGCCGCCGCACCTGACGCTGACGGAGGCCAAGGCGTTCATGACGTCGATGGCGAAGGGCGACCGCGGCGCCGGCCGTGTGCTGGCGGACACCGCCCGCCAGCTGTTCAAGGAGGTGACCGGGTAAAGGCCGGCTCCGTCAGCCTCACGCCAGGCTTTTCGAGGCCTGTTCGAAGAGGTCGCGCGACAGGCCCGGCGTCGCGACGATCCGCTGCAATTCGGCGCGCATCAGGGCGGATCGTTTCTCATCGAAGCGCCGCCAGCGTCCGAGCGGCGGCAACAGCTTTGCGGCGGTCTGCGGATTGAGCTTGTCGAGTGCGATCAGCTGGTCGGCGAGGAAGCGGTAGCCGGAGCCGTCGGCCGCGTTGAAGGCGCGCTGATTGGCGCCATAGGCCCCGATCAGCGATCGCGCCCGGTTGGGATTGGCGAGCGTGAAATCGGGATGGCGGGCGAGTTCCGCGACCAGCCGTCCGGTATCGTCGCGGGACGACAGCGCCTGCGTCTGGAACCATTTGTCGATGACCAGGCCGTTGCCGGCATAGCGATTGTAGAAGATGTCGAGCGCCGCCTCGCGTTCGTCGGCATAGCCGTTGGCGAGGGTGTTGAGCGCCCCCTGGCGATCCGTCATGTTGTCCGCCGCCTCGAACTGGCGGAAGGCGATCGTCGCCGCATCGGCCGCGCCGCTCGCCGCGATGTAGCTGAGCGCGACGCTGCGCAGGCGGCGATGCCCCTTGGCGGCGGGGCTGTAGACATAGGGGCCGGTCGGCGCCTGCTCATAGGCGTCGCGCCACTGGTCGGCCAGTCGCATGCCCAGGTCGCGGCGCAACGCTTCGCGGGCGCGGTGGATGGCATCGGGGTCGACCAGCGCCAGTTGGTCGCCGACGAAGCTTTCCGACGGCAGCAGCACCGCCTCTGCGACGAAGGCCGGGTCGAGCGCGCGATCGGCGAGCGTGTTCGCCACCGCGGTGACGACCGCCGCGTGATCGCCGTCGCCCTCGATCACCGCTGCGACCAGCGTATCCAGCATCAGCTGCTGCATCGCTTCGTAGCGCGCGAAGGGATCGTCGTCGTGCGCGCTAAGGAAGCCCAGTTCGGCGGCGCTGCGATCGCTTTCGATGATCACGGGCGCCGAGAAGCCGCGATTGATCGACAGCACCGGGCGCTCGGTAATGCCGTCGAACACGATCGTGCTGGCCGCCTGATCGAGCAGGACCAGCTGTTCCTCGCCCAGCGCGCGCCCGGTTTCGCCGCCGAACAGCTTGATCTTGAGCGGCAGCACCATCGGCTGCTTGTCGGGTTGTCCCGGCGTGCCCGGCACATGCTGCGCCAGTCGCAGCGTCGCGCGCCCCTCGCCTGCCTCGTGCGCCAGGCTGGCGGCAACGCGCGGCGTGCCGGCCTGGCTGTACCACAGCCGGAATTGGGCCAGGTCCCGGCCGCTCGCATCCTCCATGCAGGCAACGAAATCCTCGCACGTCGCCGCGGTGCCGTCGAAGCGGTCGAAATACAGGTCGGTGCCCGCGCGGAAACCCTGCGGCCCCAGGATCGTCGCGATCATCCGGATCAGCTCGGCGCCCTTATTGTAGATGGTCGCGGTGTAGAAGTTGCTGATCTCCAGATAGCTTTCCGGGCGCACGGGGTGGGCGAGCGGGCCGGCATCCTCGGGGAACTGCGCCGCGCGCAGGCCGCGGACGTCCTCGATCCGCTTGACCGCCGCCGATCCCTGATCCGCCGAAAAGCCCTGGTCGCGATAGACGGTGAAACCTTCCTTGAGACTGAGCTGGAACCAGTCGCGGCAGGTGATGCGGTTGCCCGACCAATTGTGGAAATATTCGTGCGCGACCACGGCGGCGATCCCGTCATAATCATAGTCGGTGGCGGTATCGGGGTCGGCGAGGATGTAGCGGCTGTTGAAGATGTTCAGCCCCTTGTTCTCCATCGCGCCGAAGTTGAAATCGTCGACCGCGACGACGTTGAACACGTCGAGGTCGTATTCGCGGCCATAGACGCGCTCGTCCCACGCCATCGACAGCTTCAGGGCATGCAGCGCGTGGTGGGTCTTCTCGATATCGGTGGCGCGCACCCAGATGCCGAGCGCGACCGTCCGCCCCGATGCGGTGGTGAAGGTGCCGCGGTTCACCGCCAGGTCGCCAGCGACCAGCGCGAACAGATAGGATGGCTTGGGAAAGGGGTCGTCCCATTCGGCCCAGTGACGCCCGCCGGACTCGCCGGGCATGTCACCGGCGTCGACCGGGTCGCCATTGGCGAGCAGCACCGGATAGCGGACCTTGTCCGCCTCCAGCCGCACGCGATAGCGGCTCAGCACGTCGGGCCGATCGGGGAAATAGGTGATTCGCCGAAACCCCTCGGCCTCGCATTGCGTGCACAGGTTCCCGCCGCTGGCGTACAGGCCCATGAGCTGCGTGTTGCGTTCGGGCGCGATCACGACCTCGGTCTCGACGCTGTGCGTGGCGCCGGTCAGCGGAACGACGAGCTGTTCGCCCTCGATCCGCCAGTCGTTCACCGCCACGCCATCGACACGCACCGCCAGCGGTTCCTGCCCGGCGCCGTGCAGCCGCAACGGTTCGCCATGCTCGCCGTTGCGCGTAACCGACAGCGTCGCGGTGACGCGGGTCGCCGCCGCGTCGAGCGCGAAGACCAGCCGCGTGTCCGGCACGAGCCATGCCGGCGGGCGGTAATCGTGGCGGCTGATCGGACCCACGGTGTCATGGGCGGGAGCGGCTATGGCTTGCGAGACGTCGAGCATGGTACCTTTATAGGAGCACGCGGCCATGCCGCCAGTCATTCCTCTTGATCGGTCGTTCCCCGCGAACGGTCACCAGGAGGACGTCGCCGGCTTGGCGCCGCCCGGTGCCCCTGTTACGCTGGCGCCATCCAGAGTGAGAGCTTCCATCGCATGATCCGTTTCCCGAGCGCGCTTGTCGCGCTGGCGCTTGCCACGCCCGTATGCGCGCAGACCCCGCCGCCGCCGGCAGCACCTTCGCGGAATGCGGTGGCGGCCAACGCCCTGCTGACGAGGGCCCTGCCCGCCGACCAGGCGGCGATGAAGGCGCACGTCATGTTCCTCGCCTCCGACGCGATGAAGGGACGCGAGGCGGGCAGCCCGGAATTCGACATCGCCGCGCAATATGTCGCGGCGCAATTCTATGCCGCCGGCCTGCGCCCCGCCGGCGACGACGGCGGTTATCTGCAGCGCGTACCGCTGGTCGTCTACAAGGCGGCGGACAAGGGCGCGCTGACCTGGTCCGCCGGCAAGGGCGCGATCACGCCGCTCGTCTTCGGAGAGGATTACAGCCCGACCGCCAACCCGGCACGCGCCGAAACGACCGTATCCGCACCGGTGGTGTTCGCCGGCCGCGGCATCGTCGCACCCCAGTTCGGCGTCGACGATTATGCCGGCGTCGATGTCCGCGGCAAGATCGTCGCGATCCTCGGCGGCTCGCCGACGAGCTTTCCCGGCGAAGAGCGATCCTATTTCGGATCGCTCGCGACCAAGGCGCAACTCGCGGCGGCGCGCGGCGCGGTCGGCATCGTGGTGCTCGAGGCGCCGCGGGCCGGTCCGCGCGACCGCCCATTCTCTGCGCTGGCCGCCGGCTATGCCAACCCCCGCACGACATGGGCGACGCCCGACGGTGTCGGTACCAGCCCTGCCGCGACCACGCCGGTCCTCGCCACGATCAGCCAGGCGGGCGCTGCCAAGCTGTTCGCCGGCAGTGCGACGCCGTGGGCGAGGATCGTCGCGCAATCCAAGGCGGACAATGCGCGATATACCGCGATGCCGCTGGCCGGCACGCTGACCGCGACGACGCGGACCAGCTTTGCGCCCGCGCTGAGCAGCAACGTCGTCGGGATCGTGCCGGGCAGCGACCCGGTGGTCGGCAAGCAAGTCGTCATCCTGTCCGCGCACCTCGACCATATCGGCGTGTCGCCGGAGCGGCCCGGCGATGCGCCGGATCGCGACCGGATCAACAACGGTGCGCTCGACAATGCGATCGGCATCGCCAGCCTGATCGAGGAAGCGAAGCGCTTCACCGCCAGCGGCAGGCCGCCGAAGCGGACCGTCATGTTCCTGGCGGTGACGGGCGAGGAAAAGGGGCTGGTTGGATCGAGCTGGTTCGTTGATCATCCGACCGTGCCGATCGACACCATCGTCGCCGACGTCAATCTCGACATGCCGGTGCTGCTGTACCGGTTCGAGGACATGATCGCCTTTGGTGCGCAACGATCGACGCTGGGACCGATCGTCACCAAGGCGGTCAACGCGGTCGGCGTCGGCCTGTCGCCCGATCCGATGCCGGAACAGGGGTTCTTCACCCGATCGGACCATTTCAACTTCGTCCGCAAGGGCATCCCCGCGGTGTTCCTGTGGCCGGGCATCAAGGGTGCCGGCCGCGCGCCGTTCGAGGATTTCCTCGCCAATCGCTACCATCGGCCCGGTGACGATCTGACCCAGCCGATCCTGTGGGATCAGGGCGTGCGGTTCGTCGCGACCAATTACGCGATCGCGCGAGAGATTGCGGACGGGGCGGCGCGCCCGGTGTGGAACAAGGGCGATTATTTCGGGACGACGTACCACGGCCCGATGGCGCAATAGGGCGCGGGTACCGGAATGACGAACGGGGTGCGAGCCATGTGTCAGCTGCAAAAGCGGAGGGCGGCATGCTGCTGATCTTCGGGCTCGGCTATACCGCCGGCCGCATCGCCGCGGCATGGCCGGGAGCGACGATGGGTACGACCCGCGACGGGCGGGACGGTACGTTGCGCTTCGACGATGAGGGCGCGGTCCGTCCCGCGATCGCCGCCGCCACGCATATCCTGTCGTCGGTGCCGCCGGACGGCGATGCCGATCCCGTGCTCTGCTGCTATGGCGATGCACTGTCCGGGCGATGGCTCGGCTATCTGTCGTCGACCGGCGTCTATGGCGATGCCGGCGGCGCCTGGGTCGATGAACGGGCACCCACCGGAACGGGCCGCCGTTCGGCCCGCGCCGCCGCCGATGCGGCATGGCTCGATCGGGCCGCGCATGTGTTCCGACTGCCCGGGATCTACGGCCCCGGCCGATCGCCGCTCGACCGGGTGCGGCAGGGCAGGGCGCACCGGGTCGGCCTGCCCGACCAGGTGTTCAGCCGCGTGCACGTCGACGACATCGTCGCAGGCGTGCTCGCCTCGGTTGTCGCGCCTGCGGGAGCGTATAATCTGGCGGACGACCTGCCCTGTTCGCAGGACGACGTCGTCACCTTCGCCGCACGGTTGCTCGGGTTGCCGCCGCCGCCGCTGGTCGGGATCGAGACGCTGTCGCCGATGGCGCGGGGTTTCTATGCGGAGAACCGGCGCGTCGCGAACGGCAAGGCGAAGCGGGTGCTCGGCTGGCGTCCCGCCTATCCGACCTATCGATTGGGCCTGCGCGCCCTCAACGCGATGACCAGCCCGACCCCCGCCAGCGCCGCGCCCGCCGCTGCGAGTGGCGACCAGCGATAGCCCTCGAACAAAGTCGACAGCAGCATTGCGATCACCGGCACGATCACGCTGGAATAGGCGGCCTTGGCCGGGCCGATCACCCGCAGCACCCGGTAATAGAGCGGGAAGGCCACCGCCGATCCCGCCAGCCCGAGATACAGGATGCCGGCCCAATACGAGGGTCGCATCTCGATCACCGGCGGTCCGGTCAGCCACCAGGCGATCGCACCGTCCATGCCCGCGCCCAGCAGCATCGCGATCGCCAGTGTCGCCATCATGGGATAGCGCCGCGCCGTGGGCGTCGCCTGGAACACGTTGGCCAACGATGCAGCGAGGATCGCCATGCCGGTGAAGCCGATGCCGGCGATCGTCGCGGCGGTGCCGGCCGGACCGGTCCGCGCTTCATGCAGGAACAGCAGCGCGATACCCGCCATCGCCACTGCCGATCCGACGATCAGCTGTCCGCCCATCCGCTGCCCCAGCAACACCCGCGCGAACAGCGCGTTCGGCACCAGCAGGATCGCGAACACCACCGCGACGAGGCCCGATGTGATGTGATGTTCGGCGCGGTAGACGAAATTGAAGTTCAGGCAGAATTGCAGCAGGCCGATCGCGGCCGCGAATGCCCAGCCGCGCGTGTCCAGCGCGAACCGTTCGCCCTTCACCTTCGCCACCACGACCATAGCGAGGCCGGCGACGATGAAGCGATAGGTCACCGACCAGCTCGGCGGCACGATGCCCAGCTGGTCGCGGATCACCAGCCACGTCGACCCCCAGATCAGCGTGACGAGCGCGAAGGGGACAAGGATCGCCGCCCGCGTCGACTGTGGCGGCGGCGCGCCGGTCACAATTGCCCGATCGCCTGCGCCAGCAGTGCGACATGCTCTGCCGGACTGTCCCAGGCCGTCACCAGCCGGATTTCGCCCGCCGCCCAATCGTAGAAGTCGAAGCCCTTCGCCCGCAGCGCCGCGGCTTCGTCGGGCGTGGCGCGCAGGAACACCTCGTTCGCCTCCACCGGGTGGACCAGCCGTGCGCCCGCCGCTGCCGCCAGCGCCGTAGCGCGCGCATTGGCTGCACGGGCGTTGGCAAGCCACAGATCGTCGTCGAGCATCGCCAGCACCTGCGCCGCGAGATAGCGGCCCTTGGAGAACAGCAGGCCCGCCCGCTTGCGCCGGTACAGGGTCGCGCCGGCAAGCTCGGGCTTGAAGAACACCAGCGCCTCGGCACTCATCGCGCCGTTCTTGACGAAGCCGAAGCTCAGCGCGTCGACGCCGGCCTGCCACGTCACCTCCGCCGGGGTGCAGCCGAGCGTCGCCATCGCATTGGCGAAGCGCGCGCCGTCCATATGCAGGCCGAGCGCGCGCTCCTGCGCCAGCGCGCCGATCGCTGCGACCTCGTCCGGCGTGTAGACCCGGCCGTATTCGGTGGCGTTGGTGATCGAGATCGCATGGGGCTGCACCCGGTGCACGTCGTCGGCGATGGCGTCGACGACCGCGCGGATCGTATCCGGCGTCAGCTTCGCACCCTCGCCGTCGGCGAGGAACAGCTTGGCGCCGTGGGTATAGAATTCGGGTGCACCGCCCTCGTCGTTCTGGATGTGCGCGTCGCGATGACAGACGACGCCGCCATGCGGGGGGCAGAGCGCGGCGAGCGCCAGGCAATTGGCGGCCGTACCGGTCGGTACCCAGATCGCCATGACATCCGTCCCGAACAGGTCGGACAGGCGCCCATCGAGCGCCCTGGACCGGGCATCGCCGTCATAGGCGGTGTCGAGCCTGTTGGCCTCGGCCAGCGCGGCCATGACCCTGGGGTGGACCGGCGCGGCATTGTCGGAAAAGAAACGCATGGGTCCGCTCTGCTGTCCGATGTCGGCAGCGTCAACCAGCCTATCGCCTTTGCGCCGCGTCTTGCTAAGCTTGCCGGCAAAGGGGAATTGTCCATGCGCCATCTGATCGCGAGCCTGCTGCTCGCCGCCGTTTCGACACCCGCGCTCGGCCAGGCGCTGCCGCCGCCGGTACCGCTGCCCGGCGACGGGGCGGAGGATGCGCGGCTGAAACGGCTGTTCTACGACAGCGACGAACGGGACCTGGCGCTCGACCCGATCAGTGCGATCATGCGCGGCGACATGCGCTACGCCGACCGCTTCGGCGACTATCTGACCGATGCGGCGACGGCGCGCGAACAGCGCAATCTGCAGGCCGACCTTGCGGCGCTGAAGGCGATCGACCGTGCGAAGCTGACCAAGGTCGACCAGATCGCCTATGACGTGTTCCGCAACACCGCGGAGGTCAACCTGCGCGGCTATGCCCCGGCGATCCAGTCGGTCACGCGGCTGTTGCCGATCAACCACTTCGGCGGCTTCCAGACCTTCTATCCCGACTTCGCGAGCGGCAAGGGCGGCGCGCCGTTCAAGACGGTCGCCGACTATGACAACAACCTGAAGCGCAACGCCGGCTATGCCGCGCTGTACGATCGCGCCATCGCCCGTTTCCGCGAGGGCATGGCGAAGGGCATCGTCCACCCCCGGCTGGTGGTCGAGAACATGATCGCGCAGTTCGACAACCTGATCGCGCAGGGTGTCGAGGGATCGGTGTTCTATGCACCGGTCACGATGTTCCCGGCGGACATCCCCGCTGCCGATCGCCGGCGCCTGACCGCCGCCTATGCCGCACAGGTCCGCGACGTCATCACGCCGGCGCATCGCAAGATGCGTGATTTCCTGAAGGCCGACTATCTGCCCAAGGCGCGCGAGACGGTCGGTCTGTCGGCTATGCCAGGTGGTGCGGCGCTGTATGCCTATCGCATCGAGCAGAGCACGACGCTGCCGTTGCAGGCGGAGTGGGTCCACCAGCTCGGCCTGTCCGAGGTGGCGCGGATCACCGCAGCCATGGAGACGCAGAAGACCGCCGCGGGCTTCAAGGGGACGCTGGCGCAGTTCTTCGACTATCTGCGCACCGAAAAGCGTTTCCAGCCGAACTCCGCCGCGGAGGTGCGCAGCGATTACGAGGCGATCGGCAAGCGGATCGATGCCCGCGTCCGCGAGCAATTCGCGCTGATCCCCAAGACTCCGCTCGAAATCCGGCCGGTGCCCGACTATCGCGCCAAGAGCGATGCGGCCGGCAGCTATCAGGACGGTACGCCCGACGGCAAGCGGCCGGGCATCTTCTACTACAACACCTACGACCTGCCGAGCCGCTACACCTGGGGCATGGAGACGCTGTACCTGCACGAGGCGGTGCCGGGACACCATTTCCAGATCGCGCTGGCGCAGGAGAATACCGCATTGCCGGCGTTCATGCGGTTCGGCGGCAACACCGCTTACGTCGAGGGATGGGCGCTGTACGCGGAGACGCTGTGGAAGTCGCTGGGGATGGAGACCGATCCGTACCAGCGCATGGGTGGCCTGAACGACGAGATGCTGCGGGCGATGCGGCTGGTGGTCGACACCGGCATCCACGCCAAGGGCTGGAGCCGCGACCGGGCGATCGCGTACATGCTCGCCAACTCGGCGATGCCCAAGACCGATGCCACCGCCGAGGTGGAGCGGTATATCGCGATTCCGGGACAGGCGCTCGCCTACAAGATCGGGCAGCTGACGATCCTGCGCCTGAAGGCGGAGGCGCAGGCGAAGCAGAGTGCGGCATTCGACCCGCGCGCGTTCCACGCCGCCGTACTCGACAGCGGCGCGCTGCCGATGCCGGTGCTGGAAGCGAAGCTGAAGGGTTGGATGGCACAATAGGCGCGGTCAGTCGGCGAGGGTCCGCGTGACCCGGCCGGCGGCGTCGAGGAATTCGATCCGTGCGGCGCCCGCCCTGGCGACGCGCAGGCGCAGGCGGGTGCGGCCCGCGCCATCGTGCAGGTCGAGCAGGGCATCGCCGCTGCGATCCTTGCCGAGGAAGGCGCGTTCGTGGCCGAATGCGCCGCTGTCCTTCATGCGCTGGATCGCGGCATCGCGCCCGGCGGGCGGCAGGCCATCGAGCCGCCGGATCGCCGCGATGTCCAGCGCGGCGTCGGGACGGTCGGCGATGCGCAGCCCGGCATCGCGATCGCCGCCGCCCTCGTTCTGGGCGAGCGCGACGACCTGATCCTGCTCATATTGGTCGAAGCTGAGATGACCGAAGGCGGCGGGCTTGCCGGCCACCGTCCGCCCTCCGAAGATCAGGCCGCCATTCTCGGTCCCCTCGTCGTTGTAGAACAGCATGCCGGCGGCATCCGTCCGGCCCGGATGCGGGTGTTCGCGCCGGCGGACGATGAGGCCGGGGAAGCGGTCGCGGGCGGCGATGACCATGCGGATGGTGCCGTCCGCCTCCCGCACGTTGATCCGGCGAACATCGAGCGTGTCGAGGGCCGCCGGTACCGCCGCACCGGTCACCAATGCCCAGCCCACCGCCAGCGTGAGCACGCCCGCATAGACCACCAGAGCCCGCGTCGCATCGAACCGCATCAGCCGCCTCTCCTTGGCGATCGTGTCGTGCGGATTAGTGTAGCGCGATGCGGCAGCACGGCCAGCGTGTCGATCGGGATCGACCCGCGCCAGGTCGGATCGACATTCACAGCGAGATGGCATTTGGAGCAGCTTGCTTCCCCGGCCCGCCGGGGACGTAGAAGGCCGAATGTCGATCTGCGCTAGAACTCGCCCCCGTCTTCGTCGCCACCGCGTCGGTCGCGGGGGGCGGGTTCCGGCGGGGGTGGCGGCCGGTCGCGCCCGCCGGGGGTGATGCTGATGCTGCCGTCGCGGCCCATCTTCATCTGGAGACCGAAGCCGTCGAGCGCTCCCTCGACCTGCGGGATCGCGTCGCCGACCGGGTCTTCGCTCGCATCGCCATTGTCGAACGCCTCGGGATCCATGGCATTCTCCTCGACCACCACCGGTGCGGCGACGGGGGCGATGTTGAGCGCGGAGACCATGAAGTTGCGCCAGATCTGTGCGGGGATGCCGCCGCCGTGCAGCCCCGGGTTGGGCGAGCTGTCGTCGTTGCCGACCCATACGCCGACGACCAGATCGCCGGCGAAACCGATGAACCAGGCGTCGCGGTTCGCTTGCGACGTGCCGGTCTTGCCATAAGCGTCGGTGGTTAGCACCGCCTCGCGCCCGGTGCCGCGCAGCGACGAGGACAGCAGGTCGAGCATCTTGTCACGGATGTCGTCCGGCATCTTGCGGCTGCCGCCGGTCAGCGATTCGTACCAGCTCTTGTTGCCCTGCGTCTCTTCCAGCCCCCGCGGCTGGACCGGATAGGTGCCGTTGGCGACGCCGGCATAAGCGGCGGTCAGTTCGAGCAGCGAGACCTCTGCGGTGCCGAGGCCGATCGTCGCTTCGTTCGGGATCGGCGTGGAGATGCCGAGATCGCGCGCCGCCTTGATGACGTTGCGCACGCCGACCTCCTGCGTCAGTCGTGCGGCGACGACGTTGGACGAACGGGCGAAGGCGCGGCGCAGCGGGATCTGGCCCAGATAGCGGCCGTCGTCGTTTTTGGGCTTCCACCCGGCGATCTCGACCGGGCTGTCGTCGGCCATCGTGTCGGGGGTCATGCCGGCGCGCATCGCGGCGAGGTAGACGAACAGCTTGAAGGTCGAGCCCGGCTGGCGGCGGGCCTGGGTGGCGCGGTTGAACGGGCTCTTGCCGTAATCCTTGCCGCCGACCATCGCGACGACGCGGCCGTCGCGGCGCATCGCGACGATCGCCGCCTGCGCCTGGCGCAGGCCGGCCTGGCGGATGACGCGTTCGGCGGTGCGTTGCAGGCGGCGGTCGAGCGTGGTGCGGACGGTCGCCTCGGTCTTCACCTCGCCGGCCTGGTCGCGGGCGGAGGGGAGGACCCAGTCGGCGAAATAGGTACCGCTGGGCAATGCGGTCGGCCGGTTCGCCAGCACGCGTTGCGGCTGGACCGCGGCCCCTTCCGCCCTGGTGAGGAAGCCGGCGTCGACCATCGCGGCGACCACCAGCATCTCGCGCTTGCGCGCACCGTCGAGGTTGCTGGTCGGCGCGAGGCGCGAGGGCGCCTTGACGAGGCCCGCCAGCATCGCCGCCTGGCCGACGTTCATCTTTTCGGGCTCACGGCCGAAATAGTGTTTCGAGGCGGCGCGCAGGCCATAGACGTTGTCGCCGAAATAGACGTTCGACAGGTAGCGCGACAGAATTTCGTCCTTCGACAGCCAAGCCTCGAGCCAGAAGGCGATCATGACCTCGCGGATCTTGCGGGCGGCGGTACGGTCGGAATCGAGGAAGGCGTTTTTGGCGAGCTGTTGCGTGATCGTGCTGCCGCCCTCGCGCACGCCGCCCGAACCGACGTTGTGGACGAAGGCGCGCAGGATGCCGCGCGGGTCGATGCCCCAGTGCGAGCGGAAGCGGCGATCCTCGATCGCCATGAACGCCTCCGTCACATGCGGGGGCAGCTTTGCCGCGTCGACGGGGGCACCGATGATCGCGCCGCGGCGGGCGACGGGGGTGCCGTCGTCCGCGGTCAGCGTGATCGAGGGCGGGGTGGGCGGCTGCAGCGATTTGCTGAGCGGCGCGGTGACCGCCAGCCAGCCGATCGCGATCACCAGCAGCACGATGCCGGCGCCGATGCCGCGCAGGACCCAGCGGCCGATGTTGCGGCGGCGGCGGGGCGGTTCGCCGCCGGTCGTCGCGTCGGCATCGTCGTCACCGAGGAAGGCGTCGAAGCGACCGGCGTACCGGTCGTCGCGGTCGATCCCGCGGTCCCGGTGGGCGCGCGCGACCGGTTCGTCGTCCAGCGCATAGCGCTGGCCGATCGGCGTGCGGCGTGTGGTATCGACGGGTTCGTGACGCATCGGCTCGTCCCAGCGGTCAGCCATGGGGTGTGTTACAATCCTAGAACAGCTGGCGCAAGAGCGTGGCGATAATGCCGCCGGTTTACAGTGGCCGACGGCGGAACGCCAGCGCATGGCCCAAGCCGCTGGCCCAGCGGCCGTCCTGACGCTATCGCCGGTGTATGGCCGCTGAACCGAACCCCGCCCCGCCCGCCGCTCCCCCCGTCGCCGCTCCTCTCGTCGTGGGTATCGGCGGCACGATCGGCGGGGTGTCGTCGACCGAACGCGCACTGCGGATCGCGCTGGACGCAGCGGAGCGCGAGGGGTTCCGCACGCGCATGTTCGGCGGCGCCGACATGGCGCGGCTGCCGCTGTACGATCCCAAGGCGACGACCCGGACGCCGGACGAGCAGGCCTTCGTCGCGGCGGTGCGCGCGGCATCGGCGGTCATCATCGCCAGTCCCGGCTATCACGGCAGTATATCGGGCGTGGTGAAGAATGCGCTCGACCTGCTGGAAGAGACGGCGAGGGACGAGCGGCCGTACCTGGCCGACCTGCCGGTCGGGCTGATCGCCACCGCCTATGGCTGGCAGGCAACGGGATCGACGATCGCGGCGCTGCGATCGATCGTCCACGCGCTGCGCGGCTGGCCGACGCCGTTCGCCGCCGCGATCAATACGCAGATCACCAAGTTCGACGACGAGGGCGGGGCGAGCGACCCGGCGGTGGTGGATCAGCTGCGCCTGATCGGCCGCCAGGTCTGCCGCTTCGCACCGCTCGCCGCGGGCTGAAAGTTACGAAAGTCGCACTCGTGGAGGGGGGCAGGCCCCCGCCACGCGGGGAAGAGAAAGAGCGGGTCCGACAAGGGGGCAGCGCTAGGTCGGATCGACATTCAACAGCGAAGCGGCATTTGGACCAGCTTGCTTCCCGGCCTCCGCCGGGAGGTAGAAGGCTGAATGTCGATCCGCGCTAGCATGGCCGGCGGGCTGTAGGACAGCGCCGCCGGATTTCTATGCGTTCTCAATAGCTTGACCGTCACTGCGGCCAACGGCGCGTTCAGGCGAGCGCGGCCCCGGTGTTGGAATTGGTCGTCGCGGACAGCAGCCCCTGCCGCTTGGCGACGATCGTGGGAATCAGCGCCTGTCCGGCGACGTTGACCGCGGTGCGCCCCATGTCGAGGATCGGGTCGATCGCCAGCAGCAGCCCCGCACCCTCCAGCGGCAGACCGAGGGTGGACAGGGTGAGCGTCAGCATCACCAGTGCGCCGGTCAGGCCGGCGGTCGCCGCCGAACCCAGCACCGATACGAGCACGATCAGCAGATAGTCGGTGCCGTGCAGCGGGATATTGTAATATTGCGCGACGAACAGTGCGGCGACCGCGGGATAGATGGCGGCGCAGCCGTCCATCTTGGTCGTCGCCGCGAACGGCACGGCGAAGGCGGCGTAGCTGCGCGGCACGCCCAGCCCCTGTTCGACGACCTGTTCGGTGACCGGCAGCGTCGCGATCGACGAGCGCGAGACGAAGCCGAGCTGGATCGCCGGCCATGCTGCGGCGAAGAAGCGCCGCGGGCTCATGCCGTTGGCGAGCAACAGCAGCGGATAGACGACGAACAGGACGAGACCGAGGCCGATATAGACGGCGATGGCGAAGGTGCCGAGTGCCGACAGCGATTGCCAGCCGTAGCGGACGATCGCGCTGCCGAGCAGGGCGCCGGTGCCGATCGGGGTCAGCCGCACGACCCAGCGCAGGATGCGGCGGAAGATCGCGAGCGCTGAGGCGTTGAAGGCGAGGAAGGGTGCGCCGGCATCGCCGGTGCGCACCGCGGCGACGCCGATCGCGACCGCGGCGACGATGAGCTGGAGCACGTTGAACGACAGGCTGGTCTTCGCCGCGCCATCGGCGAGGCTGGTCGACGCTTCGAGCCCGAGGATGTTGACCGGCACCAGCCCGCGCAGGAAGTCGAGCCACGATCCCGCCGTGTCGGGGCGTATCGCCGCGGCGGCGCTGACCCCGGCATGTGCACCGGGTTGCAGGATCGTGCCGAGCGCCAGCCCGATCGACACCGCGACGAGCGCGCTGATGCCGAACCACACGAAGGTGCCGGCGACCAGCCGCGCGGCGTTGTTGAGATCGCGCAGCGCGGCGATCGAGGCGACGATGGCAGTGAAGACCAGCGGGACGACGAGCGCCTTCAGCAGCTGGACGAACATGTCGCCGACGATCTTCAATCCGTCGGCGAGGCCGGTGACGCCATAGGTGCGCGCGACGAAGCCGAGCGCGAGGCCGATCGCCATGCCGACGAACACCTGCACGCCGAAGGACGGGCGAGTCATGTTGCGGAAAATCCCTGTCATGGACGGGAATGTAGGGTGTGGCGCGCGCGGTGCGACACAGAAATGGTGGGCGCCGGTAAAGTGGTGGCGGGCCGGCGGGACCGCGCCCGACGTGTGGCGTCGGCCGGGCGCCGGTGTATAGGGCCGGCATGGACCAGATGATCGTTCGCGACCGTGCCGCCGCTAGCACCGATCGCCAGTGGCATGCCGAGGCGGTGCGGCGGATCGAGGCGGATTACAACCGGTCGGCGGACACGCATCTGATCCGGCTGGAACTGCCGCGCTTTCCGGGCATCACGCTGTACCTGAAGGACGAGAGTTCGCACCCGACCGGCAGCCTGAAGCATCGGCTGGCGCGATCCTTGTTCCTGTACGCGCTGTGTAATGCGTGGATCGGGCCGGACACGGTGGTGATCGAGGCATCGTCGGGATCGACCGCGGTCAGCGAGGCCTATTTCTCACGCATGCTGGGGCTGCGCTTCATCGCGGTGGTGCCGGCACGCACCGCGGCGCCCAAGCTGGATGCGATCCGGTTCTATGGCGGCGAGATCCACGCGGTCGACGATCCGCGCGCCGTCCATGCGGCGGCGCACCGCCTCGCCACCGAGACGGGCGGGCATTACATGGACCAGTTCACCTATGCCGAGCGGGCGACGGACTGGCGCGGCAACAACAACATCGCCGAGAGCATCTTCGCGCAGATGGCGCATGAGGAGCATCCGATCCCGCGGTGGATCGTGTGCGGGGCGGGTACCGGCGGCACGTCGGCGACGATCGGGCGCTTCATCCGCTATCAGCGGCATGCGACGCGGCTGTGCGTCGCCGATCCGGTGCATTCGGTGTTCCACCGCCATTTTGCCGACCGCAGCGTCACCGCCCTGCCCGATGGCTGCGCGAGCCGGGTCGAGGGGATCGGGCGGCCACGCGTCGAGCCGAGCTTCGTCCCCTCGGTCATCGACCGGATGATCGCGGTGGAGGATGCCGACAGCCTGGGCGCGATGCGCGCCCTGTCGGCGGTGCTGGGCAGGCACGTCGGCGGATCGACCGGAACCAACCTCCACGCCTGTGCGCGGATCGTCGTGGACATGGCTGCGGCGGGCGAGACCGGCAGCATCGTCACGCTGCTGTGCGACGGCGGCGACCGCTATGCGTGCACCTATTATGACGACGCCTGGTGCCGCGACCATGATGTCGCGTGGCAGGCGGCGGCGACGGCGATGACCGCGCTGCTGGGATCGCGGGGCTGATCGCGCTGCGGCGGGCGGCCGCCGTCAGGCCGCCAGCGGCGAGGTGAGCAACAGCCGATCGCCGAGCCGGTCGTAGAAGCCGCAGACATCGATGATCTCCGCCGCGCCCGGTGCCAGCCGCGTGCCGAGCGCATAGCGGGCAAGGGCGGGGCCGGACGTCTCGCGCCAGCCTACCGTCATCGTGTCGCCGCCGGCGACGTCGGGGCGGCGGACCCAGCCGTTGCAGTGGATCAGACAGGCGCTCGACCGGCCGAGCGCGCGCAGCCGGGCCTCGTCCGCCGACACCAGCGCGCCGCCGGTCGCGAATACGCCCGCGGCGGGCACACCATAAGCGCGTAGCTTGTTGGCGGTGTTGCGCTGGTCCTCGCGCACGACATGGCCCGCCGAGGCGCCCAGTTCGTCGAGCAGGCCGTGCAGGAATCGATCCAGTTCGCGCAGGCAATTGGCAAGGAAGCGCGCGCGGACACGCGCCTGGCGTCCTTCGGGCCAGCCATCGGTGATCACCGGACGTTCGGCGAGCGCGGCGAGGAAGGTCGCGCCGCGGGTCAATGTCTCATGCGCCGCCGCTGCCCCCGCAGCGGCGTGACGCGGGTGTGGATCACGCCCCGTCGGTGGCCGTCGCCAATGTGCTGGCGGCTCGGGTCGCGGCGGCGCGCTGGTCGCGCATCGCCTCCGTCCGTTCGGCGCGCGCGGCCATCGCTTCCCACGAACGCGCGGCGCGTTCGCAACGGTCGCGGACATTGTCGAGGCTCGCTTCGGACGCGTTGCTGCGCTCCTGATCGGCCTGCTTGCGGAAGAATGTGGCGTCGCTGGACATCGGGGACCTCGTCAGCGGAATGGAACGGCAGGGAAGGACGGTCGACGCCAGGAAACGCGCGGTGGACCGTCGATGTGCGACTGTGCGAACACCACAGATGGGCGTTCGGGCTCCAATTAGCAAGCGTGGCGTCGGTGTGGCCGCCGGCGGCGCGCCCGTCACACCGGGGTGAGCAGATCGCCGCTGGCCTGCAGCCGTTCGATGTCGCGGCGTGGCGGCGCGCCGAACAGGCGGGCATATTCGCGGTTGAATTGCGTGGCGCTTTCATAGCCGACCGCGAAGCCGGCGCTGCCGGCACTGGTGTTGCCGGACAGCATCAGCCGCCGCGCTTCCTGCAGGCGCAGCTGCTTCTGGTAGGCGAGCGGCGTCATTCGCGTCACCGCCTTGAAATGCTGGTGCAGCGAGGACGGGCTCATGCCGGCGGCGGCGGCGATGGCATCGATCCGCAGCGGGCGATCGAAGCCGGTGCGGATCGTCGCGATGGCGCGGCCGACCTGGTTGAGGTGGCTGTCGGCGACCGCCATCGCGCGCAGCGCGGCGCCGTGCGGCCCGCGCAACAGGCGATACAGGATTTCCCGTTCGATCAACGGCGCCAGCACCGCCATGTCGGCGGGCCGGTCGAGCAGGCGGATCAGCCGGATCGCGGCGTCGATCAGGTCGGCATCGCTGTGATACACGGCGAGCGCCGGCAGGTCGGCACGCGGCCCTGCGGCGGCGCCGGACAGGATGAGGTCGGCCAGCGCGGCCTGATCGATGTCGATCTTGCAGCAGAGGTAGGGCGCGTCGGGGTCCGCCTGGATGACATGGCCGACCAGCGGCAGGTCGACTGACACGAGCAGGTAATGCGCCGCATCGTAGACCAGGCTGCGATCGCCGAGCGACACCCGCTTGGCACCCTGGGCGATCAGGCAAAGCGACGCATCATAGACGGCGGGTAGTGGCGTCGTCGGTTCGTCGGCGCGGAACAGCGACACGCGGGCCAGCGCCGTGCCGGTCATGCCCGTGTGCGGGATGTGTCGCGCGATCAGCGCCGCGAGATCGTCGATCCGGTCCATGGCATTCCCATTGCCCCGGCGCGGGGCCGTCGTGCAAGCGCATCGAGCGATCGTTCGGAGGATCGGGCAACAGGTTCGGTGGATCGTTCTCACGCTGCGCGACGATCCGGCGCCATTTGGGTTCGGCCACGAACGGCGACAGGAAAGGACACATCATGACCGACGCAATCGACAAGACCGTGCTCATCACCGGCGCCTCCAGCGGCATCGGCGAGGCGACGGTGCGCGAACTTGCCGCCGCGGGCGCGCGGCTGTTCATCGGTGCGCGCCGCACCGACCGGCTGGAGGCGCTGGCCGCGGAATACGGCGAGCAAGTCGCGTGGCAGGCGCTGGACGTCACCGACGCGGCGAACTTCGCCGCCTTCGCCGATGCGGCCGAGGCGCGGTTCGGGCGGATCGACGTCCTCGTCAACAACGCCGGCGTGATGCCGCTGTCGTTGCTCGCCGCGCTGAAGCAGGACGAATGGACGCGGATGATCGACGTCAACATCCATGGTGTGCTGAACGGCATCGCCGCGGTGCTGCCCCGCTTCGTCGGGCAGGGCGGCGGCCATGTCGTCAACGTCGCATCGATCGCGGCGCACTTCGTCATGCCGAGCGCTGCGGTCTATTGCGCGACCAAATATGCGGTCTGGGCGATCACCGAAGGTCTGCGGCAGGAGCATGACGACATCCGCACGACCATCATCTCGCCGGGCGTGGTGGCGACCGAACTGGGCAACGACATCACCGATCCCGGTATCGCCACCGCCCTGACCGGCTGGCGGGAGAAGTCGTTGACGCCCGATGCGATCGCACGGGCGATCCGCTATGCACTGGAGCAGCCCGAGGGCGTCGACATCAACGAGGTGATCGTGCGTCCGACCGCGGCGGGGATGTAGCCGATGAAGGGCGGTCCGGACGCCTCGTGCGCGTCCGGACCGCCCGGCGTCACGCGGCGTCGCCGGCGCGCTGTCGGGCGGCGCGTTCGGTCAGTGTCTTCAGCGTCGCATCGAAACGGCCCTCGCGTTCCGCCTGGCGAAGGAACTGCACCTCGTCGACCAAGATTTCGGACGGGGTGGGCGTCTGCGCGAATTGGGCGGCGACGGCGTCGGCGAACGCCTCCAGCGGCATATAGCCCGGCCGGTCCGCCTGGCCCGGCGTCAGGTCGGTCTGCACGCCCGGCGGCACCAGCTCGATCACCTCCACCTTGTCGGCCAGCTGCGTGCGCAGCGACACGGTATAGGAATGGATCGCCGCCTTGCTGGCCGAATAGGTCGGCGCCGCGATCATCGGCACATGCGCGAGGCCCGAGGTGACGGTGACGATCGCGGCATCGGGTTGCCGCACCAGATGGTCGATCAGCGCGTTCGTCAGCCGGATGGGCCCCAGGATGTTGATCGCCACCGTCGTTTCGGCATCGGCGAGGTCGCGGTGGCCGGTCAAATCCTCGAACGTCATGATACCGGCGTTGTTGAACAGGACGTTGAGGGCCGGGAAGTCGGCGACGATCCGCCCGGCGAAGGCCGCGACCGCCGCGGCATCCTCGACGTCGAGCGTCGCGGTGTGGATATTCGCCCGGCCGGCGGCGGCGCGGTCGAGCGCGTCCTGGCGGCGGCCGACGATGATGACGGTATCGCCGCGATCGTGAAAGCGGTGTGCGAGCGCTTCGCCGATGCCGCTGCCGCCGCCGGTCATCAGGATGGTATTGCCCTTGGTCTTCATGAGGATGGCTCCGAACGATATGGTGAGGATGCGGGTTGCGGTGGTCGGCGGCGCGCGTGGGCGCGGCCGGTGGACGGGCAGTTGCGGTTCGTCGCGCGTCCGTCCGGCCGTATGCCAGTCGAGGGGCGTCGGTGCGGGCCTCGTTGGCCGGCGGTATCGTCGCGATCGACCTGCGGCGGCGGCCACACGTGGGACGGTCCGACGGCGTCGCCCAGCGCCTCGATCATACCGACGGATACTCCAAACCGGTGGTTCAGGCGGCTCAACGCATCGGGCTTGAACCTTATCCCTGTGCCGATGATTATATCCGACGAGATATAGACATGGGTGGGCTTGCGGATGACGAAGAAGGTCAGGGTGGACATGACCGGCCTGCGGTTCGGGCGACTGGTCGGCGTGGCGTTCGATCACCGCAGCGCCAGCGGCCACGCCCATTGGCTGTTCCGCTGCGATTGCGGGCGCGAGGTCGTGGCGAAGGGCGGCAACGTGCGGTCCGGTGGCACCGCGAGCTGCGGATGCCTGCATCGCGAGGTCTGCGCGGCGCGTTTGACCCGGCACGGCCACCGCGCCGACAGGCGGCACGAGCCCACCTACCGGGCGTGGCAGGCGATGCGTCCGGCCGCGGCGACCGCCATCTGCCCCCGCTGGCGCGACGATTTCGCCGATTTCCTGGCGGACATGGGCGAACGGCCCGCCGGCACCAAGCTGGTCCGTCGCGATGCGGATGCGCCGTTCTGCGCGAGCAACTGCCGCTGGGCGGCAGTCGACGATCGTGCGGCACGCGCCGTCCACGGTTGGGCGCGGCGGCGCGGCATGGTGGAGCAGGGCGTGACCGCGTGAGGGCGCGGAGGCGCTAGGGTGTATCGACGTTCAGCCTTTGACCTCCCCGGCCTCCGCCGGAAAGCAAGCTGGTCCAAATGCCGTCGCGCTGTTGAATGTCGATCCGACCTGATGCGGATCGGTCGTGGCGGGATGACCGAATCACGCCGCACGATCCGGTGATGCACGGTGCGTGCCGGCGCTGCGATGAGCGAAGCATTGCGGTTCATGATCGTCGACCAGCCCGCACGCCTGCATCCAGGCATAGACGATGACTGGCCCGACGAATGTGAAGCCGCGCGCTTTCAACGCGGCCGACAGCGCCTCCGATGCGGGGGAACGAGTGCGCGGCGCGTCGTCCCCATTCACGATCGGGCGACCGTCGACGAAGCTCCAGCAGAAGGCGGCGAAATCCTCGCCCGCCGCGCGCATCGCCAGGAAAGCGCGGGCGTTGCCGATCGTCGCCTCGATCTTGGCGCGCGACCGCACGATGCCGGCGTCGGCCATCAGCCGGTCGACGTCGCCGGGTCCGAACCGGGCGACGCGGGCCGGATCGAACCCGGCGAAGGCGGCGCGGAACGCGTCGCGCTTGCGCAGGATGGTGATCCAGGCCAGCCCCGCCTGGAACCCGTCGAGCATCAGCTTTTCCCACAAAGCACGGGCGTCATGCTCGGCGACGCCCCATTCCGCATCGTGATAGGCCGCCAGCAAAGGATTGCCCTGCGCCCAGCTGCAGCGTGGGCGGTGCTGAACGATCGTCTCTGTGGCCATGCGCGACGATGTAATCCGATCACGGACGATTGCCATCGCCGACCGTTGCGATGGCAGCGGGCGGGGGCATCCGCAACATTCGAAAGCTTATGCTCATTGTGGACATGATTAACTAAAAATTGTCCGTTTTGGTCTTACTCGGGTCGTCAGGGGGATCGCCGCGCGGTCCTCAGCCATGGTCGGGATGGTCCGCCATGGCAGCGAAGGATCAGCGGATGTTCTCGTGGTTTGAGAAGAAGGCGCCAATACGCACGAAGTTCAAGGTGCTCCTGGCCGCCCACGGCACGGTGGCTGCCGCAGGTATCGTCACCACCTATCTGGCCGCGAAGGCCACGCCGGCCACGGCCGACATCTACATCGCATCTGCCATCGCGCTGTTCGCATGCACCATCGCGATGGTGTTGTTGAGCGGGAGGATGATCAGCAATCCGTACGTCGCCACCGTGGTTCGGATGGAAGGACTGGCGGCAGGAGACCTGACGAGCGCCATCGCCTTTACCGAATATCGCGATTGCGTCGGCCGGATGGCGCGGGCGATGGAGGTGTTCAAGCAGAACGCCGATCAGGTCCAGGCCGCGGCGGAGGCGCAACGATTGGTCGTCGGGGCGCTGGGCGAAGGGCTTACCCGGCTCGCGGCGCGCGACCTCAGCTATCGCATCGAACAGGCGTTTCCCGCCGATTACGAGCGACTGCGCATCGACTATAATCGCGCGCTGGACGCCGTCGCATCGACGATGACCGCGGTGACGGACGCGACCAACGGCATCAACAGCGGCGCGACCGACATCCGCCAGGCGTCCGACGACCTGTCGCAGCGCACGGAACAGCAGGCCGCGAGCCTGGAGGAGACCGCGGCGGCGATGGACGAGATCACCTCGACCGTACGCCAGACGGCGGCTGGCGCCGTCCGCGCCAACGGCGTGGTCGAGGAAGCGCGGGTGGAAGCCGAGCGGTCCGGCGACGTCGTTCGCCGCGCCGTGCAGGCGATGGCCGACATCGAGCGCGCTTCGAACGAGATTTCCGAGATCATCTCGGTCATCGACGGCATCGCGTTCCAGACCAACCTGCTGGCGCTCAACGCCGGTGTCGAGGCGGCACGTGCCGGCGAAGCGGGCCGCGGCTTTGCCGTCGTCGCATCCGAGGTCCGCGCCCTGGCGCAGCGGTCCGCCGACGCCGCCAAGGACGTCAAGACCCGCATCACCGCATCGACCCAGCAGGTCGACAACGGCGTGGAACTGGTGAGCGAAACCGGCAAGGCGCTGGACCGCATCATCGTCCGCATCGCGGAGATCAACACGCTCGTCGGCCAGATCGCGGTCGCGGCCGAACAGCAGGCGACCGGCCTGCAACAGGTCAACACGGCGGTCAGCGAGATGGACGGCGTCACCCAGCAGAATGCCGCGATGGTCGAGGAATCGACCGCCGCCGCGCGCAGCCTGGCGACCGAGGCCGACGAACTGGCCCGCCAGATCGCGCGGTTCCGGATCGATGCGGGCGAAGGTCATGCCGCCGCCGCACCGGCCGCCCGGCCCGTGGTGCACCAGCTGCAACAGCGTGCGGCCGATGCCGGCCGGCACATCGCCACTCAGCTGCGCCGCAGCGGATCGGCGGCGGTCGCGGTCGACACGGACGACTGGTCGGAATTCTGATCCAGCCGCTGATCGAAGGAAGACACGCATGCCAGCCCATCCGCTGCCCAATGCCCTCGATACCGGGGCTGCCGGTTCCCTGCGCGACACGTTGCTCGGCCGCATCGAGCGGCGCGAAGACCTTCAGTGCGACGGCGTCGAGGTATCGCGGATCGGGCTGGCCTGTCTGCAGGTCCTGGCGTCCGCACGGCTGAGCGCGATCGCCCACGGCCTGGGGTTCGGAATCATCAATCCCAGCGAGGCGATGGTCCGCATGATGAACCTCGCCGGGCTGGCCGACGCACTGTCCCCCGTCGCCGCAACCGCTGCCGCAAAGGCCTGACGATGAACCTCGACGAGATCCAGCAGATCTTCTTTCAGGAATGCGAAGAAGGCCTCGCCATGATGGAGGCGAGCTTCGCCACCGTCCGCCAGGGCGACGACGACCCCGAGACGATCAACACGATCTTTCGTGCGGTCCATTCGATCAAGGGCGGCGCGGGGGCGTTCGGGCACGAACGGTTGCAGGCATTCACGCACGAATATGAAACGCTGCTCGACCTCGTCCGCAACAACACGCTGACGTTGTCGTCCGACCTGCTCGGCACCATCGTCGGTGCGTTCGACATGCTCGCCGACCATGTCGCGGCCGCCCGCGACCAGGGTGATCCCCCGGCGGACGGTGCGATGCTGGCGCGCCTGGTCGCGGCGTCGGTGGTGCCGGCTCCGCTGCCGGTTGCCTCCACGGCCACGGCCACGGCCTCGCTCCCGGCGACAGGCCCGGCCGCGAGCGCCGATGGCTTCGACGACCTGTTCGCGCTGTGCGACGCGCCCGCGCCGGCGAGGCCGTCGGCGGAGGGCGACTGGCAGGTCACCTTCGTGCCGGGCACCGACGCGCTGGACAATGGCGGCGACCCGCTGCTGCTGCTGCGCGAACTCGGCATGCTCGATGGCGACGTGCTCGCTGCGGACGTGTCGCGCCTGCCGCTGCTCGACGCCCTCGACCCGGAACGCGCCTATCTCGGCTGGACGGCGATCGTGCCGGCGGCGGCATCGGATGACGACATCCGCTCGATCTTCGAATTCGTCGGCGCCTGCGAACTGGTCGTGGAGCGGATCCCGTCAGCCGCAACCCCGCCGATCGACGCGGGCGTCGCAGCGATCGACCTGCTCGACGAGCCCGCGCTGCCCGCCGCCGCCGATCCGATCGATCCGCCGGTCGAGGACGACCGTCCCGCCGCGCCCATGGCCACGGGCCAGCCGGTCGACATCGCCGCGCCGCGCGCCGCGGTGTCGGCGCCGGCGCAGACGATCCGCGTCGACCTCGACAAGCTCGACCGGCTGGTCAACCTGGTCGGCGAACTGGTCATCACCCAGGCGATGCTGGCGCAGCGCCTGTCCGAACACGGCATGGCCGGCATCAGCGAACTGACCGACCTCGACCATCTGACGCGCGAATTGCAGGAATCGACGATGGCGATCCGTGCGCAGCCGATGAAGACGGTGTTCAGCCGCGTGCCGCGCATCATCCGCGAACTGGAGCTGGAAACCGGCAAGCGCGTCCGGCTGGATATCGTCGGCGAGATGACGGAGGTCGACAAGACCGTCGTCGAGCGGATCGGCGAACCGCTGACCCACCTGATCCGCAACGCCGTCGACCACGGGCTGGAAACGCCGGCCGACCGACTGGCCGCGGGCAAGCCCGAAGAGGGGGTCGTCACGCTGTCGGCGGTGCACCATTCCGGCCGTATCGTCATCACCGTCGCCGACGACGGCCGCGGCATCGATCGCAAGCGCGTCCGCGCCAAGGCGATCGAGCGGGGCATCGTCGCCGCCGATGCGATCCTGAGCGACGAGGAGGTCGACAACCTCATCTTTGCACCGGGATTCTCGACCGCGGCGACCGTCTCCAGCATCTCGGGACGGGGCGTCGGCATGGACGTCGTGCGCAAGAACGTACAGGCGCTGGGCGGCCGGATCGGCATCAGTTCCAATTTCGGCTCAGGCTCCAGCTTCGCGCTGTCGCTGCCGCTGACGCTGGCGGTGCTCGACGGCATGATCGTCACCGTCGGCGACCAGACCTTCGTCATTCCGCTCGGCCATATCGTCGAAAGCCTGCGCCCGTCCGACGACGGCGTGAAGGTGCTGGGTCCCAGTGCATCGCTGCTCGACGTGCGGGGTTCGTACGTGCCGGTGCACCGCGTCGCCGAACAGCTCGGCATCGAGGGCGCGCAGACCGATCCGTCCCGCGCGGTGCTGATCGTGGTCGAATCCGACACCGGCCAGGCCGTGCTGATGGTCGATTCGATCCAGGACCAGCGCCAGGTCGTGGTGAAGAGCCTTGAGGCGAATTACGCGGCCATTCCCGGCCTTGCCGGCGCCACCATCCTCGGCGATGGCCGTGTCGCGCTGATCCTCGACGTCGATGCGCTGATCTCGCGCTGGCGGCGCGACCCGCGGCTCGGTACGGCGCCGCTGGGGATGGCGGCATGACCGCCGCCGTCGCGCCGCGCGCCACCGAATTCCGCTTCGATCCCGCCGATCACGCCGCGATCGCCGCCTTCGTCTACGAAACGGCGGGCATCCTGATGCCGCCGGGCAAGATGCAGCTGGTCTATGGCCGGCTCGCCCCCCGCGTGCGGGCGAGCGGCCTCACCCGCTTCGCCGACTATATCGCGCTCATCGACCGCGACCCGGTCGAACGGACGCGCGCGATCGATGCGCTGACCACCAACCACACCAGCTTCTTTCGCGAATCGCATCATTTCGACCATTTCCTGGAGCATGCCTGGCCGGCGCTCGACCAACGGCTCGGCACTCGCGGCAAGGTGCGGATCTGGTCGGCGGCCTGTTCGAGCGGCGAGGAACCCTATTCGCTGCTGATGGCGATGTTCGGCAAGGAGCGGGGCAACGGCCAGCGCCTGTCGCGCACCGACCTGCGCATCCTCGCCACCGACCTGTCGACCGAGATCCTGACGGCCGCAAAGGCCGGTCGCTACGCCCTCGACACCGCGTCGGGCGTGCCGACCACGCTGCGCGAAACCTGGATGACGCGCGACGGCGATGCCGCACAGGTGCATCCGCTGGTCCGCGAGCGTGTCGCCTTCCGCAAGCTCAACCTGCTGGAAGACTGGCCGATGCGCGGTCGATTCGACGCGATCTTCTGCCGCAACGTCATGATCTACTTCGACGAACCGACCAAGGAGCGGTTGCAGACCCGGCTTGCCGAACGCCTCGCCCCCGGTGGGTTCCTGTACATCGGCCATTCCGAACGGCTGTCGGCCTCGGTCGCGCCGGGCTTCACCTGCGTCGGTCGCACCACCTTCCAGAAGGTGGCGGCATGACCGGGGGCAGCCCCGTCCGCGTGCTGGTGGTCGATGATTCCGCCACGATGCGCGCGATGGTGTCGCATGCCTTGTCGCGCGACCCCGATATCGCGATCGTCGGCACCGCGGATGGCCCGAACGCCGCGCGCGAGATGATCAAGGCGCTCGACCCCGACGTGCTGACGCTCGATATCGAGATGCCGGACCGCAACGGGCTCGACTTCCTCGACAAGATCATGCGCCTGCGGCCGATGCCGGTGGTGATGCTGTCGACGCTGACCGGCCGCGGCGCGGATGCCTCGATCAGGGCGCTCGAACTCGGTGCGTTCGATTGCTACGAAAAGCCGCGACAGCTGCATGACGGCGCGTTCGGCGAGGGCCTCGCACGGCTGGTGAAGGCCGCCGCCAGAAGCCGTGTGCGGCCGCGCGCCATCGCGCCCAAGCCCGCCACCGGCGACTTCGTCCCGCGCGCGGATGCGATGATCGCGATCGGATCGTCGACCGGCGGGGTCGAGGCGCTGATCGAACTGCTGTCCGGCTTTCCGGCCAATTGCCCGCCGACGGTGATCGTCCAGCATATGCCCGAAAGCTATGTGCCGACCTTTGCCGCCCGGCTGGATCGCCTGTCCGCGCCGCAGGTCAGCGTCGCGCGAACGGGTGCACCGCTACAGGCCGGCCACGTCTATGTCGCGCCGGGCGGATCGCATCACACCGAAATCACCGGCAACGCGCTGCGGCGCTGCCGGCTGGTCGCGGACGACAAGATGAGCGGCCATCGACCCTCGGTCGACCGGCTGTTCCTGTCGGTCGCCCGCTGGGCCGGCGCATCGGCGGTCGGCGCGATCCTCACCGGCATGGGCGCGGATGGCGCCGAAGGACTGAAGAGCATGAAGGACAATGGAGCGATGACCATCGGTCAGGACGAGGACAGCTGCGTCGTCTACGGCATGCCGGCCGCCGCACGGCAGATCGGCGCGGTGACGGTGCAACTGCCCTTGTCGCGGATCGCCGCGCGCCTGCTCGCCGGGTGCCGGGCGTGAGCGCGCTGCCGGCGCCGGTCGACGGGCTGAAGCGCATCACCATCATGCAGGGCGAGACCAAGGTGTCGGACAATCCCGGCGTCGTCATGACGACCGTGCTCGGCAGCTGCATCTCCGCCTGCCTGTTCGATCCGGTGACCCGGGTCGGCGGCCTCAACCACTTCCTGCTGGCCGAGCCCGGCAGCGGTGACACCGACGTCCGCTCGCTCCAGCGCTACGGCGTGTATGCGATGGAGGTGCTGATCAACGCGATGATGGCGATGGGTGCGACGCGCACCAACCTGAAGGCCCGGATCTATGGCGGCGCGAGCCTGCGCGACGGCTTTCGCGACATCGGCGCGACCAATGCCCTGTTCGCGCGTCGCTTCCTGCGGGACGAGCGCATCGCGCTGGTCGGCGAGGATGTCGGCGGCCATGGCGCCCGGCGGGTGGAATTCCGTCCGACGCTGGGCCTGGCGCGGTGCCGCATCGCCACCGACCGCCCCGCCGAACGCCCCCGGATCGTCGCACCGCCACCCGCCGCCGCCGCGTCGATCGGCGACGTCGAGTTCTTCTGATGACCCAATCCGCCCAACGCATCCCCAACGAAGGAAATTCCGTGTCCGGCACGATCATGACCGTGGACGATTCGCCCAGCATGCGCATGCTGCTGAGGGCGGCGCTGACCGACCTTGGCTACAAGGTGCTGGAGGCCGAGGACGGCCTCCAGGCGCTCGACCGGCTCGGCGGCCTCGCACCCGACCTGCTGATCACCGACATCAACATGCCGCGGCTCGACGGGTTCGGCCTGATCGAGAAGCTTCGCGAACAGGACCGGCACCGCAACCTGCCGATCCTGGTGCTGACCACCGAAAGCTCCGACGAGAAGAAGCAGCGCGCCCGCTCGGCCGGCGCGACCGGCTGGATCGTCAAGCCCTTCCACCCCGACAAGCTGGCCGCGGCGATCCGTCGCGTGCTGCACTGAGGAATTGCCCATGTCCCGTCAGCTCATCACCTTCCAGATCGGCGAACAGGTCCTCGGCGTCGACATCATGGCGATCCGCGAAATCCGCGCCTGGTCGCCCGCGACGCCGCTGCCCAACGTCCCGCCCCACGTGCGCGGCGTCGTCAACCTGCGCGGCGTCGTGCTGCCGGTGCTCGACCTCAGCCATCGGCTGGGGTGGGGCATGACCGACCCCTCGTCGCGCCACGTCATCATCGTCGTGCGGATCGGCGAACAACTGCAGGGCCTGATCGTCGATGCGGTCAACGACATCGTCACCATCCCGGCGGACGGCATGCAGGCGCTGCCCGATATCGGCGAGACGCCGGCGGCGAATTTCCTGGAGGGACTCGCGACGATCGACGAGCGGCTGATCCTGGTGCTCGCGCTCGACCGGCTCGTGGATACCGCCCTTCCGCTCGCCGACGCCGCTTGAGCCCCCCACGTATCCTGCAAGGACAATAGGCCATGGCCGCACCCGTCAAAGTTCTCGTCGTCGACGATTCCCTCACCATGCGCGCGCTGCTGTCCGGCGCGCTGGAACGTATTCCCGGCGTTGCCGTCGTCGGGTCCGCCGATGGCGCCGACGAAGCGCGCACGATGTGCGAACAGCTGTCCCCCGACGTCATGACGCTCGACGTCGAGATGCCGGGGATCAGCGGCATCGAATATCTCGCCGAGATCATGGAGAAACGCCCGATGCCGGTCATCATGTTCTCGACCCGCACCGAAGCGGGCGCCGAGGCGTCGGTGGAGGCGTTGCGGCTGGGCGCCATCGATTGCTTCCCCAAGCCCAAGGTCGCGGTGGCGGCCGAATTCGACAAGATCCTCGCCAAGCTCGGCAAGCGAATCAAGGCCGCCAAAGGTGCCGCGGTGAAGGGCGCCGCGACGACGAAGGTGGTGCCGGCACCGCCGCTGGACTGGAACGGACGCGTGCTGGCGATCGGCGGCGAGGCCGCGGCGACGCAGGCGCTGTTCGACCTGTTCGGCAGCCTTCCGGCGAACTGTCCGCCGACGGTCGTCGTCCAGCATCTGGGCGCAGGGCTGGCGGGAACGATGATCGACAAGCTCGCCGAGACGATCGCGCCCCGCATCGTCCTGGCCGAGGACGGCATGGCGGTGGAGCAGGGGACGATCTATCTGGCGCCCCCCGGCGACCATCATGTCGTGGTCGACGGATGGCCGAACGGCACGTTGCGGATGCTGCCGCGCGATCCGGTCGCGGGCGAGCGGCCGTCGATCTCGATCCTGTTCGCCTCGGTGGCCAAGGCGGCGGGGGCGGAGGCGATCGGCCTGCTGCTGGGTGCGGACGGCGAGGATGGCGATGCCGGTATCCGCGCGTTGCAGGCGGGGGGCAGTTACTGCATCGTCCCGGCCGAAAAGCGCGTCGACGGCTACGTCCTGTCTCGGCGCATCGCGGCGCAGCTGGTGCCTGCCGACCAGCTGCCGCGTAGCATCCTGAAGCTGTGCAGCAAGTGATCGAGCGTCCGATCGCCATGGTGGCCGCCACGGCAGCGGACGGCGGCGTGCAACCGGCGCTGGCGCATGCGCTGGCGGAGGAGCTGGTCGGCCTCACCTCGCTGCTCGCCGATCTCGCCTACGATCTCGCCGGGAACCCGGACACGCTGCGGTGTCACATGCAGAGCCTGCAGGACATCGATCGGATCACCCAGACGCAACTGGCGATCGCAGACGTGCTGCGATCGTCGGAACCGGTGGAAACGTGTCTGGACGCGGTGACGCTGGACGATCTCGCAGGCCGCCTGCGCCGGTCGATCGCAGCGGCGGGCGCACGATCGTCGGGTCCGTAACGGGCGACCGCCCGGTCCCGCCCCTTGGGCAGGACATGACGATCGTCACCCGCTCACAGCCCCATCGGCCGCAGTTCGCGGATCAGATCGACAAGCAGCCGGATCCCCGTCGGCACCTGTCGCCGGCTCGAATAATAGATGTGATAGCCGGGGCCGGTGACGGCCCAGTCGCTCAGCACCGGGCGCAACAGGCCGGCAGCCACCTCTCGCGCCATGGCGGCCTGCGTGCCGTAGGTCAGTCCGGCCCCCGCGATCGCCATCGCCATCATCGTCCGGCTGTCATCGGCGGTGATGTGGCCCGGCACGGCGATATCGCGATCGCCGTCCGGCCCCGTGAATTCCCAGCGATAGACGCTGTCGTCGCCCAGCCGCACGCCCAGGCAGCGGTGGTGCCGCAGGTCGTCCGGGTGTTCCGGCGTGCCGTGCCGTTCGAGATACTGCGGGGCGCCCGCCACGATCCAGCGCAGATCGGCCGACAGGCGTTGCGCGATCATATCCTCGGGCACGGTGCCGCCGTGGCGGATACCGGCATCGAACCCCTCGCCGGTGATGTCGACCATGCGGTTGCTGGCGACGATATCGACCTCGATCTCCGGATAGCGCGTCGCGAACGCGCCCATCACCGGCGCCAGCAACAGCGCCGCCGCATCGGCGACGACGTTGAGGCGGATGCGGCCGCCCGGCCGCTCGCGAAAGCGGTTGAGGTCGTCCACCGCCTGGCCGATCGCCGCGAACGGGCCATCGATCGCCGCGCGCAATTGTTCGCCCGCCGCGCTTAGTGTCACCGAACGGTTGGTGCGATTGACCAGCCGCACGCCCAGCCGCGCCTCCAGCCCCTTCAGCGCATGGCTGATCGCGGATGTGGTGACGCCAAGCTCCAGCCCGGCGCGGCGGAAGTTCAGATGGCGCGCGATCGCTAGGAAACAGGCGAAGTCGCCAAGGTCGGATCGGTTGGAAGGCACCGGCATGCGCTCAGCGCGCGCCGCGGCCGGCGCGACAGGCCGGGTCGTCCACCGATATGCCCCCGACGACGATCCGGCCGTCATTCCCCGGCGCAACCGATCGCACCGGCGGTACGACCGATACCCGGCGCATGACATGCCCGGCCGGACCGGATAGTGCCGCGCATGTGCCGGCCCGGGTGACGGCCGGCCGGCACGCCTCGCATCCCTCGCCCCCGGCGGCGGACCCGGCGCCGGCGAGCGATACGGGCAGTGCAATACGGATCATGGCATCCTCGCAGCGATCGTTCGCCCGCACGATATGCGACATGCCCGCGGATGGCACCTTGCGATGCTCATCGCCGCGGGTGGTTCGCCGCATCACCTCTTCTGCGCCGTCGGCGCGGGCGCGGCGAGCATCAGCAGCCATATACGCGCGGGTCAGGCGATGTCGGGTAGCCGGTCGAGATACTTGTCGAGCGTCAACGGATAGTCCCGCACCCGCACGCCCGTCGCATTGTAGACGGCGTTGGCGATCGCCGGCGCCACGCCGGTCAGGCCCAGTTCGCCGACCCCCTTCGCCTTGACCGGCGAGATGGTCGGATCGACCTCGTCGATGAAATGCGCCTCGAGATGCGGTACGTCGAGGTGGACCGGGACCTCATACTGGGCAAGGTCGTGGTTCACGAAGAAGCCGAACCGCGTGTCGAGCGCCATCTCCTCGGTCAGCGCGGCGCCGATGCCCATCACGACGCCGCCGATCACCTGGCTGCGCGCGGTCTTGGGATTGATGATACGGCCCGCCGCGCACACCGATACCACGCGGCGTACCCGCGTCTCGCCGGTGTAGGCGTTCACCGCCACTTCCGCGAAATGCGCCGCGAAGGTCTGCTGGTTGAACTGGTCCGCCAGCTTATCGAACGTCATCGTGTCCTCCACGACGATCTCGCCGCCCTTCGCCGCATCCGCGATCGGCACCGACCGGTTGCCGCTGCGCACGTGGCCATCGACGAAATCGACCTCGGCGGTGTTGAACCCCAGCCGCTGGGCGACCGCCTCGCGCAGCGCGACGCAGGCGGCATAGACGCCGGCCGACACCGACGGCGCGCCTTGCTGGCCACCCGATCCGGGGGTTTCGGGGAAACTGCTGTCGCCCAGCTTCGCCAGGATCCGGTCCGGTTCCACGCCCATCATCTCGGCCGCGGTCTGCTGCACCACGGTATAGCTGCCGGTGCCGATGTCGGTCATGTCGGTTTCGATCGTCATCCGGCCATCCCGGCCCAGCCGTGCGCGGGCGCCGGCCTTGGCGATCTTGCCGCCGCGGATCGCGCCCGCCACGCCATGGCCGATCAGCCACTCGCCCTCTCGCGTCGCACCGGGCCGCGCGTTGCGCCTGTCCCAGCCGAAACGCAACGCCCCCTCTTGCAGGCATGCGACGAACGCCCGGGTGGAAAAGGGCCTGGCCGGATCCTCCGGATCGACCTGCGTGTCGTTGCGGATGCGCAGCTCCACCGGGTCCATCCCCAGCTTTTCCGCGAGTTCGTCCATCGCGATCTCCAGCGCCATCAGCCCCGGTGCCTCGCCCGGCGCGCGCATGGCATTGCCCTCGGCAAGGTCCAGCGTCGCCAGCCGCATTCGCGTCAGGCGGTTGGCGCCCGCATACAGCCCCGCGTCGGGGTGACGCACGGTTCGGTCCGCCCGCCGGGCAGGTTGCCGCTGACGCTGTCGTGCAGGATCGCGGTGATCCGCCCGTCATGGCCCGCGCCCAGCTGGATATGCTGGATGGTCTTCGGGCGGTGGATCGTCGCGTTGAACATCAACGGGCGCTGGAGCGCGATCTTCACCGGACGTTTCACCACGCGGGCAGCGATGGCGGCCAGCGCGAGGTCGGCCTGCACCGTCCCCTTGCCGCCGAAACCTCCGCCGATATAGGGCGAATGCAACCGCACGTTTTCCCTGGGGATGCCCAGGATCAGGCCCAGATCGCGCGTGCCCCAGTTCATCTGCTGGATCGACGTCCAGCAGGTCACGCGGTCGCCGTCCCACCGCGCGATGGTGGCATGCGGCTCCATCATGCAATGCGCCTGATCGGGCACGACATAGGTCTGGTCGACCTTGACCGGTGCGGCGGCGAACGCGCTGGCGAAATCGCCGATCCGCTTCTCGTTCGGTCCGCCATATTCGCCGTCGGGCGGCACCGGCGCGCTCGCCGCCTGGGCAGCCAGGTCGTAACGGCCATCGGTGCGGGTGTAGTCGACGCGGATCAGCGCCGCGGCGGCGCGCGCCTGTTCGAATGTGTCGGCCACCACGACGGCCACCGGCATGTGATAGTGATTGACCTCCGGCGCGGCGAGCATCTGCTGGACGTAGAATTTGCCGACGCCCGGCTTGCCCGCGTTCAGGTAAGTGACGACGCCGACCACGCCGGGCGCGCGTTCCGCCTCCCGCGTGTCGATCGCGGCGATCCGCCCCTTCGCCACCGACGCACCGAGCACGTAACCATAAGCGAAGCCGGGGGCGACATCCTGCCACTCATAGGCATAGGTCGCCGTGCCGGTGGTCTTCAGCCGCGCCTCGTAGCGGTCGATCGGCTTGCCCAGTACCGCCATCCGGTCGGTCGGGTTCGCGCCTGCGGGCGTGTCGAACTTCATGGTCGTTCCGCCTTTGCCTGGGCGATCACGGCAGCGAGCGTGCGCGTCGCCAGCGTCATCTTGAACCTGTTGTCGTCGGTCGGCTTCGCATCGGCGAACGCCCGCCGCGTGACGGCGGCGGCACCCTGCGGCAATGCCGCCTCGGCCGCCTCCACCCGCCACGGCCTGGGCGCGACGCCGCCGAACGATACCCGGCCGGTGCCGTCCTCCTGGATCACCGCCGCCACCGACACGAGGGCAAAGGCATAGGATGCGCGGTCGCGCACCTTGCGATAGAAATGCCGGCCACCCATCGGCGCGGGCAGGGTCACTGCGGTGACGAGTTCGCCATGCTCCAGCACATTGTCCCTGTCGGGCGCCGCCCCGGGCAGGCGGTGGAAGTCGGCGATCGGGATCGCGCGGGTCGTCCCGTCCGGCTTCACCGTCTCGATCGTCGCGTCGAGCACCCGCATCGCCTGCGCCATGTCGCCCGGATAGGTTGCGATGCACTGGTCGGAACCGCCCACGACCGCGAGCTGCCGCGAACAACCACCGATCGCCGGACAGCCCGAACCGGGCTTGCGTTTGTTGCATGGCATGTTGGTGTCATAGAAATACGGGCAACGGGTGCGCTGCAACAGGTTGCCCGCCGTGGTGGCCTTGTTCCGCAGTTGGCCGCTGGCGCCCGCCTGGATTGCCCGGGTGAGCACGCCATAGTCGCGCCGCACCACCGCATGGGCGGAAAGCGCGGTGTTGCTGACGAACGCGCCGATGCGAAGGCCGCCGTCCGGCGTCGTCTCGATCCGGTCCAGCTTCAGGTCCTGCACGTCGATCAGCTGCGTCGGCGTCGCGATCTCCAGCTTCATCAGGTCGAGCAGGTTGGTGCCCCCGGCCAGGAACATCGCGCCCGGTGCACGGGCCACCGCCGCGGCCGCACCGGCCGCGCTCGTCGCGCGGTCGTAGGTGAAACTCTTCATGCCGTTTCTCCGGCGACTTCGGCCATCGCCTCGGCGATGTTGGAATAGGCGCCGCAGCGACAGATGTTGCCGCTCATCCGCTCCCGCATCTCGATGTCGGTAAAGCCCGGCTTCGCCGTCAGGTCGCCCTGCACATGGCTCGGCACCCCGCGCCGTATCTCGTCCAGCACCGCGATCGCCGAACAGATCTGTCCCGGCGTACAATAGCCGCACTGATAGCCGTCATGCTTGACGAAGGCCGCCTGCATCGGATGCAGCCGGCCGGGGGCGCCGAGCCCCTCGATCGTCGTCACCGCATCGCCCTGGTGCTGCACGGCAAGGCTGAGGCAGGCGTTGATCCGCGCGCCGTCCACGATGACGGTACAGGCGCCGCACTGGCCATGGTCGCAGCCTTTCTTGGTGCCGGTCAGGTGCAGATGTTCGCGCAAGGCGTCGAGCAGCGTCGTCCGCGTATCGAGCGTCAGGTCGTGGCGTTTGCCGTTGACCGTCAGCGACACCGGCATGGTCGCGGGCGGTGCCGCCGGCCCGGGCACCCCTGCCTCGACCGGCAGCGCGGTGACGGCGGCCGATGCGACCCCGCTCACCAGCATCCCGCGACGCGAGAATTCGACGTGTCCTGGTGCCATGCCGTTGCTCCTTGCATGATCGGTGACCCGTAACGGCACGGCAGGCGGGATGCGAAGCGTGCGCAAGCCTGTATATAAGACAGGATCGGCCCGATCGAAGGCGCGTTTCGTTCAACGATGCCTTGAGCATTGCTCATCAAGCCAATTGTCGCGGATGACACCGAGATAAGTGGGCCAGCTTTCGGCAATAGAACTGCTTCTGCGGGAATGACGTGGACCACGTTCGACCCCGCGTCGAACCCTGACAACAATCGGTCACGACGACTGACGGTCCGTTACGCGACAAGCGAACCAAGATCGTAGGTCACATGGCTTTTCAGATAAGCGTAACATTAAAGTTGATCGAAACTGCCCTGCACGTGGTGGTATAATTTACAGCTTGGCTTAAGATGCGAACCTGATCAATCGCAAACGTTATATCATCGTTATCCGGCTAAGAACGATGAAGGCATGATATGCAATAAATGTTGGGACAAAAGCCTCGACGTTGGCCGGGCTATCTCGATCCGTTCGGGCGTGTGGTGTCGCTCGCCATTCGGGCCCGCTTCTAGATGGTGGAGCGTCGCAATCCGAACGTCGCAATGACGGCTGGATCGTCGTCGCCTCCGGGTCGATGCCCCGGATATCGTCCGCCGTTAGGAGCATAGCATGCGACGCAGATATATTCCCTGCGCGATCGCCGCAGGCTTGAGCGTGGCCTACGCGGCGTCCTCGTCCGGACAAGGCAAGCCGAACGACGAGATCGCCGCGACTGGTCGGAGAATGCGCAACGTTCGCCTGAGCTATGACTGGACCGGCCGGTCGTTGCAGCAATGCCGGATCGAGAGGTCGAGCGGCGATCCCGAAATCGACCGAACCATGTGCCGCATATTGAGCACGTGCATACAACAGGGGCGCTCATCCAACACCCAGGCGAAACGGTGCATGATGCGCCGCGTCAAGACAATGATCGAAGAAGCCCAGCACCTGGGCATGTCGCGCATCCTTTCCATCACGGACGAGATGCCGGACGCCAACCGGCCCGCCGGCACGCCGATCGATGCCGGCAGCAACGTTCCGCACACCGGAGCGCCAGATGGGGATATCGTGATCGAGGGGCGGCGAGACCCGATCCGTGGCGGCCTGTGGCAGATCGAGCGCACCAGTGTATTCGGCAGGGGCGGGGCAGGGGAGATGCCCATGGCATCTCCTCGCTCCTTCAACATATGCCTTCCCGACACCTCGGTACGGCAGATGCTGGAGCGGGCCGTCAACGAACGCCTGCGCCGCCCCGGCACGTATGATTGCGGACCGATCGCTCTCGCGGTGGGCCCCAAATACACTAATCTTCGGTTCACCTGTCCCGGTCGATCCGGCGAAAACGTCCTGGGCTCTCTTGCCGGCAAACACGCGGTGTCGCTGGTCTACGGGGAGGACAAGCGGGGGAACCTGCGCGACGACGCCATCACCGCGATCCATACGATCGAACTGGACCGGCGGGGCAGCCAGGCGACATTTCGCCGTGGCGGTAAGGGGGAGCTCGCCACGTATGTCATGTATTTCAACGCTGTCCGTATCGGTGACTGTCCCGCATCGGGCGAACCGGATCCGGCCCCCCGTGATGAGGTTATGCCGCTGCTTTTCGGTCTGGATGAGATATTCGACGAGAAGGGACATCCCCGCGTTTGCCCAAAATGGTGGAAATCCTACATTCCTGTGCAATGTGGCCAATACTTCCAGCCGGCATCGCACGGATTTGATAGCCCGGATATGGACCGCGACGCCCGTGGTCCCCTGACCATGCTTCGCCCCGAACGCTGAAACCAGCCGCAGACGTGGTGCGTGGCGGTAAGACGGTCTACCTGTTTGGCTTTTTTGCGGTCGCTGCCGACGTGTCGAAGACCGCTCGGTTCCGACGCGCCTAATCCGCTATCCAGCGGCTTGTTCTTCCGTCTCCGTGGGGGCCGTGGTTGCGATCAGGCGATCAAGGACGAGTTCCCCGCCAACCACCACTTGAGGCATGCGATCGCCGAAGTCGCACGGAAAAGCGCAGGCACGAACACGGTTGCGACTCAGCAAAGTGAGCAAGTACGCGATGGGTTTCCAATGAGGCGGTCTCGGCTGACGCGATCACGAGACCGGCTCAGCGGCGTTTCCCATAGCTCGTCCGCATCCGGTTGAACGACCTCCGACGCAGATGCCGTCCCCGTCATGGCCCGGCGCCCGTGCGAAACGAACTCGCGCGGCAAGTCGTCAAAAAATGGTGCTGCCGGTGAGGATTGAACTCACGACCTCAGCCTTACCAAGGATGCGCTCTACCACTGAGCTACGGCAGCACTGCCCTTTCGAGCGAAGCGCGCCTAGACCCGTTCGCGGACGGATTGTCAAGCGCCGACGCAGGTGTTTAGGCCGATCGCATGCAGGAAACAATCATCGTCGCACGTGCGACAGCCGTGATCGTCGCTGGAGCGACCGCCGTGATCGTCGCGGGAACGACCGCCATGATCGCCGCATGAGCGACAAGGACGAACGCGCCGCCCGGCTGGCCGCGCAGCTGCGCGCCAACCTGCATCGGCGCAAGGCGCAGGCGCGTGCCGGCGTGGCCGCCCCGGCGCCGGCGCAGCCCCCGGCGGACGTCGCCGATCACCCGGTCGGCATCGACCGGGTGGATGACGGCGCCGGCGGCGACGGACCGCATCCGGGAACCACGCGGACCTAGGACGATCCGCTCCCGCGGCGCGATCAGTCCAGCGGCGCGCATTTTGATGCGAGCCACGCCCGGTCGTCGCCGTCCAGCACCGGGCCGATCGTCGCGGCGACCGCGGCGTGATAGCGATCGAGCCAGGCCCGTTCGGCGGGGGTCAGCAGATCGGGATCGATCAGGTCGCGCTCGATCGGGGCGAAGGTCAGCGTCTCGAACGCCAGCATCGCGCGATCGGGGTCGCCGCCGGGGATCGTCGCGGGCACGGTCAGCAGCAGGTTCTCGATGCGGATGCCGTATTCGCCCGCCTTGTAATAGCCCGGTTCGTTGGACAGCATCATGCCGGCGCGCAGCGGTTCCAGCGAGGCGCCGCCGGGGTAGTTGGGCGCGGCGATCCGCTGCGGTCCTTCGTGCACCGACAGATAGCTGCCGATGCCGTGGCCGGTGCCATGCGCGAAGTCGAGGCCAGCTTCCCACAACGGCCGCCGGGCGAAGCCGTCGATCTGCGCGCCGGGCGTACCGTCCGGAAAGATCGCGGTGGCGATGGCGATATGCCCCTTCAGCACGCGGGTGAAGCGGTCGCGCATCTCTGCGGTCGGCGCGCCGATCGGCATGACGCGGGTGACATCGGTGGTGCCGTCGACATATTGGCCGCCCGAATCGATCAGGAACAGCTGGCCGGGCAGGATCGGGGCGTTCGATTCCTCGGTGACGTGATAATGCGGGCTGGCACCATGCGCCCCGGTCGCCGAGATCGTGTCGAACGAGGTGTCGAGGAGGCAGCCGGTTTCCTCGCGGAACGCCAGCAGCCGCGCGGCGGCGGACAGTTCGGTCTGCCCCCCTTGGGGCATTCCGTCTCGACCCAGCGCAGGAAGCGGGTCAGCGCGGCGCCGTCGCGGACCGAGGCGGCACGGTGGCCGTCGACCTCCGCCGGGTTCTTCAGCGCCTTGGCGAGCACCACCGGATCGCGAAGCGGCAGCACCTTCGCCCCGCCCTGCGCCAGTGCATCGAAGATCGCGGCGACCGCGCGTTCCGGATCGGCGGCGACGCGCTTGCCGGCATAGCCCGCCAGCGCCCCGGCAAAGGCATGGCGATCGTGCAGGCGGACGGCATTGCCCAGGTGCTGGCGGATCGCATCGTCGACCTTGCCGGGGGCGACGAACAGGTCGGTGGTGCCGTCGCTGCCGACGATCGCATAGGACAAGGCGACCGGCGTATGCGCGACGTCGAGGCCGCGCACGTTGAGCGCCCAGGCGATCGAATCGAGCGCGGTGAGGACGACCGCGTCGGCCTGCCGTTCCGCCAGCCAGTCGGCGATCTCCGCCCGCTTGGCGGCGGACGAGCGGCCGGCGTGGGTATCGTCGTGCACGGTGAGCGGGGCGTCGGAGGGGGCGGGGCGGTCGGTCCAGATCGCATCGACCGGGTTGGCGGCGACCGGTACCAGCGTGGCATCACGGTCGGCCAGTGCGGCGGCGGTGTCCTTCACCCAGCCGCTGGTGTGCAGCCACGGGTCGTAGCCGATGCGCTGGCCGGCGACGGCGTGGGCGGCGAGCCAGCTGGCAACGCTTTCCTGCGGCACCGGCACATAGGCCCAGTCGTCGGCGGACACCTGTTCGCGGACCTGCAGGGTATAGCGGCCGTCGGTGAAGATCGCCGCGCGGTCGCCGAGCACCGCGGCGGTGCCGGCCGACCCGCCGAAGCCGGTCAGCCAGCCGAGGCGCTGCGCATAGGCGCCGACATATTCGCTCATATGTTCGTCGGTCAGCGGCACGACGAACCCGTCGAGGCCGATGCGGGCGAGTTCGGCGCGCAGGGCGGCGAGGCGGGCGGAATGGGTGGTCATGGTCGGTGTCCGTGTCGGTCTATCGCTGGCGCGACCGTGCCACAGGGGGGCATGGGAGGACAGGGGGGCGTTCGCGATCGGGGTTACGGAGCAGGACGCCCGCCCGCCCGCGCCGCCACCCCGGACGGGTTCCGCGGTCCACGCGGCCGCACGGGATCGGCCGGATTTACATTCCCGGCCTCGCCGCAGATGGTCCCCGGACCCCGTCCGGGGTGGCAGTGTGACAGGGTGTATCGACATTCAGCCGTCTACCCCCCCGGCGAAGGCCGGGGCCCAGTTGGGGCAGGCTGGCGAGGAGGCGCATTCCAGCGTTACAGCTGCTGTCCCAATCGGGCCCCGGCCTCCGCCGGGGAGGTGGGCTGGTCCAAATGCCCTCTCGCTGTTGAATATCGATCCGACCTCATGGCGGACGCGTCTGGCGCCCGTTGGCGGACGGGAACAGCCGTCAATGCTTCCTTGGCAGCAGGTGGAGCGCCCCGGCGATGATGCCGCCGACGATCAGGCCGACGATGCCCGATCCGATCGCGGTGACGATCCAGCTCACCACGCCCGGCAACGCGCCGACGGCATGCGCGGCGCCCTCCGCCGCGGCGTGGATCGCATGCGGCAGGCCGGCGAGGCCGAACGCCTCCATCCCGTGGACGATGATGCCGCCGCCGACCCAGACCATCGCCGCGGTGCCGATCAGCGACAGCGCCGTCAGCACCCGCGGCATCGCGGCGACCAGGCCGCGGCCGAACGCCTGCGCTCCCGCGCCGGGCTTCCGGGCGAGGTGCAGGCCGATGTCGTCCATCTTCACGATCAGCGCGACGACGCCATAGACGCCGGCGGTGATCGCGATGCCGACGATCGCCAGCGCGATGGCCTGGTTGACCAACGTCTGATCGCCCAGCTCGCCGAGCGCGATCGCCATGATCTCGCCCGACAGGATCAGGTCGGTGCGGATCGCGCCCGACACCTGGCGATCCTCCAGTTCCGCGGCATCGGCGACGGCGGCGGCGTCCTGCCCGTGGCCGTGGCCGGTGATCGCGCCGATGATCTTTTCGGCCGCCTCGAAACACAGGAATGCGCCGCCCAGCATCAGGATCGGCGTGATCGCCCATGGCGCCAGCGCACTCAGCAGCAGCGCGGCGGGCAGCAGGAACAGCAGCTTGTTGCGCAACGACCCGCGCGCGATCTTCCAGATGATCGGCAGTTCGCGCGCCGGGCTGAGCCCGACGACATAGGTTGGCGTGACCGCGGTGTCGTCGATCACCACGCCAGCCGCCTTGGCCCCGGCCTTGCCCGCCGCGCCGGCGACATCGTCGAGGCTGGCGGCGGCAAGCTTCGCCATCGCCGCGATATCGTCGAGCAATGCTACCAGTCCGCCTGCCATGTCGTGTCCCCGCTGTTCGATCCGCCCCGCGTTCGCACCCGCCATGCCGGGCGTACCCATGCGGCGCAACCGGCGAAGGTGTTTCCGCACTGTTGCCGGACGACCGTCCGGCGGATCAGCCCCGCACGGAGGTGACGAATGCGCCGACGGAGCCGTGCAGCGCCTGCAACTGGTCGTCGACCTCGCCGAATGCGCTGCCGAAGGCGGCGATATCCTGCGCGACGTCGTCGGCGAAGCGGGTGAGGCCGGCCAGCGCCTCGTCCATCCCGGCGGCGGCGGCCGTCGTCCGTTCGGTGGCGCGGGCGATCACCTCCAGCCGGACGAGCTCGCGCTGGATCGTGGCGTAACCGGCCTGCGAGGATCGTTCGACCTCGCCGACATTGTCGCGGATCGCATCGCCGGCGTCGGTCGCCGCGGCGACCATGGCGAGGATGCCGGCAAGTTCGCGGGCGATGACGTCGTTGGCCGATGCGGTCTGGCGGGCGAGGTGCTTCACCTCCTGCGCGACCACCGCGAAACCGCGGCCGGCATCGCCGGCGCGCGCCGCCTCGATCGTCGCGTTGAGTGCCAGCAGGTTGGTCCGCCCGGCGACGTCGTGGATCAGCGCGACGACCGGCTCGATCGAACGGGTGTGGCCGGACAGCCGCGCGAACAGGTCGACGGCGGTGCCGACCTGCGTCGCCGATCGCGTGGCGATGGCCGAGGCGCGCTCGAAGTCGGCGCGGCTGCGCTCCATCGCCTGGCGCAACGACTGCGCGGTGCCGGTCGCATCCTGCATGATCGCGACCGACTGGCCGACCGCGGCGGCGGCGGCGGCATTCTCGACGAGCATGCGGTCGATCTTGGTGCCGAGTGCGCCGGCCTGCGCCCGTACCACGCTGCTGCGGGCGCCGACCTCGGCGATCACCGCGGTAAAGCGCTCCTGCAGCGCGCGCGCCTGTGCCTCCAGCTGGGCGGCCGCCTCGGCGGAGGCGCGGCGGCGCAGACCGGTGGCGACCAGTTCGCCTTCCATCACGCTCAGCCGCACCATCGCCGTCGCCAGCCGGGCGTGGCGCGCCGGATCGGGGCAGCACCGCGCGAGCGCCTCCATCATCGCGATATTGGATGCGCCGAGCAGCCCGAGCAGTTCATAGGGTTCGACGCCATAATCGGTATAGGCCGCGAAGCGCTCGACCGTCGCCTCGATCCAGCGCGCGTTCTTGGTCGCGCACATGAAGCGGCCTTGGGCGGCATGGATGCGGACGACGTCGTCGGGGCCGCCGACCAGCGCGGCAAACGCACGGGCGAGGGCGGGGGGCGATGCCGCCAGGTGGCGCCACACCGCGGGCAGCACGTGCGGGATATAGTCCGCGCCGACGTCCGCCCAAAAATCGCGCAGATCGGCCTCGAACGTCGCATCCACGCCATAGGCGCGGATTCGCTCGTCGTGCGAGCCGGCAGGGTCCGCTGCCCCGGAAAGCGCCAATCCCATGAATGGATCGTCCAGGTGGATGATGGCCCGGTCTACCGCGGACCGCGACAAGGATCGGTTAACGGCCCGGCAGGTGCGCCGCCGCACGTGCAGGCGTCGACAAGCCGGCGATGGACGTTATGGCGGTCGCATGACCGACATGACACCGCCCGTCGCTGATCGCCGTCCGCACAGCTTCACCGCCCATGGCGTGACGATCGAAGACCCCTATGCCTGGCTGAAGGACCCGAACTACCCCGAGGTCGGGGACCCGGACGTGCTGGCCTATCTGAAGGCGGAAAACGCGTATTTCGAGGGTGTTATGGCGCCGCACCAGCCGCTGGTCGACCGCCTGTACGAAGAGATGAAGGCGCGGATCAAGGAAGACGAATCGTCCGTGCCCCAGAAGGATGGCGACTGGCTGTACTGGACCGCGTACGAAACCGGCGGCCAGTATCGCAAATGGTGGCGCCGTCCCGTCGCCGGGGGCGACGACCAGTTGCTGCTCGACGAGCCGGCGCTGGCGGAGGGCAAGGAATATTTCCGGCTCGGCGCGTTCGCGGTCAGCAACGATGCGACGCTGCTCGCCTATGCGATCGACGACAGCGGTGCGGAGCGGTTCGAGGTGCGGGTGAAGAACCTCGACACCGGCGAACACCTGCCGGACGTCATTCCGGGCATGCTGTCCGAAATCGTGTGGACCGCCGACGACAGCGGCTTTCTCTACGGCCTCGCCAACGACCAGTGGCGGACCGACAATGCGCGCTTCCATCGGCTCGGGACACCGGTCGAGGACGATGTCGAGCTGTTTCACGAGGATGACGAGGGCTATCGCGTCGCGGTCGCCGAAACCAGCGACCGGCAGTGGATCGTCATCGGCACCGGCGACCACGTCACCAGCGAAATCCGCCTGCTGCCCGCCGACGATCCCTTCGCGACGCCGATCCTGGTCGCGCCCCGGCAGGAGGGGCGCGAATATGACGTCGACGCCCACGACGGCACGCTCTTCATCCACACCAACGATACCGATCCGATGTGGCGGCTGTGCACCGCCACCATCGACGCGCCCGGCGACTGGCGCGAACTGATCCCCGCCGACCCGCATTTCTACATGACCGGCGTCGAATGCTATCGCGACTTCTTCGTCGTCGAAGGCCGCCTGGACGGTTTGGACCAGATCGCGATCCACCGCTACGACGCGCCGACCGTGCCGCAGCGCATCACCTTTCCGGAAGCGAGCTACGCCGCGGGCCTGGGCGACAATCCCGAATATGCGGTCGACACGCTGCGCCTTGGTTACGAATCGATGGTCACCCCCGGCACCGTCTACGACTACGACGTCGCGACCGGCGACCTGACCGTGCTGAAGGTGCAGGAAATTCCCGCCGGCTACGATGCGGCCGGCTATGCCACCGAACGGCTGAAGATCACGGTGCGCGACGGGACGCAGGTGCCGGTGTCGATCGTCTATCCCGCCGGCTTCCGGCGCGACGGATCGCAGCCGTTGTTTCTCTATGCCTACGGCGCCTATGGCTATGCGATCCCGCCGGGCTTCTCGACCGGGCGTCTGTCGCTGCTCGACCGCGGCTTCGCGTATGCCATCGCGCATATCCGCGGCGGCGACGACCTCGGCCAGCAATGGTATCACGACGGCAAGCTCGACAAGCGCACCAACACGTTCAACGATTTCGTCGACGTCGCGCAGGGGCTGATCGCGGCCGGCTGGACCAGCGCCGGCCGCATCGCCACCGCCGGCCGGTCGGCGGGCGGCGAACTGATGGGCGCGATCGTCAATTCGCATCCCGAATTGTGGGGCGCGGTGATCGCCGACGTGCCGTTCGTCGACGTGCTCAACACGATGCTCGACGCCGATCTGCCGCTGACGCCGGGCGAATGGCCCGAATGGGGCAACCCGATCGAGGACCGGGCGGCGTTCGATCTCATCCGCTCGTACAGCCCGTACGACAACGTGCGGGCGCAGGATTATCCGCCGATGTTCATCTCGGGCGGGCTCAACGATCCGCGCGTCACCTATTGGGAACCGGCGAAATGGGCGGCGAAGCTGCGCGAGCTCAAGACCGACGACAACATCCTGCTGCTCAAGACCAACATGGGCGCGGGCCATGGCGGCAAGTCGGGCCGCTTCGAATCCCTGCGCGAAGCGGCAGAGGAGCACGCCTTCGTCCTGTGGCAGCTGGGCGTCGCAGCGTGATCGCATGACGATCGAGGCACTGATCGGCGACTATGGCCTCGCCGCGGTCTTCCTGGGGCGGGTATCGAGGGCGAGACGATGGTGCTCGCCGGCGGCCTCTTCGCGCATGAGGGGATGCTGTCGCTGCCCGGTGCGGCGATCGCCGCGGCGGCGGGGTCGTTCGTCGCCGACCAGTGCTTCTTCGCGGCGGGACGGCGGTTCCGCGATCATCGCTGGGTCCGCCGCGCGCAGGCGAAGCCCGCCTTCGCCAGGGCGCTCGACACGCTGGAACGCTATCCGGTCGGCTTCATCTTCGCCTTCCGCTTCCTCTACGGCCTGCGCACCGTCAGCCCGATCGCGATCGGGACCAGCCACGTGCCGACCCGCACCTTCCTGTGGATCAACGCCGTCGCAGCGATGCTGTGGGGGGCGCTGTTCACCGGGCTGGGCTATGTGTTCGGTACCGGCATCGCCGAACTGCTCGGCCGGTACCGGCCGCATGGCCGGCAATGGCTGTGGGTGGCCGGCGCGGCGGTGCTGCTCGGCTTCGCCTTCGGCGCGATCCGCTGGTGGCGCAGGAGGGACGGATGAGCGGCCGCTTCACGCTGGCCATTACCGCGACGCCGGGCGACATCGACGAACTCGGCCACGTCAACAATGCGGTCTGGGTGCGCTGGATCCAGGACATCGCCGTCGCACACTGGCAGGCGGTCGTCCCGGCGGAGCAGGTCGACACGCTGGTCTGGGTCGTGACCCGGCATGAGATCGACTATCGCGGCAACGTCGCGGCGGGCGAGACGGTGACCGGCGAGACCTGGGTGCCGGAACCGCCCAAGGGCGCGCGGTTCGACCGGCACGTGCGCTTCACCGGTGCGGATGGCAGGGTGAGGGTGGAAGCGGTCACCACCTGGGCGCTGATCGAGCGGGCGACCGGGCGGCTGTTGCGCGTCCGGCCGGAGATCGCGGCGCCCTTCCTGGATTAAGCGCCGTCCTCACCTTGTCCGGCGCTACGCGCCGCTCTCCCTCTCTCATGGGGAGAGGGAAAGACGCCGAAGGCGGCGAAGGATGAGGGCAGGCGCGATACCTCAGCGATGCGCGGCGCGCGCCAGCCGATCGTTGATCGCCACCCCCAGCCCCTCGTCCGGCACCGGCGCCACCGCGATTCCCGCGGCATCGCTCGCATCGGCGCGGTGCAGCGCATCGAACAGCCGCGCCGCCGCCTCGCGCAGGTCGCCGCTGGCCGACAGCGTGTCGTCGCCGGCGATCGGACCGAAGCCGATCAGCCATTCGCCCGCCGCCGCCGTCGTCGCGCCAAGCCGCAACGGCTTGCGCGGCGCATAATGCGTCGCCAGCTGCCCCGGCGCGGTGATCGCCGCATCGTCCACGCGCGGCACGAACGCAAACGGCAGGTCCGCCGCGACGATCGGCCCCGGCCGCAGGATCGTCCGCCCCGCGACGATGGTCGATTCCAGTCCCGCCTCGGTCGCCCCGTCGTCCAGGATCAGCGGCACGCGCGCACCCAGGCTCGCCGCGACATGCGCCGCGCGCGTCGGGCTGATGCCGTTGCTGGCATTCGCCGACGGCGCCGCCAGCGGGCGCCCGCACGCCGCCAGCAACGCCTGCATCGCGCGGTGCCGCGGCACCCGGATCGCCACCGTCGCCAGCCCCGCGGTTACCAGCGATGCGATCGGCGCATCCGCGCGCAGCGGCAGCACCAACGTCAGCGGTCCCGGCCAGAACATCGTCGCCAGCGCCCTCGCATCGTCGTCGAACACCGCCAGCGCCTCCGCCGCGGCCAGATCGGCGACATGCACGATCAGCGGGTTGAAGCTCGGCCGCCCCTTGGCGGCATAGATGCCCGCCACCGCCGCCGCATCGCCGGCGTCGGCGGCCAGGCCATAGACCGTCTCGGTCGGCACCGCGACGCATTCGCCGCGACCGATTCGCTGCGCCGCTTCGGCGATCGCGGCCATGCCGTAACGTAAGATGCGCGGGTTTGGATCGGCCATCCGGAACGGCTATATCGCGGACGATCCTGGGAGAGAATGATGTCCTTTACCGCCGCCGTCGCCGACCAGCGTTTCGTGCTGGAGCATGTCGTCCGCATCGACGAACTCGCCGGCACGACCCGCTTCGCCGCGGCCAGCCCGGACGTGGTCGACGCCGTGCTGGCGGGGGTCGGCGAATTCGCCGCCGGCGAATGGGCGCCGCTCAACCGCGAGGGCGATACCGTCGGCGCGAAATGGTCGCCCGACGGCGTCCACATGCCGGCAAGCTTCATCAAGGCGTACAAGGACTATGTCGAGGGCGGCTGGGGCACGATCGGCGTAGCCGAGGATTTCGGTGGGCAGGGCCTGCCCTTCGCGATCCAGACCGCGGTGCTCGACACGCTGGGCAGCGCCAACATGGGCTTCGCGCTCTGCCCGACGCTGACCGTCGGCGCGATCGAGGCGCTGATCCACCACGGCACCCCCGAACAGCAGGCGCTCTACCTGCCGCATCTCGCCACCGGGGCGTGGACCGGCACGATGAATCTCACCGAACCGCAGGCGGGCAGCGACGTCGGTGCATTGCGCGCCACCGCCAAACCGCTGGGCGACGGCAAGTGGAGCATCAAGGGCACCAAGATCTACATCTCGTTCGGCGACCACGACATGGCCGACAACATCGTCCATCTCGTCCTCGCGCGTACGCCCGATGCGCCGGCGGGCACGCGCGGGATCAGCCTGTTCCTCGTCCCCAAATTCCGCCTGAACGACGACGGCACGCCCGGCGCCTTCAACGACGTCCGCGTCGTGTCGATCGAACACAAGATGGGGCTGCACGCCTCGCCGACCTGTGTGCTGAGCTTCGGCGATCACGACGATTGCGTCGGCGAACTGATCGGCGCCGAACATGGCGGCATGCGTGCGATGTTCACGATGATGAACAACGCGCGCCTGAACGTCGGTCTGCAGGGCGTGCAGATTGCCGAGGGCGCGACGCAAAAGGCGGTCGGCTATGCGCTGGAACGCGTCCAGTCGGCGCGCGCCGGCTCGGCCGACAAGGCACCGGTGCGCATCGTCGACCATCCCGACGTCCGCCGCATGCTGCTGCGCATGAAGGCGCAGACGCAGGCGGCACGCGCGCTCGTCTATTACGCCGCCGGACAGGTCGATCGCGCCGGCCTCGGCGATGGCGCCGCGAAGAACCGGCTGGAGGTGGTGACGCCGCTCGCCAAGGCGCACGGCACCGACATCGGCAACGAGGTCGCGAGCCTCGGCGTGCAGGTCCATGGCGGCATGGGCTACGTCGAGGAAACCGGCGCGGCGCAATATTTCCGCGATGCCCGCATCACCCCGATCTACGAAGGCACCAACGGCATCCAGGCCGCCGACCTCGTCGGGCGCAAGCTGGCCCTCGACAATGGCGGCGCCTTCGCTGCGCTGGTCGCCGACATGCGTGTTGAGGCGCAGCATCCCGACCTCGTCGCGCTGATCGATACCATCGACGCCATCGCCCACCGCCTCGCCACCGCCGATGCCGACGACAAGCTGGCGGCAAGCTATCCGTTCCTGACGATGACCTCGGTCGCGGTCTGCGGCTGGCTGATGGAGCGCGAGGGCCGCCACGCGACCGGCGACGAGGACTTTGCGGTGGTGAAGCGCGCGGCGGTCCGCTTCTACCTCGACCAGATCGTGCCGGAGGCGATGGGTCTGAAGGCGGCGGCGTCGGCCAGCGCCGACGTCCTCTACGCGGTGCCGGCGGAGGCATTCGCCGCCTGATCCCTCTCCGGAACGGAGCGGCATGGCCGAATGATGGAGGGGGCAGCGGCGGCCGCAACGCGGCTAGACTGCCCCTCCGTCATCACGTCCCGCCGGTGCGCCACTTCTTGGCACCGGCAGGACTGCGGCTTCGCCACGGACAGAGGGTCTGCGCAAAACGCCACGCATGCGTCGTCATCCCGGCGAACGTCCTCACGGCAAGCGGCACGGTTCCACCCCGATGACGGCTGGACCAACCGCGAACCCCTTGCATTCGCCACCCAACCTCGCGCACTCGGCATGCATGTTCGACCTCGACGCCTATCTCGTCCGCATCGGCCTGCCCGCCCGCGTCACCTCCGATTCCGAAGGCCTCGGCCGGCTTCAGCGCGAACATCGCCTGTCGATCCCGTTCGAAAATCTCGACGTCCGCCTCGGCCGCGGCATCGCGATCGACAGCGACAGCGTCTTCGCCAAGCTCGTCACCGCCAAGCGCGGCGGCTATTGCTTCGAACAGAACCGCCTGTTCATGGACGCGCTCGCCGCGCTCGGTTTCCAGGTTCGCCCGCTGCTCGCCCGCGTCCGGCTCGGCGCGACGGAGACGCCGCCGCTCACCCACACGCTTAGCCTCGTCACCATCGACGGGCGGGAATGGATCGCCGATGCCGGTTTCGGCGGGAGCTATGCACCGGTCATGGCGCTCGTCGACGGCTGGCAGGCGGAGGCGTCGGACGGCGCCGCGTTCCGGCTCGATCGCGACGCCGACCACGGGTGGCTGCTCAGCCGCCGCGGCGATCCCGGATCGACCGACGGGCGCCGCGCGGGCGACGGCGGGGCGGATGGCTGGCAACCGCAATACAGCTTTCACACGACCGAGGTGTTCGACGCCGATCTGGCGCTGTCCAACCACTGGACCTCGACCGCGCCGGCAAGCCGCTTCACGCAGGTGACGATCGCAAGTATCGTCCTGCCCCACGGCCTCGCGGCGCTCACCGATCGCCATTACCACCGCCGCGCCGGCGACAACACGACCCGCGCCGACATCACCGACCCGCGCGTCTATCGCATGCGCATGTCGTTGATGTTCGGCATCGACCTGACACCCGAGGATGTCGCCGCTTTAGGCCTGTTCTGAGGGGGATGTTCACGCGGAGGCGCGGAGGCGCGGAGGTGTTGCGCCGCAGGCTGTGCTCACCTCTGCGGCACCACGGCATGATGTGACGGACCGCGCTCGCGGCTAACGCAACACCTCCGCGCCTCCGCGTGAAAACCTTCTGCCATTTGCCCAAGATGTGCACGTTGCCGGCACCGTGAGCAGGGCGGACGCGCAACCGCTGCGTTCCCCGCCTCCTCATCAAAAAGTCAGGCCCGCTCGTGCTCCAGCAGGTCGGCGGCGTCGAGTCCCAGCAGGTCGATATACCCCAGGATGCGCGGCCATTGCGTCTCGACGAAGTTCGCCCGCTCCGCCGCGCGCAGCTTGTCCGACGCGCCCGGCAGCACGAACATGCCGACGCCGCGGCGCACCTCGACATAGCCGTCGTCCTGAAAGCTCTGATACGCCTTGGCGACGGTCAGCGGGTTGGCGCCATGTTCGGCCGCGAACGCCCGGACCGAGGGCAGCTGGTCGCCCGCCCGGTAATCGCCGCGCAGGATGCCCGCCGCGATCGTGCCCCGCAGCCGGATGTAGACCGGGCTATCCTCGTTGCTCAGCGCTGTCATGCTGGCTTAATACAGCAATGGGCGAAAAGGTCCACTCGTAACCCGCTGTTCGCTATCCCTTCATGGCCAATGCGAGACGATCCGTGCCATGTCCGGGCGGGGCCGCTCGTCGAGCGGCCGGCCCGGCGTGCCGATGAAGACGAAGCCCGCGATGCGTTCGTGGGCGGCGCCGAACGCATCGCGCACCACCGGCGAAAACGTCGGCCAGCCGGTCAGCCAGCCGCCCGCGAACCCCATCGCATGCGCCGCGTGGAGCAGGTTCATCGTCGCCGCGCCCGCCGACAGCTCCTGCTCCCACAGCGGGATGTGGCTGGCGGGGCTGGGCGAGGACAGCACGACCACCAGCGCCGGCGCCTGCCGGGCGAACTGGTCGAGCGAATCGAGCTCCGCCCGGGCCGCCTGCGGCCGTTCGGCGCGATAGGCATCGACGATCAGCCGTGACAGCGCCGTCCGATCGTCGACGACCACGAACCGCCACGGCGCCAGCTTGCCATGGTCGGGGGTGCGAGCGGCGATGCCGATCATCGCGTCGATCTGCTCGGGCGAGGGGCCCGGACCGACCAGGTCGCGCGGCTTGCCGGATCGGCGGGTGGCGAGCAACGCGAGCGGTGTGGAGGTGTCGTTGAACATGGGCTCGCACATAGCGGGCGGCGGCGATGTTTACAGCCGTGGCTTTGTCGTTACTCTTGATACCAGATGGTCGGGGAGCCGCGACGCGCTCCAGCGCATCAGAGCCAGAGTATCAGACAGAGTATCAGGGAGCGTAATGCATGGTGGACACCCCGACGGCGGACAACCGCGCCGAACCGGATATCAGTCACGTCAATCCGGCGGACGAAAAGACCTGGTTCGGCCATCCGCGCCAGCTCGCGCGGCTGTTCACCACCGAAATGTGGGAACGCTTCGGCTATTACGGCATGCGGGCGCTGCTCACGCTCTATCTGACGCAGCATTTCCTGTTCGGCGACCGGGCCGCCACCGGCCTGTACGGCGGCTACACCGCGCTGGTGTATCTGACCCCGCTGGTCGGCGGATATCTCGCCGACCAGTATCTCGGCTCGAAGCGCGCGGTGAAGTTCGGCGCGATCCTGATGGCATTGGGCTATTTCACGCTCTGCTTCGGCGGCGAGGCGGCCAAGCCCTATGCGACGATCGACGGCCAGCGTTATGAGGTATCGGTCGAACGCGCCAACGGCGTCGAAACCCGCTACATCGTCGATGGCGCGGCCAAGCTGGCGATCAAGGGCAACGACGACGGCACCGTGGCGCTGCTCGGTGCCGACGGCCAGCCGGCACGGACCATCGCCAAGGGCGGCTTCGCCTCCGACGGCGCGCGCAGCCCGTTCTACACCACGCTGATGCTGATCGCGCTGTGCATGGTCTCGGTCGGCAACGGCTTCTTCAAGCCCAACATCTCGACCATGGTCGGCGAATTGTACGCGCAGGGCGACCGGCGCCGGGACAGCGGCTTCACCATCTTCTACATGGGCCTCAACCTCGGCTCGCTGTTGTCGCAATTCCTCTGCCCGTTGCTCGCGGTCGGCATTCCGGGCGTGTGGGATGGCCTGGGCTGGTGGGCGGGCTTCGGCCTCGCCGCGGTCGGCATGCTGCTGTCGTGGGTGCTGGTGCAGTTCGACGGCGGTCGCCTCAACGGCTATGGCGAACAGCCCGCGGGACAGCCGGCGAACCGCACGTTGGGGATCTATGCGGCGGCGCTGATCGGCATTCCCCTGTTCTACCTGCTGTTCGTCAATCTGATGAACAGCGCGGAATCGACCGCGGGTGCGGGATCGATGGTCGCCTATGTGCTGGCGCTGCCGCTGATGGGCAAATTGCTGTTCGGCACCTTCATCATCGCCGTCCCCGGTATCCTCATCTGGAGCTTCGTGTCGGGCAGCCGCACCGAATTCCAGATGATGCTGGCGGCGATGGTGCTCATCACCTTCAACGTCGTGTTCTGGACGCTGTTCGAACAGGCGGGGTCCAGCCTGACGCTGTTCGCCGACCGCAACACCGACCTCCACGTCTTCGGCTATCCGATCTCGGCCGGGCAGACGCAGACGTTCAACGCGCTGTTCATCGTGCTGTTCGCCCCGATCATGGCGGCGATGTGGACGAAGCTGGCGGCAGCGGGCCGCGAACCATCGATCCCGGTCAAGTTCGGCCTCGCGCTGATGGGCGTCGGCGCGGGCTTCCTGTTCCTCGTCTGGGGCAGCAGCTTCGTCGGGCCGGACTTCAAGGTCGGCATCTGGTGGCTCGCCGGCCTCTACCTGATCCACTCGCTGGCCGAACTGTGCATCTCGCCGGTCGGGCTGTCGATGATCACCAAGCTGTCGATCGCGCGCATCGTCGGTCTGATGATGGGCGTGTGGTTCCTCTCGATCTCGGTCGCGCAATATTTCGCCGGCATGATCGCGCAGGTCGCCAGCGTCGAAACCGTCGGCGGACAGGTGACCAACCTCAAGGTCAGCCTGGACACCTACAACGGCGTGTTCACGCTGATCGCCGAATGGGCGATCGGCCTCGGCATCGTCCTGCTGCTGCTGTCCTGGCCGCTCAAGAAGTGGATGCACGGCGTGAAGTGACCCCGGCGGAGGGGGCGGTCCCGGGCGCAAGCTCCGGCCCGACCGCCCCTCCGCATCAACGCCCCGGCCAGCTCGTGGCCAGCCCCCGGTCAGCCCCCGCCGCCGCGCCCGTCGGCGCCGCGGCCCTCCGTCCGCCGCCCCACCACGCTCGTCACCGCCACGTCCATCGTCACGTTGCCGACCGTGCGGAACAGGTCCGGCACCGTCTCCACCGCGACCAGCAGGCCCAGCGCCTCGATCGGCACGCCCATCGCGAACGCCACCGGCGCGACGCTGGCGAAGAAGCTGATCGTACCCGGCAGCGACACCGATCCCATCGTCGTGATCGCCGCCGTCGCGACGCCCGCGGCCAGCTGGCCCGGCCCGATGGCCACCCCCAGCCAGTGCGCGACGTACAGCGCCACGGCCAGGTTCATCGCCGGGCTGGTCGCGCGGAATATCGCCACCGCCACCGGCAGCACGATCCCCGCCGTCGCCGGCGCCACGCCGATCTCCGCCGACCCCTTCAGCATCGCCGGCAGCGAGGCGAGCGAGGATTGCGTGCTGATCGCCACCGCCTGTGCGGGCGCCACCGCCCGGGCGAAGGCGACGAACGGCACGCCCCCGCCGAACCGCGCCACCAGATAGCCTGCCAGCAGCACGACGAAGCCGATCGACGACACCAGCACGATGTAATGCACCAGCGCGCCGAACGCCGCCGCCCCGGTCCGCGCGCCGACGCCATAGGCCAGAGCGAAGATGCCGACCGGCGCGAGGCGCAGCACCCAGCCGATGATGACCAGCATCGCATCGGTAATGCTCTGGAACAGGTCGGTCAGCCGCCGCCGCGAATCCGTCTCCAGCCGCGTGATGGCGAAGGCGAAGGCGAGCGTGAACACCGTCAGCGGCAGGAACGCATCGCCCGCCGCCGCCGCGACGACGTTGGTCGGCACGATCGTGTTGAAGAAATCCGCCAGCGTCGGCACCTTGCCCATCGTCGGCGCCCCCGTCAGCGCGGCGCGCAGCGCCTGCGACCAGGCATCGGGCAGCGGCCACAGGTCGAGCAGGATCGGCATCATCGCCGCCGACATCAGCGTCGTGCCCCACAGCACCACGACGAACAGCACCACCGCGCGGCCGGCGATCCGCCCCGCCTTCGCCGCCTCGGCGGTGGCGGCGATGCCGGTGACCAGCAGGCCGACGATCAGCGGCACGATCACCATCTGCAACGCGTGCAGCCACGCCTCGCCGATCGGCTGGGTGACGCCGGTCGCCCGCATCGCCCACGTCTTGTCCAGCGTCACCGCCAGCATGCCGATGCCGATGCCGAGGACCAGCGCGAGAAGGATACGGGTGGCTTGCGACATCATCGTCCTTGGCGCATCGGGGAACGGAACGGACGGCATAGCGGAACGGAACGCACGCGATGGCAAGGAAATACTTCGGCACCGACGGCATCCGCGGGGCGACCAACGCCGGCGCGATGACCGCGGCGATGGCGATGAAGGTCGGCATGGCCGCCGGCGCCTATTTCCAGCGCGGCGACCACAAGCATCGCGTCCTGATCGGCAAGGACACGCGGCTGTCGGGCTATATGCTCGAATCGGCACTGGTCGCCGGTTTCACCAGCGTCGGCATGGACGTCATCATGGTCGGTCCGCTGCCCACCCCGGCGGTGGCGATGCTGACCCAGTCGATGCGGGCCGACATCGGCGTCATGATCTCCGCCAGCCACAATCCCTTCGCCGACAACGGCATCAAGCTGTTCGGGCCGGATGGCTACAAGCTGTCCGACGAGGCGGAGATGACGATCGAGCAGCTGATCGACAGCGACGTGCCGCTGTCGCCGTCGGCACAGATCGGCCGCGCCCGCCGGATCGAGGATGCGCAGGGCCGCTACATCCACTTCGCCAAGGCGACGTTCCCGGACAATCTGCGCCTCGATGGCCTGCGCGTCGTCATCGATTGCGCCAACGGTGCCGCCTATAAGGTCGCACCGTCGGCGCTGTGGGAATTGGGCGCCGACGTGGTCTCGATCGGGGTGAACCCCAACGGCACCAACATCAACCGCGACGTCGGCTCGACCGCGCCGCAGACGCTGTCGGAAACCGTCGTCGCGGCCGGCGCGGACATCGGCATCGCGCTGGACGGCGATGCCGACCGGCTCATCATCGTCGATGAAAAGGGCCAGGTGGTCGACGGCGACCAGCTGATGGCGACGATCGCCGCCAGCTGGGCGCGCGCCGGCCGGCTGGCGGGCGGCGGACTGGTCGCGACGGTCATGTCCAACCTCGGCCTCGAACGCCACCTGTCGGCGCAGGGGCTGGGCCTCGTCCGCACCGCGGTCGGCGACCGCTACGTGCTCGAAAAGATGCGCGGGTCGGGCTATAACGTCGGCGGCGAACAGTCCGGCCACATCATCCTGTCGGACTATGGCACCACCGGCGACGGGCTGGTCGCGGCGTTGCAGGTGCTCGCCGAACTGAAGCGCGCCGGCGCCCCCGCCAGCGAGGTGCTGCACCGCTTCGAACCGCTGCCGCAATTGCTCAAGAACGTGCGCTTCGCCGGCGGCAAGCCGCTGGAACACGAATCGGTCCGATCGGTCATCGCCGCTGCCGAGGCGGATCTCGCCGGCACCGGCCGCCTCGTCATCCGCCCGTCCGGCACCGAACCGGTGATCCGCGTGATGGCGGAGGGCGACGATGCCCGCCAGGTCGAAACCTGGGTCGATCGCATCTGCGACGCCGTCCGCCAGGCCGCCGCCTGATGCTGGACATGCGCCCCGATTGCGAACGCTGCGGCGCCGACCTGCCGGCCGACGCGCCGGGCGCGTTCATCTGCTCGCAGGAATGCACCTTCTGCACCGAATGCGCCGATGAGCTGGACGAACGCTGCCCCAATTGCGCCGGCGAACTGATGGACCGCCCGACCCGCGTCGGCCGCGTCCTGAAAGCGCACCCGGCCTCGACGGACCGCCGCTTCCAGGGCTGACGATGCGCCCCGGCGGACGGGATCGCAGGCTGGGCACGCCCAGCCGCGAAGCCGCCAAGCCACGAAGCGGTCACCGCACCTCCCGATCCGTCATTCCGGCGAATGCCGGAACCCACGGTATCGGTGCCGACCGTTGGCGCCCCCCCTTCCACCACGGTCGCGCCTCCATGGCTGCCGACGTACACAAGGATGACGGGCGGGGCGAACATAGCCCTCCCGGAAGATCCCCACCAAAGCAGGAAGATATGTTCACGCGGAGGCGCGGAGGCGCGGAGGGGTTGCGCCCGCGGCAGCACGATCGCCTCTCGCAACGGCACGGCCCGCGAAACCGAGAATATCGAGAGCTGCCGCAACCCGATGCGCGACCTCCTCCGCGCCTCCGCGCCTCCGCGTGAACATATCTTCTCTCGCACGCACACAGTGGCACGCAAGGACCGCCACGAGCACAACGCCGTCGCGTCTTCGCGCCTTCGCGTGAACATGCTTCGCGCATACATCCATCGCGGCACGCCAAACCTGACGCGGGCGCAACCCTCCACGCCCCCGCATGCACAATCCGTCTGTCCTACACGCCCGCGAACTGGCATGGCCGACGACATGAAGCGCCCTCTCGCCAGCGCCGTCGCCCATCACCACCGGATGCCACCGCCCCGAAAGCGATTTCGACCCGCACGTAGTGTCAACTTCGGCAACTTTCGGTGCGGATCGTGATCCCGCGCGTCCTCATCGTCGCCGGGTCCGATTCGGGTGGCGGCGCCGGGATCCAGGCGGATATCAAGACCGTCACGATGCTCGGCGGCCACGCCATGACCGCGATCACCGCGATCACCGCGCAGAACACGCTGGGCGTGCAGGCGGTGCATTCCGTCCCGGCGGACATGGTCGTCGCCCAGATGCGCAGCGTGATCGCCGACATCGGCGTCGATGCGGTGAAGATCGGCATGATCGGGTCCGCCGCCGTCGCGCATGCCGTGGCGGACGTGCTCGACGCGCTTGCCGTGCCGGTCGTGTTCGATCCGGTCATGGTCGCCACCAGCGGATCGGTGCTGGCGGATGCGGAAACGATCGCCGCCTTCGCGCGGCTGATGCGCGGTGCGACCATCGTCACGCCCAACCTGCCCGAACTCGACGTGCTGGGCGGCGAGCACGCCGTACGCGCGCATGGCGCGGCGCTGCTGGTGAAGGGCGGCCATGCCGATGGCGATGTCGTCCGGGACCGGCTGGTCGCCGCCGACGGCGCGCAAACCGTCTGGACGCACCCGCGCATCGTCACCCGCCACAGCCACGGCACCGGCTGTACGCTCGCCAGCGGCATCGCGACGGGCCTTGCCGGGGGCATGGCGCTGGCCGCGGCCTGCGACCGTGCGATCGCCTTCGTCGCGGCGGCACTCGGCAAGGCGCCCGGATTGGGCGGTGGACACGGCCCGATGGGGCATGCGTTGGGGCGCACGCCTTATTATGACCTGTCGGCGGCGACGGACCCGGATGGCGGGGATGCCGCCGCTGTTGCAGCGAAATGGTCGTGATATGCCCGGACTGAAGCACGAAAAAGCCTGTCTGCCGCCCGTCGCCGGGGTGGACGAGGCGGGGCGCGGGCCGCTCGCCGGGCCGGTCGTCGCCGCCGCGGTGGTGTTGCCGGCAAAGGGCGTGCCGCGCGGCATCGACGATTCCAAGGCGCTGTCCGCCGCCGAACGCGCCCGGCTGTGCGGGCTGATCCAGGCGCGCGGCATATTCGGCGTCGGCATCGTCGAGCCGGCGGAGATCGATACGCTCAACATCTATTGGGCGACGATGAAGGCGATGACGCTGGCGGTCGATGCCCTGACGGCACGCCTCGGCTGCGATCCCGGCCATGTGCTGGTCGATGGCAACCGCCTGCCGCGCTGGTCCTATGCCGCGACCGCGATCGTCGGCGGCGATGCGCACAGCCTGTCGATCGCCGCCGCCTCGATCGTCGCCAAGCATACCCGCGACGGGATCATGCTCGAACATGCCGTCGCCTATCCGCATTACCACTGGCATTCGAACAAGGGCTATGGCTGCAGGCACCATCTTGCCGCGCTGGTCGAACACGGCCCGACCCCGATTCACCGCCGCAGTTTCGCACCGGTTGCCGCCGCCTTCGCCCGAATCGCGCCCGATGCCGTCGGCGCGGCCCCGCAACCGGCGCCGGATGCCAACCATTTTCGCGCCTGAGTCTTTTGAGTCACACCCCCATCGCTGGGGGAGGGCCGGAATTGCTCTCCCCATATCTTGGGCAGGGCGCGTCCTGTGGCACTGTGTCGGGGCGGCGGTCCAAGGCGGCGTTAACCAATGCACGCTTGACGTGAGTCCCCTGTTTCGCGCGAATAGGCGGGCAAGGGGGACGTCATGCCAGTAATCGACAAGGTCAGGCAGCCGCGCGTCGCGGCGCGCGCAGCGGTGGCGACTCCCGCCGGGACGCCTGCCGCCCCGTTGCCGCTGGACCGGATCATCCGCGGCGATTGCATCGCGGCGATGCGGGCGTTGCCCGACAAGTCGGTCGACATGGTCTTCGCCGACCCGCCCTATAATCTCCAGCTCGGCGGCGAATTGTTCCGCCCGGACGGCAGCCACGTCGATGCCGTCACCGACGACTGGGACAAGTTCGATACGTTCGCCGCCTATGACGCCTTCACCCGCGCCTGGCTGGCAGAGGCGCATCGCATCCTCAAGGATGACGGCACGATCTGGGTGATCGGCAGCTATCACAACATCTTCCGCGTCGGCGCGGCGGTGCAGGACCTGGGCTATTGGATCCTCAACGACATCGTCTGGCGGAAAGCCAATCCGATGCCGAACTTCCGCGGCACCCGCTTCACCAACGCGCATGAAACGCTGATCTGGGCGGCAAAGGGCGAAGGCGCCAAATACACCTTCAACTATCGCAGCATGAAGACGCTGAACGATGAATTGCAGATGCGCTCGGACTGGGAATTCCCGATCTGCGGCGGCGGCGAACGGCTGAAGAAGGGGGGTGTGAAGGTTCATCCCACCCAGAAGCCCGAGGCGTTGCTGTATCGCATCCTGCTCGCCTGCACCAAGCCGGGCGACGTCGTCGTCGACCCGTTCTTCGGCACCGGCACCACCGGCGCGGTCGCCAAGCGGCTCGGTCGCCACTGGATCGGTATCGAGCGCGAGGGCGATTACATCGCGGCGGCGGAAGAGCGGATCGCCGCCGCCCTGCCTCTCGACGAATCGGCGCTGGCGACGATGCAGAGCCCGCGCCAGCAGCCCAAGGTGGCGTTCGGCGTGCTGGTCGAGAACGGCTATCTCACGCCCGGCGCGGTGCTGACCGATACCAAGCGTCGCTTCCGCGTGACGATCCGCGCCGACGGCAGCCTGCTCAGCGACTGCGGCGCGACCGGTTCGATCCACAAGCTCGGCGCGACGCTGCAGGGCGCGCCGGCCTGCAACGGCTGGACCTTCTGGCACCACGAGGCGGCGGGCAAGCTGCAACCGATCGACACGCTTCGCCAGACCTACCTGCTCGCAACGCAGCCCTGACCATGGCTCCTCCCCGGCACGGGGAGGGGCAGCCATGTCCAGTCCGGCCTGAGGAGGGGCCGCTTCGGGCGCCCTTCCGCTGCCGCTATCCGGCGCCACCATCCCGTTCCCGGAAGCAACGAGAAGGCGACTTGTCTTGTTGGATCGAACCGGGGATGACACCCGCCGATGACCCTGCACCTCCGCCCCGTCCAGTTCGTCGACACCCCGATGACGCATCCCGACGGTACCGTCGCGCGGCTCGCCGGCGGGATGCAGTGGTTCGCCGCTTATGAGGTGATCGAGGATGGCCGGCGCCGTGCCGTCCCGGTTGCCGACGTCGCGACCCTCGGCGACCGCGCCGTCGCGCGCCATGCCGCGATCACCGCTCCGCGCCTGGCCCTGCAACTCGGCGATCGCACGCTGCGCCTCGACCAGTCGCTGGTCGCCGGCATCCTCAACGTCACGCCGGACAGCTTCTCCGACGGCGGCGCGCATGGCGACGACCCCGCTGCCGCCGCCGCGGCCGGCGTCGACATGGCGGTGGCCGGTGCGGCGCTGATCGACCTCGGCGGCGAATCGACGCGGCCCGGCGCCGCGCAGGTGTGGGAGGGTGACGAGATCGCCCGGGTGGTCCCGGTCGTCGAACGCCTCGCCCGCAGCGGCACGCCGGTGTCGATCGACACCCGCAAGGCTGCGGTGATGGAGGCGGCGCTCGCCGCCGGCGCGCACCTCGTCAACGACGTCTCGGCGCTGTTGTGGGACGACCGCGCGCTGGCCGTGGTGGCGCGGGCGCAATGCCCGGTGGTGCTGATGCACTCGCCCGACCCTGCGGAGGGCGGCCACGCCCGCACCGGCTATCGCGACGTGCTGACCGAGGTGTTCGACTGGCTGGAGGCGCGCATCGCCGCGGTCGTCGCGGGCGGCGTCGACCGGTCGCGGATCATCGTCGATCCCGGCATCGGCTTCGGCAAGACGCTGGCCGAGAACCTCGCGCTCATCAACGGCCTGGCGATGTTCCACGGCCTCGGCTGCCCGATCATGCTCGGCGCCAGCCGCAAGCGGATGATCGGCGCGCTCGACAACGAGGCACCGGTGGCGGCGCGGCTCGGCGGCAGCCTTGCGCTGGCGCTGAAGGGGGCGGAAGCGGGCGTCCAGCTGCTGCGCGTGCACGATGTCGCCGCGAGCGTTCAGGCGCTCAAGGTGTGGCGGGGCATGCGGGATCGCGCACTGGTGGGTGGCTGAACCGTAATTTTGCGTTGCAGCAAACCGAAAGGTGATGCGTTCGGACCGTTTCGACCCCATCAGGATCGCTTATGATCGTTGCATCCACGCCCCGCCTCACCCGCATCGTCTCCGAAGTCTGGAAGCCGCTGCTCGTCCTGTTCATCTGGGACGTGGTCGTCACCGTCACCTATTTCATATTGCCGTTCAAGGCGCCGTCGTTGCCGCTGACCCTGTTCGGCACGGTGCTGGCGCTGCTGATCGGCTTCCGCGACAATTCCGCCTACCAGCGCTGGTGGGAAGGGCGCGTCCTGTGGGGTGCGATGATCAACGCCTCGCGCAACCTCAGCCGTGAAGCGCGCAACTTCCTGCCGGTGGGCGAGGCGCACGATCTGCGCCGCACGATCGTGCTGCGCCAGATCGCCTATGTGAACGCGCTGCGCTGCCAGTTGCGCCGCCAGCCGACCGACGATCAGGTGCTCCACTATCTGTCGCGCGGCGAGGCGGAGCCGGCGCTCGCCCGCACCAACATCGCCAACGGGTTGCTCGACGGCACCGGTCGCCGGATCGACGATGCGCGTCGCGCCGGCTGGATCGACACCATCCAGCAGTCGCGGATGGAATCGACCCTGGTCGACATCGCCAACGCGCAAGGGGGGATGGAGCGGCTGAAGAACACGCCGCTGCCCAATCAATATCGCTTCTTCCCGACGCTGTTCACCCACATCTTCTGCATCCTGCTGCCGATCGGGCTAGTCGAGACGCTGGGCTTCGCGACGCCGCTCGGCTCGACGGTGGCCGGGCTGATGTTCCTCGCCGTGCTCCAGATCGGCGACGACCTCGTCGATCCCTTCGCCAACACCGTGCACGACGTCCCCCTGACCGCGATGTGCCGCACGATCGAGATCGATTTGCTCCAGTCGATCGGTGACACCGCACCCGGCCCGGTCACGCCGGTGAAGGGCGTCCTGTGGTAATCACAGCGTATAGCCGCCGTCGCTGACCAGGCAGGTACCGGTGACGAGCGCCGCCGCATCGGAAAGCAGGAATGCGATCTGCGCCGCGACCTCTTCGGGCTTGGCGTAGCGGCCGAGCGGCGTGGCCATCGCCGCCAGTTCGGCAAAGGCGGCATCGCGACCGATCGCGGCGACGCGGTCGGCGAACATCGGGATCGCATCCCACACCGGCGTTTCCACCCCGGCGGGCGCGATCGCATTGACGCGGATGTGGTTGGCGGCGCCTTCCTTGGCGGCGACCTTGACCAGATGGATCAGCCCGGCCTTTGATGCGCCATAGGCCGCGACACCGATCTCCGGCCTGATCCCCGCGGCGGAGGCGGTGGCGACGATCGCGCCGCCGGTCGTCATCGCCCGCATCGCCGCGCGCAGCGTCAGGAACGCCCCGTCCAGGTTGACGCCCAGGATGCGCCGCCATTCCGCATAGTCCAGGTCGGTGATCGCGCCGGCCCCCGCCACGCCCGCATTGACCACGGCACCGTCGATGCCGACCAGATAGGGTGCCGCGCTATCCCAGAACGCTTCGTCGGCGACATCGCCGGGCAGCAGGTCGAGCGTGCACGGCAGGACGATCCGCGCCACCGCCGCCGCATCGCGGTCGACCAGCACCAGCCGCGCGACCCCGGCCGCGGCCAGGTGGTGCGCGGTGGCAAGGCCGATGCCGGATGCGGCACCGGTGACGAGGATGTGGCGATCGGCGAAGGACATGCCCTCAGCCTAGGCACCGAACCGCCGACCGGCAACGCAGGCGTTTCCGGGGCAGGCTCAGGCTCAGGCTCAGGCTCAGACTCAGGCGGCGGCGTTGTCGATGCCGAGTTCGCCCAGCTTGCGGTACAGCGTCGACCGGCCGATCCCCAGCCGCCGCGCGACCTCGGTCATCCGCCCTCGATAGTGACCGATGGCCAGGCGGATGACGTCCGCCTCGATATCCTCCAGCGGGCGCAGGTTCCCGTCCGGCCGGAACAGCGTCACGCCGCCGCCCGATATGTTCGCCGATCCGATCACCCCGGTCCGCCGGTCGCCCAGCGCTGCGATCTGTGGGAAATCCGCCCGCGTCAGCGCCGCACCCTCGCACAGCACCGCCGCGCGGAAGAGCGCGTTCTGCAACTGGCGCACGTTGCCCGGCCAATCATATTGGACCAGCAGCGCCAGCGCATCGTCGGTGATGCCCAGCGGTCGAAGCCCCGGCTGCTGCGCGATCCGCGCCAGCAGGTGGCGGGCAAGCGCCGGCACGTCACCCAGCCGTTCGCGCAGCGGCGGGATCGTCACCTGCACCACGTTGAGCCGATAATACAGGTCTTCGCGGAACCGTCCCGCCTCGACCTCCTCGAGCAATTTCTTGTTGGTCGCGGCGATCACCCGCACGTCTACCTCGCGGGCATGGCGGGCACCGATCGGCTGGATTTCGCCGGATTGCAGCACGCGCAGCAGCTTGACCTGCGTCTCCAGCGGCATCTCGCCGATCTCGTCGAGCAGGATGGTGCCGCCGTCGGCGTCGGCGAAGCGGCCGATCTTGCGTTCGAATGCGCCGGTGAACGCGCCCTTCTCATGGCCGAACAGCTCGGATTCGACCAGGTTGGCGGGGATCGCGCCGCAATTGACGGTGACCATCGATTTCTTGGACCGCGGGCTGGCGGCATGGATCGCATCGGCGACCACCTCCTTGCCGACGCCGCTCTCGCCTTCGACCAGCACCGGCACGCGCGCGCGCGCCGCCTTTGCCGCGATCGCCAGCGCGGCGCGGAAGTCGGGCGACGATCCGACGATCTCGTCGAACGCGAGCAAGGCGGGGATCTTCTCGGTCAGCGGCCGCAATTCCCCCGCCGCGGTGCCCGCGACCGCCGCCTCCAGCGCGGCGAGCAGGCGTTCGGGGGCCAGCGGCTTGACCAGGAAATCGGTCGCCCCCGCCCGCATCGCGGCAACGGCATGCGCGACCGAACCGTTGGCGGTCAGCAGCAGGATCGGCAGCGCCGGGCGGCGTTCGCGCAATTCGGCGATCAGCGGCGCGGCATCGGCGTCGGGCGCCCAATGGTCGAGCAGGATCGCATCCAGCTGCATGCCGTCCTGCGTGCCCAGTTGAGCCAATGCCATCTCGCCCTCGGCGGCGAAGATCGATCGCCAGCCCGCGCGTGCCGCCAGTGCCGACACCAATCGGCGCTGTGCGGGTTCGTCGTCGATCAGCAGAAGCAGGCGCTGCCCGTTGCGCGTCATAAATTTTCCCGTCCCGGTTTGGGGCAGGTGATACAATGGAGGTGTAAAGGCCGGCTTAAGCCCGACCAGCCTTTGCCTGCCTTGACGGGGGCGGAGCTTTGCGGGCAGGTAATCGGGCAAAGGCGCCATGCGCCGCGGGCAAGCAGGGGTTGGATGATGGCCGGCAACGGTGACATGAAGGCGCACGAGGCGACCTATTCGAGTGTGACGGGCATGATGAAGTGGGGCACGGTCGCCTGCGCGGTGATCGCTGCGCTGGTGATCTGGCTGATCTCGTAAGCGTCGCTCAGATGAAGATCGCCGTTCTCAAGGAACATGCAGACGGCGAGCGGCGTGTTGCCGCGACGCCGGAAACAGCCAGGAAATTCGTCGCGCTGGGCGCAGAGGTCGCCATCGAGGCGGGGGCGGGCGAAGCCGCCACCTACGCCGACCAGGCCTATCGCGATGCCGGCGCCATCGTCGGCGATCGTGCGGCGACGCTGGCGGGGGCCGACATCGTGCTTGGCGTCCAGGGGCCCGATCCGGCCGGGCTGGCCGGTACCGCCGCCGGCGCATGGATCGTCGCCGGTCTCAACCCCTTCGGGGCCGGAGCGAATGGGCGCGACCGCGTCGATGCCTATGCCGCCGGCGGTTACGAAGCGCTGGCGATGGAATTCATGCCGCGCATCACCCGCGCGCAGTCGATGGACATCCTGTCGTCGCAATCCAACCTCGCCGGCTACAAGGCGGTGCTCGACGCCGCATCCGAATACGGCCGCGCCTTTCCGATGATGATGACCGCGGCCGGCACGGTCAGCGCTGCCAAGGCCTTCGTTATGGGTGTCGGTGTCGCCGGGTTGCAGGCGATCGCCACCGCACGCCGGCTGGGTGCCCAGGTGTCGGCCACCGACGTCCGCTCCGCCACGCGTGAGCAGATCCAGTCGCTGGGCGCCAAGCCGATCTTCGTCGAGAACGTGAAGGGGATCGAGGGCGAGGGCTCGGGCGGCTATGCCGGCGAGATGAGCGATGAATACAAGGCGGCGCAGGCCGAACTGGTGTCGTCGCATATCGCCAAACAGGATATCGTCATCACCACCGCGCTGATTCCGGGCCGTCCGGCACCGCGCCTCATCACCGATGCGCAGGTCGCCAGCATGAAGCCGGGCAGCGTCATCGTCGACCTCGCGGTAGAACAGGGCGGCAACGTCGAAGGTGCGGTCGCGGGCGAGATCGTCGTCCGGCACGGCGTCAAGATCGTCGGCCACCGCAACGTCGCCTCGCGCCTGCCCGCCGATGCCTCGGCGCTGTTCGGCCGGAATCTGTACAACTTCCTGTCGACCTTCTGGGACAAGGAGGCCGGGCGTCCGGTGCTCGACGAAGAGATCGGCGACGCCGTCCGCCTGACCAGGGGTGGCCAGATCGTCAACGCGCGGTTGCTCGGCGCGTGACGGGGGCTGTCCTACACGCCGCCGATCTGCCTAACCTGCCGCCTATGATCGCACCATTCCCCTCGCCAGACCGCTGCGCCCACGCGTTCGATTTTCGGGTATGGCAAACCAGGGGGGTGCGTGTCGTAAACTTCGCCAACTTTGAAGGTATCGGTATTCCGCCGATCGGTCGATGAGGAGCTGACTATGGACTTCGTTGCGATCCTGTCGATCTTCGTCATGGCCTGCTTTGTTGGATATTATGTCGTCTGGTCGGTGACGCCGGCGCTGCATACGCCGCTGATGGCGGTGACCAACGCCATCTCGTCGGTCATCATCGTCGGCGCGCTCATCGCAGGCGCCGCTGCCGGCAGCGCCCCGGGCGCATCGACGTCGAAATGGCTCGGGCTGCTCGGCGTCGTGCTCGCCAGCGTCAACATCTTCGGCGGCTTCGCGGTCACCAGCCGCATGCTCGCGATGTACAAGAAAAAGGACCGGCCTGCGCCGGCGAAGCACTGATCGTCACCCCGGCGTGCGCCGGGGTCCCGCCTGGCAGCGGGAAAGGTAGCGGGACCCCGGCTCACGCCGGGGTGACGAGGGGGACTGGAATATGGAACATGTAAGCACCGGCAGCTCGTTCGCGGCGCTCGCCTATCTGGTCGCCGGGGTGTGCTTCATCCTGGCGCTGCGTGGCCTGTCGTCGCCGACGTCGAGCCAGCGCGGCAACCGCTTCGGCATGATCGGCATGACCATCGCGGTGGTGACGACGCTGGTGACGCATGTGCCGATGCAGGCGGTGGGTCTGGTGCTCGCCGGGCCGGAGGGGGTGATCTCGTCGACCGGTCCGCTGTTCGCACGGCTCGACCTCGTCGCGATTCTCGAAATCCTCGCCGCCATCGGCATCGGTGCGGTCATCGGCCTGACGACGGCGCGGCGTATCGCGATGACCGACATGCCGCAGCTGGTCGCCGCCTTCCACAGCCTCGTCGGCCTCGCCGCCGTGCTCGTCGCCTGCGCCGCCTATCTCAACCCCGTCGCCTTCGGCATCGCCGACATGGTCATCCCAATGATCGGCGACCCCTTCGCCGTCATCCGTCCGGTCAGCCGGATCGAAATGGGGCTGGGCGTCGCGATCGGCGCGATCACCTTTTCCGGCAGCGTCATCGCCTTCCTGAAGCTCAACGGCAACATGGGCGGCAAGCCGATCATGCTGCCCGGTCGCCACGTCATCAACCTCGCCGTGCTCGCCGCGATCGTGCTGCTGGTCGCCTGGTTCACGCAGGATCAGAGCTCCTGGATCTTCTGGACGATCACGCTGCTCAGCTTCGCGATCGGCTTCCTGCTCATCATCCCGATCGGCGGCGCCGACATGCCCGTCGTCGTGTCGATGCTGAACAGTTATTCGGGCTGGGCCGCCGCGGCGATGGGCTTCACCCTCCACAACAGCGCGATGATCATCACCGGCGCGCTGGTCGGCTCGTCGGGCGCGATCCTCAGCTATATCATGTGCCGCGCGATGAACCGCAGCTTCATCAGCGTGATTGCGGGCGGTTTCGGTGCGGATACCGGCGGCGGCGGTGGCGACGGGGCCAAGATCGATCGCCCGTGGAAGCGCGGCTCGGCGGAGGATGCCGCCTTCCTCATGAGCCAGGCCGAACAGGTCATCATCGTTCCCGGCTACGGCATGGCGGTCGCACAGGCACAGCACGCCCTGCGCGAAATGGGCGACAAGCTGAAGGATCATGGCGTCCGCGTGAAATACGCGATCCATCCGGTCGCCGGCCGTATGCCCGGCCATATGAACGTGCTGCTCGCCGAGGCGAACGTGCCGTATGACGAGGTGTTCGAACTGGAGGACATCAACTCCGAATTCGCGCAGACCGACGTCGCCTTCGTCATCGGCGCCAACGACGTCACCAATCCCGCCGCCAAGACCGACAAGACCTCGCCGATCTACGGCATGCCGGTGCTCGATGTCGAAAAGGCGAAGACCGTGTTGTTCATCAAGCGATCGATGGGCGGTGTCGGTTATGCGGGCGTCGACAACGACGTGTTCTATATGGATAACACGATGATGCTGCTCGCCGATGCCAAGAAGATGGTCGAGGAGATCGTGAAGTCGCTCGACTGATATTGTCTGATGCATCCCTTTTGGAGGTTTTACATCGACGATCGTGTTTCGCGTCGTCGGGTTGCCGCTGAAATGGAGGTGAATCAATACTATCCGCGGGTCATGTTGCCTATCCTCAGGCCATGGGGATCGCGATGGCCAACGGAAGCGGGACGACGGCAGGGGCAACCTGTCCGTACGCCATGCGGGGTAGCGCCATGCTGCTGATCGCCGATGCGGCGGGGCCGTTCGATACGGCGATCGTCCAGGCCGGCGGCCGCCTGATCCGCCGCGTCCCGTGGTCGGCGGCGGCGGACACGCTGCCACGCATCGCCGGATGGCCGGTCCTGGTCATCGAAGCGGCCGGGATCGCGGATGATCGCCTGGACGAAATCCTGCCGGTCCTGGCACAGTTCATCGTCGCGGCAGTGGCACCGGCGGTCGTCGCCATCACCGCCGACCAAATCGACCTCGTCGCCGGTCATCTGCTCGGCCCCGACGTCAGGCTGCTCTGCGCGCCGACCATGGACGAACGCGTCGCCGCGCTTAGGGCCGCCGCCGCTCCGCCGCTCCCGACGTTGCACGCCGATCTCGGCCGCACCGTCGAGGAACCGGCCCGGGACGGATATCGCGCGGAAGGTCCCCGGCCACCGCTGACCCGGCTCAACGACCGGGTGGCGGAAATCGCCCGGCTGGTCAGCGACCTCAGCCGCGACGTGCATCAGGCGACCGGCGAGATCGCCGATCGCCGGCCGGGGTACGATGCCGAACCCGGTGCCCCCGCCTTCACCACGTCGGTCCGGGCGCAGGAGGTACGCCGGCTCATCGCGATCCGCCAGAAACGCGGCGTGTTTTTCGGCCAGTTCGGCGGCGAAGCCCTGTTCGAGGACCCGGCGTGGGAGATGCTGCTGGACCTGTATGCGGCGGAGCTTGAAGGAACGCGGGTGAGCGTGTCGAGCCTTTGCATCGCCGCCGGCGTCGCGCCGACGACGGCGTTGCGGTGGATCACCAAGATGACGGAGATGGCGCTGTTCGTCCGCCATCCCGATCCGGTCGACCGCCGCCGCGCGTTCATGGCCCTGTCGCCCCGGGCCAGCGAGGCGATGCGCGGCTATATGGTGGCGGTGCGCAAGATGTAGCGCGGAAGCGCGGGTTGCCCCTTGCGCAGCGCCCCGTGCTTTGGCAGTGGCTGCGTTCCCGTATGAGGGCGCTTAGCTCAGCTGGTAGAGCGGCTCGTTTACACCGAGTAGGTCGGCGGTTCGAACCCGTCAGCGCCCACCATATCCGATCATGCCTCCACCGCGCCGAAATCCGACCGCTGTCGCCGGGGACCACCGCTGCCGCGCCGGTTCAGCGCCTGACGGACCCGATCGAGCAGCTCGGACCGCCGATAGGGCTTGCTGAGGACATCGGTAGCCCGCTTGCGTGGGCCGTTGACCACCAGTTCCTCGTTATATCCGGTGGTCAACAGCACCGACACCGTCGGGTCACGCTCGATCACAGCATCCGCCAGCATCAGGCCATTCATGCCGCCCGGCATCACCAGGTCGGTGAACAGCAGGTCGACGTGATCGTCGTCATGCACAGCCTCGAACGTCTTCAGGCCCTGTTCGCCGCTGATGGCGGTGGTGACGCGATAGCCGGCGCTGGTGAGGATTTCACTAGCGATTGCAAGCACTTCCTCGTTATCCTCGACGATCAGGACGTGATCGACGTAACCACTGGGCGGCGTCGGCGCGACAGCCGTCGGTTCCGCCTGCTCCTCGGCGGCGGCGGCGAGGGCGGCGCGCGCGATCGGGAAGATCATCTTCACCGCCGTGCCACGACCCGGTTCGCTGTCGATTTCGAGCCGGCCGCCGGACTGGCGAACGAATCCGCTCGCCATGGCAAGCCCGAGACCGGTTCCCTGGCCGACGCCCTTGGTGGTGAAGAACGGTTCGGTCGCGCGTTCCAGCACGTCGGCGGGCATCCCCGGGCCCTCGTCGCGCACTTCGAGCATCACATAGTCGCCCGGTGCCAGATCGCGCGCGTCGTCCGCCGTCAGCTTGAGCGGCAAGGTCGAGATGGTCACCATCCCGCCAGCGGACATCGCGTCCCGCGCATTGTTGACGATGTTGAGCAGCGCCATTTCGAGCTGGTCGGGATCGATGACGACGTGCGGCAGGCCGCGGCGGAGGCTGAGGTGCAGGTCCACCCGCTTGTTGATCGAGCTTTCCATCACGTCGCCGAATTCGGTGATGAGGTGGCTGAGATCGACCGGCCGCGGTTCGAGGCGGGTCTTGCGGGCGAAGGCCAGCAGCTGCCGGGTCAGCTTGGCACCGCGTTCGGCGGCGGATTGCGCGGCGGCGACGTAGCGCTTGGTGCGGTCGTCGTGCGTGACGGCAGCGAGCAGGTCGAGGTTGCCGTTCACCACTTGCAGCAGATTGTTGAAGTCGTGCGCAAGGCCGGCGGTCAGCTGGCCGATCGATTCCATCTTCTGCGCCTGCCGGTAGCTTTGTTCGGTGTTGCGGCGGCGAGTGACGTCGAGCTGACTGGCGAAGAAATACAGCAGCTTCCCGCCGGTATCGTACACCGGCCCGATGAAGACGGCATTCCAGAACGCCGATCCGTCGCGGCGGTAGTTGAGCAGTTCCACCGCGATCGACTGCCGCGCGGCGACCGCATCGCGCAGGTCGGCGACGCTGTTGCGGTCGGTCTGCGCGCCCTGCAGGAAGCGGCAGTTGCGGCCCAGGACCTCTTCTTCCTCGTAGCCGGTCAGGTCGAGGAACGCCTTGTTGGCGAAGGCGATCGGATTGTCGTCCTGATTGGGGTCGGTCAGGATCATCGGCATCCGCGTCATTTCGATCGCGGCGAAGAACACACTGCCGCGATCGTCGAGTCCGGGACGGGTTATCGTACTTTCACGCCAGTGGCGCAGGCCGGGCCGGCCGATCGGATCGTCGTGGCCGCTGTCGATCGTGCCCTGCGCGGGAACGCCGGTCACCTGCCGCGCATCATCATCAGTCGTCATGGGCAAAATATATGGCGCAGGCGACAGGACGGGACAAGGCGGAGCGCAGCCCGGAACCGGACGTCATGGCCACCGGATGCCATCGACGAGCGCCCGCCCAGCGGCTTCATCGACCGGCATCGTCGCGATATTTGATCTCGAGATAGCGGCCGCGGGTGGACAGGCTATCGAGATCGTTCTGCGCCAGCCGCGCCGTCATGTCGGCGATTTCCTGTTCGATCAGCTTCAGGCCGGCGACCAGTTCGGCGTCGGGCGTCTTGCCGTTGCGTTCCACCCGGCGCAACGGTTCGGGCACGCGGGCGTAATCGTTGACGAACGCGGGCAATTGTTCGCCGATCAGGCGACGGACCTCGAACGCCTCTTCCTCGCGTCCGTCCAGCCGGCCGAGTTGCGGCGACAGCGTTTCCAGTCGCACGCCGATCTGGTCGACCAGCCCCCGCGCCGGGGCGGGCAGGGCGGGGCGCTGCGCGTCGAGCCATCGTTCGGTCTTGGCGGGCAAGGACTTGATGTCGACCTCGCGCAGCACCTTTTCACTGGGCGCACGCGGGGCCGGTGCGATGGCGATCCCGATCGTCACCGCCGCCATGAGCAACAGCACCGCCAGCCCACCGAACATCCCCAGCGGCACGACCATGCCCGCGACCGCCGCCGCGATCAGGATGATCGCATTGACCGCGCAGATCATCGCCAGCCGCGTGCCGACGCTGGTCGCCTTGCGCTTCAGCCGCTTGCCGTGCGCGCGATATTGCGCGCCTGCGGACCCGCGATAGTCCTCGCTGATCCGGGCCATCACGGCGCGGGCGCGTTCGATCTGCTGGTCGACCTCGGTCATGGGATCAGAGCGATTCCAGGCGATACTGGTCGCCGCCGGGACCCTTCAGCGCGCCCTGGCTGGCACCTTCGGCCCGGGCGATATAGCCCCTCGATTTCTCGACTTCGCTGCCGAGCGCGGTGACCGTCGTCTTCATCGAATCGAGCGCCTTCAGCTTGAAGCTGTCGATCGCATCCATCGTGTCGTAGATGTTCTGGAAGGCGCGTTGCAGCGTTTCCAGCGGGATGGTCGAGGCGGCGGCCTGTTCGTGGATCGCCGCGGTATTGGACCGCAGCAGCTTGCCGGTCGAATCGATGATGTTCGCGGTCGTTGTGTTGAGCTGGGTGATCGATTCCAGCACCAGCTTCTGGTTGGTCAGCGCCTGCGCCACCGTCACCGCGGTGCGCAGGGCGGACACGGTGGTGGTGGATGCGCGGTCGACCCCCTTCACCAGTTCGACGTTGTTCTTTTTGACGAGGTCGAGCGCCAGATAGCCCTGCACCGTCACCGCCATCTGCGTCAGCAGGTCCTGCGTGCGCTGGCGCGTGTAGAACAGAGCGGTCTCGCGGATCGCCTTCGCCTTGGCGGGATCGGTGTGGTCGAGTTCGTTGGCCTTGTCCTCCAGCCGGGCGTCCATCGCCTTGCTGAGGTGGATCATCTGTTCCAGGCGGCCCATCGCCGACCACAGATTGGCACGTTCGGTATCGATCGCGGCATTGTCCATCAGCAGTTCGTCCTTGCCGCCGGCAAGGTTCTTGAGGATCGAGCTGATGTGCGTCTGCGACGATTGATAGCTGTCGAAATAGTCGCGCATCTTCGACCCGAACGGGATGATGCCGAAAATCTTCTTCGGGCCAGACAGCGCGCCCTTGCGACCGGGATCAAGGTCCTCGATCACCCGGCGCAGCTGGGCAAGATCGGCGCCGACGCCGCTATCCTTGTCCATGGCGCGGATCGGCCGATCGAGGAACCGGTTCGACTGTCCCGCCGCGTCGCGGATTTCCTTTGCGCCCATCGCGGTGATCGCATCGACGCGCTTGCCGAATTCGGGACTGTTGACGTCCTGCGCGACCAGTTCCGCGACGAAAGTGTCGACACGGGTTTCGAGCTGCGTCTTCTTCGCCTCGTCGATCGGCACGAGGCCCGCGGCGCGTTCGGCGGCGACCGTCGGCACCGGATCGGGCGGGGTCAGCACCAGGTCCGGTTGAGCAGTCCCCGGTTGCGCATTCAGGGTATCCGCGGTCGTCGCCATCATCGTCCTCCAACAGGCTGTCGCCCGATCGTCTGGGGCAATGTGCCGGTTGGGACGGCCCCGTTCAAGTGTGTCATGCTAATAATACGCCGCGCAATATCGTACGGGCGTCGCGATGCGTGCCGTTCGGTACCGGCCGTCGGGCGAACCGAGTCGCGACCGGGCGATATGTTGCCGGAAGTTGGCGAAGTTGACGGTACGTCACATCCGGAAACGCATCCCCCGATATGCCCGCTGCGGGCGGTCGGGGAGGAGACGGGCGTAGCCATGGCGACAGGTGTAGCGGTTCGACACGATGTAGGACAGCGACATGTCCGGACGTTTCGTCGACCACAAGCAGATGACGACCGGAGACCGGATGTTGGAGGAGGTTCGCCCGGACGCCGCCGTTCACTTAGGGTGCCGACGCGGTCATAAGCCGACGATCGGTCATGACGGGATCCTGCGCACGTATGTCCTTCATCGAAAAGCTCGGGCTGGAACTGCCCCTGATCCAGGCGCCGATGGCGGGCGTCGCCACGCCCTTGCTGGCTGCCGCCGTGTCCGAGGCGGGAGGGCTCGGGTCGATCGGGGTGGGCGCGACCGACGCGGCCAGCGCATGCGTGATGATCGAGGAGCTGCGCGGGCGCACGCACCGCGCTTTCAACGTCAATCTGTTCGTCCATGCCCGTGCCGACCCCGATCCCGTCCGGGAGGCGGACTGGCTGGACTGGCTCGCCCCCGTGTTCGCGGGGTTCGGCGCACCACCGCCAGCGGCGCTCAGGACCATCTACACGAGCTTTGCCGACGACCCCGCGATGCTGGCGATGCTGCTGGATCTGGCGCCGCCGGTGGTCAGCTTCCACTTCGGGTTGCCATCGCCGGACGTGCTGTCGGCGCTGCGGGCGCGGGGCATCTACCTGATGGCGACCGCGACCAGCCTCGACGAGGCACGCACCGTCCAGGCGGCAGGAATCGACGCCGTGGTCGCGCAGGGGATCGAGGCGGGCGGCCATCGCGGCGTGTTCGATACCGCCGCCGCCGACGACGCCCTCGGCATGGTCGCGCTGACCCGGCTGCTGGTGCGAAAGGCAGGCTTGCCGGTGATTGCGGCAGGCGGGATCATGGACGGCGCCGGCATCGCGGCCGCACTCGATCTCGGTGCCGTCGCAGCGCAGCTCGGCACCGCATTCGTGGCATGCCCGGAATCGGCCGCCGACGATGGCTATCGAGCGGCTCTGTCGGGACCCGGCGCCTATCACACGGTCCTGACATCGCTCATTTCCGGCCGGCCAGCGCGCGCGCTGGCCAATCGCTTCACCGCGCTGAGCGCATGCGTCGGGGACCGGCTGCCGCCGTCCTATCCCATCGCCTATGACGCGGGGAAGGCTCTGCACGCCGCGGCCAAGGCGCAGGGCGAGCATGGCTTCGGTGCGCAATGGGCGGGGCAGGGTGCGCCACTGTGTCGGTCGATGCCCGCAGCGGACCTGGTTCGCGTGTTGCGCGAGGAGCTTGGTCGCAGCCGGGCCTGAGGGGCGCCGCTGCCGCCCCGTGCCTTTCCCCGCCCAGATCGCGATGTCGGTCCGGTGCGGGTCCGGCGGCGGTTCGGCCCTGGTTCGGCCCTGGTTCGGCATCGCGGCCGTCCGGCGATGCGGGCTTGCCCGCGGCAAAACCCCGCCCCCTTCCCGCAGGCCAACATTTCGGCTATGGGCGCGCCCAATACCCTATCACATCAGGAATTCCCATGAGCCTCCGCAACGTGGCGATCATCGCGCACGTCGACCACGGCAAGACCACGCTCGTCGACCAGTTGTTCCGCCAGTCCGGCACCTTCCGCGATAACCAGCGCGTCGAAGAGCGGGCGATGGATTCGAACGACCTCGAGAAAGAGCGCGGGATCACCATTCTCGCCAAGCCGACCTCGGTCGACTGGACGCCGCCGGGTGGTGGCGAAAGCATCCGCATCAACATCGTCGACACCCCCGGCCACGCCGACTTCGGCGGCGAGGTGGAGCGCATCCTGTCGATGGTCGACGGCGTCGTCCTGCTGGTCGATTCGTCGGAAGGCGCGATGCCGCAGACGAAGTTCGTCACCGGCAAGGCGCTGGCGCTGGGCCTGAAGCCGATCGTCGTCGTCAACAAGGTCGATCGCCCCGACGCGCGCATCCAGGAAGTGCTGGACGAGGTGTTCGACCTGTTCGTGTCGCTGGACGCCAACGACGAACAGCTCGATTTCCCGGTGCTCTACGCCTCGGGCCGCAACGGCTATGCCTCGACCGACATGGACGCGCGCGAAGGCACGCTGATCCCGATGTTCGAGACGATCGTCAGCCACGTGCCGGCGCCGAAGGTGGAAGTGGAGGACGTGCCGTTCACGTTCCTGGTGACGCTGCTCGACCGCGACAACTTCCTCGGCCGCATCCTCACGGGCCGCGTCAATTCGGGGACGGTGAAGACCAACCAGGCGATCCACGCGCTCGATAACGACGGCAACATCGTCGAGACGGGCCGCGCGTCGAAGATCATGTCGTTCCGCGGCCTGGACCGCGTGCCGGTCGACGAGGCGAAGGCGGGCGACATCATCAGCCTCGCCGGGCTGACCGTCGCGACCGTCGCCAACACGATCGCCGACATCACCGTCAGCGAGCCGCTGCATGCGCAGCCGATCGATCCGCCGACGCTGTCGATGCGCTTCGCGGTGAACGATTCGCCGATGGCGGGCCGCGAGGGCACCAAGGTGACGAGCCGCATGATCCGCGACCGCCTGTTCCGCGAGGCCGAATCGAACGTCGCCGTGAAGGTGACCGAGGCGTCGGATCGCGACAGCTTCGAAGTCGCCGGCCGCGGCGAACTGCAGCTCGGCGTGCTGATCGAGACGATGCGCCGCGAGGGCTTCGAGCTGGGCATCAGCCGCCCGCGCGTGCTGTTCGGCGAGGACGAGAACGGCAACAAGACCGAGCCGTACGAGACCGTCATCATCGACGTCGACGACGAGCATTCGGGCACGGTCGTCGAGAAGATGAACCTGCGCAAGGCGGAGCTTACCGACATGCGTCCGTCGACCGGCGGCAAGACGCGCATCACCTTCTCGGCGCCATCGCGCGGCATGATCGGCTATCACGGCGAGTTCCTGTCGGACACGCGCGGTACCGGCATCATGAACCGGTTGTTCGAGAAGTACGGGCCCCACAAGGGCAAGATCGAAGGCCGCAAGAACGGCGTGCTGATCTCGAACGGCGCCGGTGAAGCCAACAGCTATGCGCTGGGTCCGCTGGAAGAGCGCGGCATCCTGTTCGTCGGCCATGGCGAGGCGTTGTACGAGGGCATGATCGTCGGCGAGAACGCCAAGCCGGACGACCTCGAGGTCAATCCGATGAAGACCAAGGCGCTGACCAACTTCCGCGCCAGCGGCGGCAAGGACGACCAGGTCCGGCTGACCCCGCCGAAGCGTGCGACGCTGGAGCAGGCGATCGCCTATATCGACGACGACGAGATGGTCGAGGTGACCCCGAAGTCGATCCGCCTGCGCAAGCGCCACCTGGATCCGCACGAGCGCAAGAAGGCGTCGCGGGCGAAGATGGCGGCGTAAGCCACCGGTCGGTTTGCGGTTCGAAGAGGGGGCGTCCGGGTGATCGGGCGCCCCTTTTTCGTTGGCGGCGGCGGGCTGCCGTCCATGCGTCATTGCGGGCGTCGCTAAGCGATCCAGCGCGTCCTGGTCCGGCTCTGTTGCTTCGCTACGCTCGCAATGACGGGGGTGAGGCGTGTGTAATAAAGGGCGACGTCTTTCGACATCGCCCCAAGTATTGACTTAATAACGGATCAGCGGAAGCGGCCGGACACCGACACCCCGATAATACGGGGTTCGTTGAAGACGGCGGCCATGTAGTTTTCGATGACGCCCTTCAGGTTCTTTTCGTTGGTGATGTTGCGGGCGAAGGCGGCGACCTCGTAGTTCTCGTCGGGGCTGGTGTAGCCGATTTTCAGGCCCCCTTCGAAATTGCCGTCGGCGTAGAATTCGCGCGTCTTGTAGAGCACGAAATTGGTGTAGCCCTGCACGTTCCAGTCGGTCGCGGCGAACACCCGGCCGCCATTGCCGAGCGGCACGTCGTAGCGCGCGGTCGCATCGAGGTTCCAGCGCGGCGCGTTGGGCAGCGGGTTGCCGTCGATCTGCGCGAACAGGCCGCCGCGGATCGTCGGATCCTGCACGGTGCAGACCACCACGCCGTTGAGCGCGCAGACCTGCGCGTAGACGCGCGTGTCCCTGATCTTCGAGGCGAGCGCGCTCGCGCCGAGCGTCAGGGTGAGGTTGGGCACGGGGCGGAACTGCGTGTCGATCTCGACGCCGTAAGCGCGCGCCTTGTCCGCATTGAACAGCACGCCGTTGCCGTTGACGTCGTTGCCGTTCAGCTGGATGTCGTCGACCGTATAGGTGAACAGCGATGCGTTGAAGCGCAGCCGCCCGTCGAGCAGCAGGCTCTTCGATCCGACTTCGTAGCTGGTGATCGTTTCGCTGTTCGCGGTGGTGAAATCGGCGTTGAACACCGCCGAGCGGCCCTGGATCGTCGGCCCGCGGAAACCGCGGGCGACGCGGGCGTACAGGCTGTTGTCCGCATCGACCTGATACAGCGCCGACACGTCCCAGCTGGGCGTGGTGTCCGACAGGCGGACATAGCGACGGCCGGCATAGGTGGCGCTCGCCGCCTTCAGCAGCGTCGTCTTCTTGGTATCCTCCGTTTCGCGAAAGCCGCCGGTCAGCGTCAGGTCGGGCGTGACCTTGTAGCTCGCCTGGCCGAACAGCGCCCAGCTGGTGTTGACGTTATGCAGGCGCACCCAGTTGTTCGGATTGGGCTGCGTCCCGTTCACGTCGGGACGGATGAGGAAGAAGGTGCGCTGGTAGAAATCGGTGGTGTCGTTCTGGTTGAAGTAGAAGCCGCCGACCTGCCACGTGAAGCGCTGGTTCGCCGCGCTCGCCAGTCGCACTTCCTGCGTATACTGGCCGAGCGCGCGGACGTTGCCCTGGCTGAGGCCGAAGCCGTTGGCCTTGCCCGCCACCGGGAAGTTCGCCGCCGCGCCGCCGTCGGTATCGCCGCGGCTGTAGCCCGAGGTCGTCTCATAGGCGCTGATCGAGGTGAGCGTCACCGGCCCGAAGTCGTAGGCGGCGTTCACCGACGTGCCGTAGGTGTCGTAATCCTGCGGGTTGTTCCGGCCCTCGTCGAGCGCGATGCTGTCGCGCGGTTCGGCGGAGACCGAGTTCGCCCCCTTCCTGAGCGCGGCGCGGTGGAAGATCGTCGAGGTGCCGTGATAGCCGCGGGCATGGCCCGACACGTTGACGCTGAACGCCTCGGTCGGGGTCAGCAGCACCTGGAGGCGGACGTCGCGTTCGTCGAAGCCGCCCATCGCATTGCGCTGCGGAGTGGGGGTGCCATCGGCGCTGATCCCGGCGAAGGTGTTGTCGATCCAGTCGTTGCGATGCTGGATCAGGCCCGACAGGCGGACGGCGACCTTGTCCGCCACCAGCGGCCCGCCGACGCCGGCATCGAGCGTCGTCGTCGCATAGCTGCCGAACGAGGCGGCGGCGCGGCCCTGCCAGGTCTGGCTGGGGCGGATCGTGTCGAACTTGATGATGCCCGCGGTGGTGTTGCGCCCGAAGAGCGACCCCTGCGGCCCGCGCAGCACCTCGACCTGGTTGACGTCGTAGACGGGGTTCGATTTCAGCACGACATGTTCGAGGACCACGTCGTCCTGGATGATCGAGACCGGCTGGCTGGCGCCGAGATAGAAATCGATGTTGCCGAGGCCGCGGATGTAGAAGCGCGGGAAGATGCGGCCGGTCGTCGTTTCGATATACAGGCCGGGGACGCGGCCGGAGAGCGCCAGGATGTCCTCGCCGCCCGCCTGGAAGGTGCGCAGGTCGCTGCCGCCGACGACGCCCACCGACAGCGGCACGCGCTGCAGGTTTTCCGACCGTCGTTCCGCGGTGACGACGATGTCGCCGAGATCGCCGGTGTCGGCCGGCGCCGCCGTAGCGGCAGGCGAATCGGTGGCGGGCGTCACGGTCTGGGCGAGGGCGGGCGCGACGAATGCGGGCGCGGCGAGGCCGGCGGCGCCGAGCAGCAACATGGTCTTGAGCGAGCGAGATATGGTCACGAAGGTCCCCTTTGGATGATGCGCAAGGGGAAGGTGCCGGGTCGGCAGCGCGCGGGTGTCGCCCCCGCGTCGTCGTGCCCTGATGCATGGCGCCCCCCCGGGCTTGCCCGCGCGGTAGGCGCGGATTGTGTCGGCTTCGTGAATGAACGTGACGATGCGGCAGGCATAAACCGCGCATGAACATCGCATTCCGGACCGGTTCAGGGCGACTCGCCTAGACGGGATGCAACACGCTTGGATCGTTGTGCGTTTTCCCTCCAGCGTTGTGATGAGGAGTAAGCGTCATGAATGCATTGATGAAGAAGGCAGGCCTTGGCATCGCCCTGGCCGCGACCGCGCTGACGGCGGCGGCCCCGGCCGATGCGCAGCGTTGGGGCGGCTATCGCCATCACCGCGGCGGCGGCGACGTGGCTGCGGGTGCGTTGCTCGGCGGGATCGTCGGCCTGGGGATCGGCGCGGCGGTCGCCAGCAGCAACCGCGACCGCTATTACGACCGCGGTTATTATTACGACGCGCCGCCGCCCCCGCCGCGGGTCGTGTATCGCGATCGCTACTATGCCCCGCCGCCGCCCCCGCGCGTGGTCGTTCGTGAGCGCTATTACGACTATGGATCGCGCTACGGCGACGGCTACGGATACGGTTACGGCTATTGAGCCGACACGGCGTTTCGTCGGGAAGGCGGCGCGGGCTTACGTCCGCGCCGCTTTTTCGTAGCGGGCCGGGGAGGATGCGGTTAAGCGCGCGGACATGACCGATACGCCCCCGATCGCCTGTCGACCGATCCGTCGAGCCCCTATTTCGACCAGCCCGCGCTGGAGCGCGGCATCGGCATCCGTTTCAAGGGTGTCGAGCGCAAGGACGTCGAGGAATACGACCGCCCCGCCGGCTGGATCCGCGTCGCGCTTGGCAAGAAGGTCGACCGCCACGGCCGGCCGCTGACGCTGAAGCTGAACGGCGAGGTCGAGGCGTGGTTCGAGCGGCCTGCGGCGAGTGACGCGGGTGAGGGCGACGCCGAGGGCTGAGGCCAAGCACATCGTCGAAAGTTCGAAAGGCGCGGGGCTTTGGCTTTCGCGCCTTTTTTGCGTGTTGGGTCGAGGGGTTCACGCGGAGGCGCGGAGGCGCGGAGAAGAAGGATGACAGGTGTTTTCGCGCGAAGACGCGAAGACGCGAAGGGGTGGGACTCCTTCAGCGTCATTTAGGCTTGGGCCGGTGATAAGGGGGCAGTCGTCACCCGGGACGTGTTCCGGGGTCTGCCGGGCGGCTGGGGCGCTTGCTGTGTCTGCCGCGCGCCTCGCCGCAGCGTGGACCCCGGACCATGTCCGGGGTGACGGTGGTGGGTGGGAGCGCCGCTCTCTCCCTTTGCTTCTCCGCGCCTTCGCGCCTCCGCGTGAACCCCGTCTGCTTCACGGCTGCGCGCGCGATCGGGGCCCGGACGTCAGCCCTCCGTCGATGGTGCGATGGCGGTCCAGTTGCCAGCGATCGCGTCCAGCGCGGTGCGGGCGGTGTCGAGGGCGCCGGGGCGATAGCTATAGTGGGTTTCGCGGCCGGTTCGTGCGACCAGGACGAGCGCGGCGTCTTCGAGAATGCGCAGATGCTTGGTGACGGCCTGGCGCGTCATGCCGGAATTGGCGGACAGGCGCGCGATCGAACGGGGCGGGCCGCTGCGCAGGATCACCAGCAATGCCAGACGGGTAGGATCGGCGAGGGCCGCGAAGAGGCGGGCGGCTTCGACAGGTTTGTGCATCGGCACCCTTCTGGTTGCCTGAGCGGCAACCGGTGGGTTGCGGATATTGCAACCTTGAAGTTGCTTCTGAGCCAGATGTTACCAAGGTGCAACCGTTTGGTTGCGATCCTAGCAGGTCCTGCTCGGGCGTGGTGGCGGTCTGATCCGAAAGACGGTGCAGGCCTGACCCCGTCACCCCGGAACCGGTCCGGGGTGACGAAATGGTACGCCTGGTAATTCAGTGCGCGATCCGCGGTATCACGCCGCTTCCAGCGCCTCGGTCGCTTCCAGCCATTTCGCCTCGAGCGTTTCGATCTGGTCCTGCACGTCGGCGCGGCGCTTCATCAGGTCGCTCATCGCGAGTTTGGCGAAGCGGGGTTCGGCGGTCTTGGGATCGAACATCGCGCGGTCGATCGCGTTGCGGTCGTTGGTGAGCGCCGCGATCTCCGCTTCGGCATCGCGGATCGCCTTGCGGCGCAGCTTTTCGGCGTCGCGGTCGATCGGCTTGCCCTTCGGCTTCTTCGCCTTGGGTTCGGGCTGCTTGTCGCCGGCGAGGACGAAGGCGATGTAATCGTCGAGCGTGCCGTCGAATTCCTTCGCGGTGCCGTTGTCGACCAGCACGAGGCGGTCGGCGGTCATTTCCAGCATGTGGCGATCGTGGCTGACCAGCACGACGGCGCCGGTATAGGCGTTGAGCGCCTGCACCAGCGCTTCGCGCGCGTCGACGTCGAGGTGGTTGGTCGGTTCGTCGAGGATCAGCATGTGCGGCGCGTCGCGGGTGATGAGCGCGAGCGCGAGCCGCGCCTTTTCACCGCCGGACATGCGGCCGACCTTGCCCACTGCCTTGTCACCCGAAAAGCCGAAGCGGCCAAGCTGCGCGCGGACCGCGGCGGGGCTGGCGCCGCGCATGATGCGGGTCATGTGCTCGAGCGGCGTATCGTCGGCGTCGAGTTCCTCGACCTGATACTGGGTGAAATAGCCGACCTTCATCTTGCCCGACGACGCCATCTCTCCGTCCATCGGCGTCAGCTGCGCGGCGAGCAGACGGGCGAGCGTGGTCTTGCCGTTGCCGTTGCGCCCCAACAGCGCGACGCGATCGTCGGGGTCGAGACGCATGTTGAGCCGCTTGAGGATCGGCGTTTCGCTGTAGCCGACGCTCGCCATGTCGAGCGTGATGAGCGGGGGGCGCAGTTCGGTGGGATCGGGGAAGTCGAACGAGAGCGAGGGATCGTTGGCGAGTTCGGCGATCGGCTGCATCTTCGCCAGCATCTTCTGCCGGCTTTGCGCCTGTTTGGCGGTGGAGGCGCGCGCCGAGTTGCGTGCGACGTAATCCTGCAGCTTGGCGCGCTGCGCATCCTGGTTGGCCTTGGCGGCGGCAAGCTGCGCCATGCGCTCGGCGCGCTGGCGCTCGAAGCTGTCATAGCCGCCGGCGTAGAGCGTGATCTTGCCGTTCTGGAGGTGGAGAATGTGATCGACGACGTTGTTGAGGAAATCGCGTTCGTGGCTGACGACGACGATCGTCGCCTTGTAGCCGACGAGGAAATCCTCGAGCCACATCACCGCTTCGAGATCGAGGTGGTTCGAGGGTTCGTCGAGGAGCAGCAGGTCGGGCTGCGAGAACAGCAGCGCGGCGAGGGCGACGCGCATCTTCCAGCCGCCCGAGAAACTGTCGAGCGGGCGCTGCTGCATGTCCTCGTCGAAGCCGAGGCCGAGCAGGATCTGCGCGGCGCGCATCGGGGCGGTATAGGCGTCGATCGCGATCAGCCGTTCGTAGACGTCGCCGAGGCGGTCCGGATCTTCGCTGGTTTCCGATTCGAGCATCAGCGCGGCGCGTTCGGTGTCGGCGGCGAGCACCGTGTCGAACGGGGTGGCGGTGCCTGACGGCGCTTCCTGCGCGATATAGCCGAGGCGGGCGCCGCGCGGCATGTCGGCGCTGCCGTCGTCGGGTTCGAGCATGCCGGCGATGACGCGCACGAGCGTCGACTTGCCCGCGCCGTTGCGACCGATCAGGCCGACGCGGCTGCCGGGGGGCAGCGCCGCGGATGCGCCGTCGAGGATCGTGCGGCCGCCGAGGCGCACGGTGATGCCGTTGAGGTTGAGCATGGTGGCGGCCATAGCAGATGTTGCGGTGCAGCTAAAGCCGGGGGTGTTCGGGGGGATCGTCTCGGCGAGAAGGGTGATTCACGCGAAGGCGCGAAGGCGCGAAGGCGCGAAGGCGCGAAGGCGCGAAGAGGTTGCGCCGGGCGACGGCGTTTCTCCCGTCGTTCGAAGGTATGTGCCGGCGGTTGCCTGCGGCGCTTGCCTCTTTGCGTCTTCGCGTCTTCGCGTGACCCTACAACGTGCGGATCAGGCGGGTGGCCTGGGCTAACCAGGCGGGTGAGGCGATCGATGTGGGGCGAGCCCCCGGGGTTAGCGGCAGGAGGAGGAGGGCGTCGCCGTCGATGCCGATCAGGCGAGCGAACAGGAAGCGACCGGCGGGGACGGGGACGAGGACGTCGCGATTGAGCGCCTGGGTAAAGGCATCGGGGGCGCGCAGGTCGCACCAGATGTGGTCGCCGGCGCGATAGTCGGCGGTGCTACCGGTCACCGCGATGGCGACGCCGCCGGCCGAGGGCTGTGGCGCGGTGAGGGTGAGCGGCTGGCGGGGGGCGTGCGCGCCCTCCGCATCCAGCGTCGCGGCGACGGGCAGCGCAGCACGGTCGGGCAGGGTGACGAGATCGGCGGGCGCGACGTCGAGCGCGGCGGCGATGCGGTTGAGCCAGGCGACCGAGACGGTGCGGGTGCCGGTCTCCAGCCGGCCGATCGTCTGGGCAGTTGTTGGAGGCACGCAGCGGCGCGCGACTTCGTCCAGCGTCAGGTTCTTGGCCCTACGTACCTGTCTTATGGCGGTAATCATCGGCGATCCTTAACCGCTGCGGTTATTTCTCTGTCCTACAAAGCTGACGGCATGGCAAGTCCGGACCGACTCGAGGAAGGGAATGGGCGATGCGGGAACTGGTGGAACGGACGGTGGGCGTGGGACGGAGCGTGCGCGTCAACGTGGCCGAATCGCCGCTCGGCTGGCTGCGTGCGCGCGGACTGGTCGATGCGCGGCAGTTGGAGGCGGGCGAGCGGCTGCGCGGCGATTACGAGACGGCGGCGCTGGGCGCGCGGGTGACGATGCGCTGGGCGGCGCGGGTGGATGGTGGCGGCGCGGGCGGCGGCGGGCTGGACCCGGTGATGGCGCAGGTGGCGGCAAAGGCGCGGTTCGATGCCGCCATGGCGGCGGCGGGCGCGGGGTTGCAGGATATCGCGTGGCGGGTGATCTGCGCAGGGGACGCGCTGCCGGTGGCCGAAAAGGGGCTGGGTTGGCCGGCGCGGGCGGGGCGGCTGGTGCTGACGCTAGCGCTCGACCGGCTGGCGGACCATTACCGGCTGCCGTGAGCGGATGGTAAGTGGTTGCCGTGGCCGGATCATTATCGTTTGCCGTGGCCGGCGGGGCGGGTGTAACGGCGCGGCAGACGAGAACATAAGCGGCCCGCGGGGACCGCAGGGGATGCAGCACGTGCGGTTCGACTTCGTGAAATGCCATGGTTCGGGCAACGATTTTCCGTTGATCGACGCGCGGGCGCTGACGCTGTCCGGCGCGGAATGGGCGGCGGTGGCGCGGGCGCTCGCCGACCGGCGCGGCCCGGTGGGTGGCGACGGGCTGCTGCTGCTCGGCCCGGGCGATGGTGAGCACGCCTTTGCGATGACGATGTTCAATTCCGACGGCAGCGAGGCGGAGACGTGCCTGAACGGGCTGCGCTGCGTCGCGCGGCTGGGATTCGAGGCGCTGGGGATCGATGCCGCGCGGGTGCGGCTGAAGACGTCGAGCGCGCTGGCGGCGCGCGATGCCGATCTGGCGCCGGGGGTGTATACGGTGCGCGAGACGGCGGGACCGGCGGGGCTGGACGTGCGCGACTGGCCGCTGGCGGCGGGCGTCGAGCGGATCGTCGAGGCGCGGGTGGCGCCGCTGGGCAGCGCGCGGGCGTTCACCGCGGTGGCGATGCCCAATCCGCATCTGGTGACGTTCGTCGATGCGGTGGACGAGGCGGAACTGGTCGCGATCGGCACGGCGTGCGAGGCGGCGCCGGACTGGCTGCCCAACCGCGCCAACGTGTCGTTCGTCGAGGTGCGCGGCAAGGATCTGTTCGTGCGCACGTTCGAGCGCGGCGTCGGCCTGACCGACAGCTGTGGCAGCGCGATGGCGGCATCGGCGTTCGCGGCGTGCCTGACCGGGCGGCTGGACTATGGCGCGCCGATCACGGTGTTCAACAAGGGCGGGCTGGTCCGCGCCGAGGTGAGCGAGGACGCGATGGTCAGCCTGTCGGGCAATGCGACATGGGAATGGTGCGGGTCGGTTGCGGTCGACATCGCTGCCGGGCGTGCCGGCGACCTGGTGGTCGCGGCGCATGCCGACGACGAAATCGCGGCCTGGGCACATATCGCCGACACCGCCGGACGATAGCGGCACAGGCGGCGGGCCCGGGCGTTATGCCTGATATATCCAGATGATGGCGGCGGCGGGCAACGACCCGGCCCGCCCGGCAAGACAGAAGTGCAGACGATGCGGGACGACACGATCTATTTCTACGAGCGGGCGGAGACGGAACTGGAACTGGCGCAACGGGCAACCCATCCGCTGGCGGTGCGCGCGCATTACATCATCGCCAATCACTATCTAGATCGCTGCTATGGCGGCGACCCGGCAGAGGCTGCCAACGACGACCAGGGCGACGAATCGTCGGTCGAATAGGTTCGATCCGCTGACGTGAACCCTTGCCGCCGTCCGATCGTTGGTGGGTCGGAACGAGGGCGCGATGACGGATGGATTCGGCAAAGCGGATGGCGACGAGCGGGATATGGCGTTCCGGCAGGACGGCAAATTGTACCCGTTGGGCCAGGCGTTGCGCGCGACCTACGACGCCGACAATCACGCGACGCTGGGCAAGCACGTCACCGGCCTGATGCTCGACCTGGCGCAGGTACCGTTCGAGCCGCACGAATTCCAGCCGATCGTCACCACCCTGACGCCGCCGCCGCGCCCGAGCTGGCTGGCCCGCGTCCGGTCGGCGTTGCCACGGGCGCTGAAGCGATCGCGACGCCCCTGATCGCGCCGGCCGACGCCTAGGCCGGGACCAGCGGCCCCTGCACGACGGCGACGAGCGCGGTAAAGATCGCCTCGAGCATCGCCAGCGCCCGGACGCTGAGGCGGACCGGGGTGTCGGGACCGATCGGACCGCCGATTTCCGGCTCGATGAAGCCCGCATCGATCAGCGCGGCGAGCCAGCGCCGGGTGAGCGGCCAGGCCACGTTGATCCGCCCGGCGATCTCGCCCGCCGCCACGGCCCGCGCCTCTGCTTCCGCGACATAGCCGATCAGCAGGATCTCGGTGGCGGGATTGCCGATCAGCGCGTCGCCGAACGCCCGCTTGCCGCCGTCGAGTGCCTGGAGCAGCAGCCGTGCGACCTGCCATTGCGCCTCGACGGTCGAGGGGCGCTCCCCCTGCGGCGGCAAGGGTCGACAGGTGACGACGAGGCGGCGGCCGGCATCACCGCCGAGCCGCGATACGTAAAGGTTGACCCAGATCGCCCGGCCATCGGCATGGAGGTGACGGAGGGTGGCGGACAGCGTCGTGCCCTCGTCCCAGACGCGGCGCAGGAACCGTTCGCCGGCCAAGCGATCGTCGGGATGCAGGACGTCGAGCGCGGAGCGATCGGGCGTCGCCGCGCGGGGCAGGCCGAGCAGCGTCCTGTAGGCGTCGTCGAGATCCGCGATCTGAAGGTCGAGGCCGATCATGCCATGGGCGATCGGTCCCGCTGCAGGATACATGGTGAAAGGCTGCCTGTACGAAACGGTGAAAGGGTGGTGGAGGATTTGGGACGAGAAGGGACAATTGTACGGACCATCGCCGGAGCGGATCAAGCCCCGCCGGCGATCACCATCGACCGACCGAGCAGGATAACCGATCTGGTACAAACAGATTGACTTCGTCACGCTCATTGGGTACATAACAGGAACGCTGAAGAATTGCGAGTCGGGCCGGAGCGGCTTGGGTACCCCCCATGTCGCTGCCGGCCCGATGCGCGTTCAGGTGGTGGGATGCAGGGGGCGGCGATGGACGGCGACGGGAAGGATGCGGGAACCGCGATGACGGTGGCGGTGGCGGTCGGGGTTGGTGATGGCGCGGTGACGCGGCGCCGGTCGGGGGTGAAGGTGCGGTGGACGGCGGCCATGCGCGCCACGTTCTTCGCGCATCTGGCGTGCAATTGTAACGTCACCGCGGCGGCCGCGGCGATCGGTGTCCAGCCGTCGCAGGTGCATTACCAACGGCGGATCAGCAAACCGTTTGCGGCCGAATGGCAGCGGATGATCGATGCGGGCTATCTGCTGCTGGAAATGCGGATGATCGGCCATGCGATGGCGGGTGGCGGCGGGACCGTCGCCGGCGACAGCGCCGGTGTCGAACCGCTGGCGTATGACGAGGCGTTCAAGCTGCTCAACCTGTACCGGGCGCGGCGAGAGGGGCGGGTGCGGTCGCGCGGCCCGGCGCAGGTGGTCGCGACGCGGGAACAGGCGGATGCCGCGATCCTTGCCAAGCTCGACGCGCTGGCGGCGCGCAAGGCCCGCGCCGCCGGGGAGACGCCGGCATGAGCGGCCGATCGGCCGAGGTGATGGCGCGGCTGGCGGCCCTGCCGGCGGACGAACGCGCCACGCTGGTGCGTTCGCTGACCGCCGACGTGCGGCTGGAACTGGCGGAACGATGGGAGCGGGGCGGCTGGGCGCAACCCGGACAGGAGGCACCGGAGGGCGACGACTGGCGGATCTGGCTGATCCGCGCCGGGCGCGGATTCGGCAAGACCCGCGCCGGAGCGGAGTGGGTGACGCGGATCGCCGCCGACCCCGACGCGATGATCGCGCTGGTCGGATCGACCGCGGCGGACGTGCGGCGGGTGATGATCGAGGGGCCGAGCGGGCTGCGCGCGGTGGCGAAGGCGGGCAAGACGCCGCGCTATACGATGAGCCACGGCGAGGTGCGCTGGCCCAACGGTGCGCGCGCGTTCGTCTATTCGGCGGACGTGCCGGACCAGCTGCGCGGGCCGGAACATCATGCGGCATGGTGCGACGAGCTGGCGAAATGGCGGCGCGGCGATGCGGCCTGGGACAATCTGATGATGGGAATGCGGCGCGGCCCGCATCCGCGCGTGCTGGTGACGACGACGCCGCGGCCGACCAACCTGATGAAGCGCGTGCTGCGCGCGCGCGGGCTGGTCGAGACGCGGGGGCGGACGCGCGACAATCCGTTCCTGCCGGACGTGTTCGTCGAGCATGTCGAGGACAGTTATGGCGGCACGGCGCTGGGGCGGCAGGAACTGGACGGCGAGATGATCGACGATCTGGCAGGGGCGCTGTGGTCGCGCGCGCGGCTGGAGGCGTGCCGGTGCGATGCGCCGGGCGACCTGGTACGGGTGGTGGTCGGTGTCGACCCGCCGGCGGGAGCGATCGAGGGCGACGGCGTCGGCGACGCCTGCGGCATCGTCGCGGTCGGCGTGGATGGCGACGGCATCGCCCATGTCCTGGCCGATGCCAGCATCGCCGCGCATTCGCCCGAGGCGTGGGCGCGGGCGGTGGCGGATTGCGCGGCGCAACACCGGGCGGACCGGGTGGTGGCGGAGGCCAACCAGGGCGGTGCGATGGTCCGATCGGTGCTGCTGGCGGCGGACGTCGCGTTGCCGGTGAAGCTGGTGCGGGCGAGCCGTGGCAAGGTGGCGCGGGCGGAGCCGGTCGCGACCCTGTACGAGCGGGGGCGGGTCCGACACTGCGGACGCTTCGCGGCGCTGGAGGACGAGATGTGCGGGCTGGTCGCCGGCGGCGGCTATCAGGGGCCGGGGCGGTCGCCGGATCGCGCCGATGCGCTGGTGTGGGCGTTGACCGAACTGATGCTGGGGCGGCGTGGCGCGGCCGGGGTGCGGGAGTTGTAGCGGGGCGTGGCCGGGGAGGGAACGGTGCCGGGGCGCTGAGGCTGCGCGACGGTGCGGCTGCGGAGTGAGATCGGGTTCACGCGGAGGCGCGGAGGCGTGGAGAAGAAGGGGGTTTTCGCGCGAAGACGCGGAGGCGCGGAGGGGGTGCGCTTCTTTCGCCTCCCTCGTCATCCCGACGAACGTCGGGACCTATGGTTGCGTTGTGGGTGGTTGGTGCGGGTCATCATTGGCGTCGTGGGGGCATGGGTCCCGACTTTCGTCGGGATGACGGGTGGGGTGCGTTGTTTGCCCCTCTTGTTTTTTCCCTTTCTCCGCGTCTCTGCGTGGCACCCCTTCCTGATCCGTGACTCACACATCGGGCGGCCTTTGCGGCCGCGCTTTCATCACTGCCGATGGCAGCGGTTCCCCTTCCCGTGGCGGGAGGGTTTTAGGGGGAGATCATCATGCGGTTGTTTGGGTGGAAGGCCGCTCGCGAGGGCGGGCGGCCGGCGTTGTCGCGTGCCGGGTCGGGCGTGGCGCTGGGGGAATGGCCGCGGTCGTATGAGGCGCAGGTGCGGGACGGGTTCGCGGGCAATGCGATCGCACAGCGGGCGGTGAAGCTGGTCGCGGAAAGCGTCTGCGCGGCACCATTGAAGGCCAGTGCCGCCGAGGTGTTGGCATTGGTGCAGGCGCGATCCGGCGGGCAGGCGCTGCTGGAGACGGTCGCGGCGCAGCTGCTGTTGCACGGCAACGCCTATGTCCAGGTGCTGCGCGATGCGGAGGGCGCCGCGGCGGCGCTGTATGCGCTGCGGCCGGAACGGGTGAGCGTCGAGGTGGATGCGGGCGGGTGGCCGACCGCCTATCGCTATGCGGTGGGCGAGCGGCGGACGCGGCTGGATGCCGAGGGGCCGCGACCGGATGTGGTGCATATCCGCAGCTTCAATCCGGTCGACGACCATTACGGCATGGGCTGCCTGGGGGCGGCATCGGGCGCGGTGGCGGTGCACAATGCGGCGGGGCGGTGGAACAAGGCGCTGCTGGACAATGCGGCGCGGCCATCGGGGGCGCTGGTGTACGATCCGGGCGATGGCGCGGCGCTGAGCGCGGAGCAGTTCGAGCGGCTGAAGGCGGAGATGGAGGCGGGGTTCGCGGGCGCGGGCAATGCCGGGCGGCCGATGCTGCTGGAGGGCGGGCTCAAGTGGCAGGCGCTGTCGCTGTCGCCAGCCGACATGGACTTCGTCGGGCTGAAGGAGGGCGCGGCGCGCGAGATCGCGCTGGCGTTCGGGGTGCCGCCGATGCTGCTCGGCCTGCCCGGCGATGCGACCTATGCCAATTATCGCGAGGCGAACCGGGCATTGTGGCGGCTGACGGTGTTGCCGCTGGCAGACGCGATCCTGGCGACGCTGGCGCAGGGGCTGGCGGGATGGTTCGACGGGGCGACGCTGGCGGTCGACCTGGATGCGGTGCCGGCGCTGTCCGAGGATCGCGAGCGATTGTGGGCGAGCGTCGCGGCGGCGGATTTCCTGTCGGATGAGGACAAGCGGCGGATGGTGGGGATCGGGGCATGAGCGGCGGTCAGGCGGATACGGGCGTGCTGGCGCAGCTGATGGCGCAGGCGGCGCGCGAGGGCGCCGACCTGGCGACGATGCGCGCGGTGGCGGAGGAGGCGGGCGAGCTGTCGGCGATGCGGGCGCTGACCCGGCTGGGGCTGGCGGACGAGGCGGCGCGGGTCGACCTGGCCGACCTGCGCGAGCTGCTGGCGGCGTGGCGCGATGCCAAGCGGTCGGTGTGGAAGGCGGCGGCGGGCTGGTGCGTGCGGCTGGTCGGCGCGCTGGTGCTGACCGGGCTGGCGGTGAAGCTGGGCTTCGGCGGGTGGCTGAAGTGACCGCGGCGGTCCGGTTCGGGGGCTATGCCGCGGTGTTCGGGCTGGTCGATCGCGCCGGCGACGTCATGCGGCCCGGCGCCTTTGCCGATGCCGGCCCGGTGCCGCTGCTGTGGCAGCATCATGGGACGCCGGTCGGCCGGATCGTCGCGCTCGGCGAGGATGCGCGGGGGCTGCGCGTCGAGGGCGAGATCGACGATGCGGATGTCGCGCGGCTGGTCGGCGCGCGGACGCTGGACGGGCTGTCGGTCGGCTATCGCCCGCTGGTGGTGCGGCAGGGCGCGCGGCGCGAGTTGCTGCGCGTGATGCTGGCCGAGGTGAGCGTGGTGGCGGTGCCGATGCAGGCGCTCGCGCGGATCGACCGGATCGACTGACTTTTTCGAAGAATTTTGAGTTTCAACAAGGAGAATGACGTGGACGTGATCGAACGGCCGGCGCTGGATGGCGCGCGCGTGGTGCAGGCGGACGGGGCCTTTGCCGGATTCGTCCGGGCGGGGACGACGCTGGAGATGAAGGCGTTCACCGGGGTGAGCGGGGATGCGGGCGGCTTTGCGGTGCCGCGCGAGATCGATGCGCAGATCGCGGCGGTGCTGAAGGGGGCATCGCCGATCCGCGCCATCGCCAATGTCGTGAAGGTGGGATCGGCGGGATACCGCAAGCTCATCACCACCGGCGGGACTCCGTCGGGCTGGGCGGCGGAGACGGCGCCGCGGCCGGAGACGGCGAGCCCGGTCTTCGCCGAGCTGGTGCCGCCGATGGGCGAATTGTACGCCAACCCTTCGGCCAGCCAGGCGATGCTGGACGATGCGGCGTTCGACGTCGAGGCATGGCTGGCGGGCGAGATCGCGGCGGAGTTCGCGCGGGCGGAGGGTGCGGCCTTCATCGGCGGCAACGGCGTCAACCGGCCCAGGGGGTTCCTGACCGGCGCGATGTCGAGCGCGAAGGACGGGGTACGGCCGCTCGGCACGCTGCAATATCTGCCGAGCGGGGCGGCGAGCGATTTCGGCACCGCGCCGGACGAACGGCTGATCGACCTGGTGCAGGCGGTGCGCGCGCCGTACCGGCAGGGCGCGAGCTGGGTGATGAACGCAGCGACGCTGGCGCGCATCCGCAAGTTCAAGAGCAACGACGGCATGCCGTTGTGGCAGCCGAGCCTGGCGAGCGGGCAGCCCGCCATGCTGCTCGGCTATCCGGTGGTCGAGGCGGAGGACATGCCCGACATCGCCGCCAATGCCTTCGCCATCGCCTTCGGCAATTTCCGCGCCGGCTATCTGATCGCCGAACGGGCCGAGACGGCGATCCTGCGCGATCCCTATTCGAACAAGCCGTTCGTCGGCTTCTACGCCACCAAGCGGATCGGCGGCTGCGTCGCCGACAGCGAGGCGATCAAGCTGATGAAGTTCGCCACCGCCTGACCGGCGCTTGCGCCCCCGCCGACGTGGCGGGGGCGGCTTTTTTCACGAGGGGACAGAGCGATGGAGGGGGCGGCGATGCCGGCCGGGGTGGTCGCGGCTGCGGCGGCCGCGGCGGGGGCGTATCTGCGGATCGCGGAGGCACCCGATGCGGTGCTGACGCAGGGCGCGGGAACGGCGCTGGCGCTGGCCGAGGCATTCTGCGGGCAGCGGCTGATCGGGCGGGCGTGCGAGGATGTGATCGGCGTGGGGCGCGACTGGCAGCGGCTGGCGCAGCGGCCGGTCAGCGCGATCCGGGGGCTGACCGGGCTGCAGGCGCCGGGGGCGCCGTTCGTGCTGCCGGTGGATGCCTATGCGGTCGACATCGATGCGGACGGCAACGGCTGGGTCCGGGTGACCACACCCGGCGCGGCGATGCGGGTGGCGGTGAGCTATACCGCGGGGCTGGCGGCGGCGTGGGACGCGCTGCCCGAGCCGGTGGCGCAGGGCGTGACGCTGCTGGCGGCGCATCTGTTCGAACACCGCGAGGGCAGCGCTGCCCCGCCGGCGGCGGTGGCGGCGCTGTGGCGGCCGTTCCGGCGGATGCGGCTGTGAGCGCGGCGAGGGTGCTGCACGCGGCGGTCGTGGTGCAGCTGGCGGGGGCGATGCGGGCGCCCGATGCGCTCCCGGCGCTAGCCCCCGATGCGCCCCCGGCGCGCGTGTTCGATGCGCCTCCGGCGCGGGCGGCGCTGCCGTATGTGGTGGTCGAGGACCCGGTGCTGATGGCGAGCGATGCGGTGGGCATCACCGGGCGGAGCGGCACGGTGGCGATCGCATGCGTCGACGGCGGCGTGTCGCCGGTGCGGGCGCGGGCGCTGCTGGCGGCGGTCGAGGCGGCGATGGCCGGCCTGCCGCCGCAATTGCGCGAGGGGTGGCGGGTGACGTCGGTGCGGCTGGCGCGGAGCCAGGTGACGCAGGGCAAGGGCGAACGCTGGACCGCATCGAGCGTGTTCGCGGTGCGGATGTTCCGCAGCAATTAAAGGAGAGACGGGCATGGCGGTGGAACGGGGCAGTGCGTTCCTGCTGAAGGTCGGCGACGGCGGGCAGGTACCCACATTCGCGACGGTGGCGGGGCTGCGCACGACGCAATTGAGCGTCAACGGCGAAGCGGTGGTGGTGACCAGCAAGGATTCGGGCGGCTGGCGGCAATTGCTGTCGGGCGCGGGCGTGCGCAGCGTCAGCGTGTCGGGCGCAGGCGTCTTCACCGGATCGGTGGCGGAGGTGCGGATCAAGGCGAGCGCGCTGTCGGGCGTGCTCGACGATTACCGGCTGAGCTTCGAGAGCGGCGACAGCATGACCGGGCGGTTCCTGGTGACGCGACTGGATTATGCCGGCGATTTCAACGGCGAGCGATCCTACACCTTGAGCCTGGAGAGTTCCGGGCCGGTGGTGGTGGCATGAGCGGGCCTGCCAATCCGGCGCGGGGCGAATGCGGCCTACGCGTCGATGGTTGCGACCTGGTGCTGCGACCGTCGTTCGAGGCGCTGGTCGCCGCGGAGGGCGAACTGGGGCCGCTGTTCGCGCTGGTCGAGCGGGCGGTCGAGGGGCGGCTGGCGCTGGCCGAGCTGGTGACGCTGTTCTGGCATTGCCTGCGCGATCTGCCCGACGGGATGACGCGCGAACGGCTGGGCGAGGCGGTGGTGCAGCTGGGGCTGGCGAAGGCGACGCCGGTGCTGCGCGCATTGCTCGGCCAGATCCTGGCGGGGCGATGACCTGCTTTGCGGACGGGGCGGTGCGGCTGGCGGGATTTGCCGGGGCGGTGCTGGGGTGGAGCCCGGCGGCGTTCTGGCGGGCGACGCCGGCCGAACTGGCGGCGGTGGTGATGGCGGCGAGCGGCGGCGGCGCGGCGGCGATGACGCCGCCGGACGCGGCCACGCTGGCCCGGATGCGGGAGGCGTTTCCGGATGGATGAGGTGGAGCGGATGACGATCGGCGTGCGCGCCGACACGGCGGGGTTCGCGCGTGAGGTGGAGGCGATGCGGGGCACGCTGGAGGGATCGCTGGGCGCCGGAGCGGAGCGGGCGGGACGGGCGATCGAGGGCGCGCTGCTGCGGGCGGTGCGGTCGGGCAAGTTCGGGTTCGAGGAGCTGAAGGGCGTCGCGCTGGCGGTGCTGGCCGATATCGCGCGGGCGGCGGTGCATGCCGGCGTCGAGCGGGTGACTGGCGGCGCGTCGTTGAGCGGCGGGCTGGCGGGGCTGGCCGGCCTGCCGGGGCGGGCGACGGGCGGTCCGGTGGCGCCGGGCCGCGGCTATGTCGTCGGCGAGCGCGGGCCGGAGCTGTTCGTGCCGACATCGAGCGGGCGAGTGGAGACCGGCGCACCGGCCGGCGGTGGGCGCGACGTGCGGGTGACGATCACCGTCAACGCGCACGCGGGCGAGGCGCCGGCGGCGTTGCAGCGATCGGGGCGGCAGGTGGCGCGGGCGGTGCGGGCGGCGCTGGACGCGTAGCGCGGTTTGGGGCGGGGTGGTTGCGACGAGAAGAGGGTTGGCGCGGAGGAGAAGCGCGTCGGTGGGCCGAGAAGGTGGGTTGGTGCGAAGGGGCGCCGTTCCCGTCCCTTTCGTCATGCCGACCGACGTCGGAACCCGTGGTTTCGGCGTGATGTGTGGTGTGGGCGATCAGTGGCGTTGCGTGGCCGTGGGTCCCGACGTTCGTCGGGATGACCATTGGTGTGGGTGGGGTGGTGCGGCCTCGCAGCCTTGCCGCCGCGCGGAAAACCTTCGCCTCCGCGCCTTCGCATCGACACGCCGTGCTGCTGCCGTGCCCGGTCGGGCGTGCGACCAATATCGAGGAGAGATAGCGTGGCGCATTGGCTGTGTTCGCGGCGGGAGGGGCAGGTCGGGGGGTGGTGAGCCGCTTCGACCCGCGGTTCTGGACGGTCAATTTCCCGCGGCCGATGATGGCGGCGGTGACCAATCCGGCGGCGGATGCGCTGCGGGTGGATGCGGTATTCTACACGCGCGGCGATCTGGCGGGGCTGATCTGGGAGGCGGAGGACCGGTTCGATCATCCGTTGTTGAAATACGAGACGGCGCGGGATTTCCGGGCATGCCGGCTGCGGTTCCGCTGGCGATCGGCGGGGATCAAGCCGCTGGATGCGGTGAACGGCCCGACGCTGACGATCGAGGGACGCGACGCCACGGGGGTGGCGCGTGCCTGGTACGTGCGGTTGTGGAATTATGCGGTCGGAACGCCGGAAGACGCATCGATCGCGATCGATTTCGCCGACCTGGCGGGCGGATTCCTGTTGCCGGGCGAGGCGGACCCGGTGTGGGCGGGCGATGTCGACCGGATGTTCGTATCGCTGGTCGCGCCCGACTATGACGGCGGTGCCGAGCCGCCGGCGCCGGTGCAGGGGGGCGCACGGGAGGGATGGGTCGAATGGACCGGCATCGCCTGCGACGGGCCGGGATCGGTGCTCGACATCGGCGATGCGGTGGTGCCGGAACACGGCTTCGCCATCGCGAGCGGCTATGACGACAGCTACAATCTGACGCCGGCGCGGCTGCTGCGCAACGCGCTGCACCTGGGGTATCGCGGCGCGATCACGCACTACGTCGGCATGAGCCACTATTTCCGGCTCGATGCGCTGTACGGCGGCTTCTACGTCGGGCTGAACGGCGGCGTGCTGAATGCGGCGTGCGCGGCGTGGCACCGCGACTTCGCGGAGCGGGCGGCGCGGCTGGGCTATGACGTCATCTGGTCGCTGAGCTACGAATTGTTCGACGCGCATTGCTGGAACAACTGGAAGCAGCGGGCGGCGGACGGCGCGCCGGCGCAGACCGGATGGGTGCCGCCGTCGACGTTGCTGTCGCCGTGCCATGATGGTGCGATGGGCTATCTGCGCCAGGTCGCGACGGCGTTCGTCGGGATCGGCGTCGCGGCGGGGCTGGCGGCGAAGTTCCAGATCGGCGAGCCGTGGTGGTGGACGATGCCGGACGGGCGGCCGTGCCTGTACGATGTGGCGGCGATGGCGGCGTTCGCGCCGGTGCCGATTGCCAGCGTGCGGGCGGCGATGACCGCGGCGCAGACGGCGACGATGGATCGTGCCGGTGCGGCGCTGGCGGCATCGACCGCGGCGCTGACCGCGGCGATGAAGGCGCGGTTTCCGGCGTGCGAGACGCTGCTGCTCACCTATCTGCCGACGGTGCTCGACCGGGCGGCGCCGGAGTTGAAGCGCGCCAACATGCCGATCGGCTGGGCGTCGCCCGCCTTCGACGTGTTGCAGCTGGAGGATTACGACTGGGTGACTGACGGCGATGCCGCCGCCACCGCGCGCGGGGTCGCGGCGGCGACGCAGCGGCTCGGCTATCCGCGCCATCGCCAGCATTACCTGTCCGGTTTCGTGCTGCGACCCGACCAGGCAGCGCAATGGCGGTTCATCGAGGCGGCCGGACTGGCGGCGCGGGCGCGCGGCGTTGCCGCTGTGTTCCTGTGGGCGCTGCCGCAGGTGATGCGGGACGGCTTCGTGCATTTCGAGGGGGATGAGGACGTGCAGGATTATGACGACGTGTTGTTCCCGATCGCGCTGGGACGCGAGGCGGAGGTGGCGCCGGCATTTTCGACGACGGTGCTGACCGCCGCCGGTGGCGCCGAACAGCGCCATGCCGGGTGGGTGGAGGCGCGCACCAGCTACGACGTCGGGCCGGGGCTGCGGTCGGAGGCCGATATCGCGATGCTGCTGGCGTTCTTTCGCGCGCGGATGGGGCCGGCGCGCGCGTTCCGGTTGCGCGACCCGTTCGATGCGACCGGTACCGACGAGGCGATCGGCAGCGGCGACGGCATGCGGCGGCGGTTCGACCTGGTGAAACACTATGGTGCAGCCACGCGGCGTATCGTGCGGCCGGTGACGGGCAGCGTGCGCGTGGCGATCGACGGCGTCGCGACGCAGGGCTTTGCGGTGGAGGATGGCGGGGTCGTGGTGCTGGACACCGCGCCACGCACCGGGGCGGCGGTGACCGCGAGCTTCACGTTCGACGTGACGGTGCGCTTTGCCGAGGACCGGTTGCGGGTGGCGAGGGCGACGTTCCTGGCGGGAGAGGCGGTGTCCGTGCCGCTGATCGAGGTGCGGGCATGAGCACGCTTGGCTGCATCGCCGTGTGCTGGCGGGTCGAGCGCGGCGACGGCGTCGCGATCGGGCTGACGACGCATGACCGCGATATCCTTGTCGACGGGCTGGTGCACCGCGCCGCGCCGGGAATGACGCCGTCGGCGATCGAGCGGTCGGCGGGGCTGGAGGCGGATACGATGGATGTCGGCGGTGCATTGAGCAGCGCGGGAATCGCAGAAGCGGATCTGCTGGCAGGGCGCTGGGATGGGGCGCGGGTGCGGCTGTTCGCGGTGGATTGGGAAACCGGGGCGACGATCGCCGCACTGGGTGAGGGGCGGATCGGTGCGGTCGAACTGGGCGAGGACGGCTTCACCGCCGAGCTGGCGGGGGCCAGCGCGGCGCTGGCGCGGCCGGTGGTGGAGGAGACCTCCGCGGAATGCCGCGCGGAACTGGGCGACCGGCGGTGCCGGGTGGCGATGGGCGGGCGACGACGATTCGCGCGGGTGCTGAGCGTGGTAGAGCGGGTGGTGACGCTCGACACCGCCGAGCCGGCGGCGGGTGGCTATGCGGGTGGGCGGTTGCGCTGGTTCGGCGGGTCGAACGGCGGGCTGGAGCAGGCGGTGGACGCTTCGGCGGGGAGGCAGGTGACACTGCGCGGGCCACCGCCCTTCGCGGTGGCACCGGGGACGTTGGTCGAGGTGATCGAGGGATGCGACAAGAGCCTGGCGACCTGTGCGGGGCGGTTCGGCAATGCCGCGAACTTCCGCGGCGAACCGCACCTGCCGGGCATCGACCTGCTGACCCGCTATCCCGGTGGGTGAGGCGGTCGCGGCGGGCGCGCTGGCGCTGGTCGGCGCGCCGTTCCGGCTGCACGGGCGCGACCCCGCGCATGGCCTCGATTGCATCGGCGTGATCGCGGCGGCGCTGCGGGCGGCGGGTTGGGCCGGCGTGGTGCCGAGCGGCTATGCCTTGCGCGGGGGCGAGGCGGCGGCGGTGGCGGCGCGGTTCGATGCGGCGCTGGCGCGCGGCGATGATGCGGTGGGCGACGTGCTGCTGTTCCGGGTGGGACCGGGGCAATTGCATGGCGCGGTGCGGGTGGGCGGCGGCATCGTCCACGCCGATGCGGGACTGCGGCGGGTGGTGATGCGGCCGGGCGTACCGGATTGGGCGCCGGTCGGCGCGTGGCGTTACGAGGGGAGGGGCTGATGGCGACGCTGGTGCTGACGACGGTGGGGCGGGCGATCGGCGGGCCGATCGGCGGCGCGCTCGGCGCGCTGGCCGGGCAGGCGATCGACGGGCGCCTGTTTCGCGGCGCGGCACGCGAGGGGCCGCGGCTGACCGAACTCGCCGTGCAGACGTCGAGCTACGGCACGCAGATCCCCAGGCTGTTCGGGACGATGCGGGTGGCGGGGACGGTGATCTGGTCGACCGACCTCATCGAAACGCGCAGCACCAGCCGCAGCGGCAAGGGGCAGCCGGGGACGAACACCTACAGCTATGCGGCGAGCTTCGCCGTGGCGCTGTCGGCGCGGCCGATCGTCGGGGTGCGGCGGATCTGGGCGGAGGGCAAGCTGTTGCGCGGGGCGGCGGGCGACTGGAAGGGGCGGACCGGATTCCGGCTGCACACCGGGAGCGAGGATCAGGTGGCCGATCCGTTGATCGCGTCGGCGATGGGGGTGACGCCGGCGTATCGCGGGCTGGCCTATGCGGTGTTCGAGGGGATGCAACTGGCCGATTACGGCCACCGTATTCCGTCGCTCACCTTCGAGGTGGTGGCGGATGCCGGCGTGGTGACGAGCGGCGATGTGGCGGCGGCGCTGGCGCCGGAGGTGATGTCGGGCGCGGGTGGGCGCGCGGTCGGGAACGGGGGCATGACGCTGGGCGGCTTTGCCGCCGCAGGGGCGAGCATGCGCGGCGTGCTGGATACGCTGGCGGTGCTGGAGGGCAGCTGGTGGCAGCCCGATGGCGGGCGGCTGATGCGGCGAAGCGATGCGGGTGCGGCGGTGGTGGTGACGGATGCCGGCTTCGGCGCGCCACGGCGGCGGCGGACGGTGGCGGCGCTGGAGACGGCGCCGCGCGAGGTGGCGGTCGCGCATCACGATCCGGCGCGCGATTACCAGATCGGGGTGCAGCGGGTGCGACGACCGGGGGCGGGCACGCGGATCGACCGGGTCGAGCTGCCCGCGGTGCTGGATGCGGGCGCGGCGAAGGGGGTGGCGGCGGCGCTGGTCGCGCGCGGCGAGGCGGAGCGGACGCGGCGGCGCGTGACGCTCGGCATCGAGGGGATCGGCGTCGCGCCGGGCGCGATCGTCGCGGTCGCGGGCGAGGCGGGACGCTGGCGGGTGGCGAGCAGCAGCGTGGTGGGGCTGGCGACGACGCTGGACCTCGTGCCGCTCGCCGCGATGCCGGTGGCGGCGCGGGCGAGCAGCGGGGCGGTCCTGGCTGCGCCGGACCTGGTGGCCGGGCGGACGCTGCTGATGGCGGCGGAACTGCCGGCGCTCGGCGATGCGCCGCTCGCCACGCCGCGGGTGTGCGTGTGGGCGGCGGGCAGCGGGGCGGGGTGGCGACAGGCGGCGTTGCTCTACAGCCTGGACGAGGGGGCGAGCTGGACCGCGGCGGGCGGCACCGCGGCGCCGGCGGTGATCGGCCGGATCGAGGTGGCGCCGGTCGCCACCGCAGCCTGGCTGGCGGATCGTCGCAGCCGGGCGGTGGTGGCGCTGGCCCGGCCGGACATGGTGCTGGGCGATGCCGATGCGGCGATGCTGGCACAGGGGGCGAACCTGGCGCTGCTGGGCGACGAACTGGTCCAGTTCGCGCGGGCGGAACCATTGGGTGGCGGGCGCTGGGCGCTGTCCGACCTGCTGCGCGGATTGCGCGGGACGGAGACGGCGATCGGGACGCAGCGGGCGGGGAATCGCTTTGCGCTGATTGAGCCCGACGGCGTGGCTTCGATCGCCTTGCCGGTGTCGGCGATCGGTCGGCGGCTGCGCGTGCTGGCGAGCGGGACGGGGGATGCCGAGCCGGTCGAGGCGACGATCGTGGTGAGCGGCGCATCGGTGGCGCCGCCCGCCCCGGTGCATGTCTCGGCCAACGACCTGCCGGACGGCGGGCTGGTGATCGCATGGACGCGGCGGAGCCGGGCGGGATGGTCGTGGATCGACGGCGCGGACGTGCCGCTGGCCGAGGAGGCGGAACGTTATCGCGTCACGGTCACCGCCGGCGGGGAGGAGCGCATCGTCGACGTCGACGGGCCGCGGCTGGTCCTGTCCGCGGCGGCGCGACCCCGCGGGGCTGCCGTGATCGCGATCGTACAGCACGGCACGCTGGCAAGTTCCCCGCCGGTAAGACTTTTTCTCGATGCAGGAGCATGACCATGACCGATCTGGCGACCGCGCGACTCGCGATGCCGCTGCTCGCGGCCGGGCAGGCGGGCAAGGAACTGATGCACAACGAAGCGCTGGCGCGGCTGGATATGCTCGTGCAGCCCGCCGTGGTGGCGATCGGCGTCAACAATCCGCCGGCCGAGCCGATCGCCGGCCAATGCTGGGTCGTGGGACCGGCGCCGGCCGGGGCGTGGGCGGGGCATGCGGCGGCGCTGGCTGGCTGGACCGATGGCGGCTGGCGGTTCGTCGGTCCGCGCGAGGGCTTTTCGGCCTGGTGTATTTCCACGGCAAAACCAATAGCTTACCACAATGGACTGTGGCACGAAGGTGACGTGTCGGCGGATCGGCTGATGATCGGCGGGCTTCGCGTGGTGGGTGCGCGGACGGCCGCGATCGCCGATCCCGCCGGCGGCACGGGCGTGGACGAACCGGCGCGGCAGGCGATCATCGCGATCCTGGGCGCGTTGCGGCAGCACGGGCTGATCGCGAGCTAGGCCGAAGTGTGGCATACTTGCCACAGGTCCGGGCTATTGCACGCTTGCGTGGAAACCAACCCCGAGATAGTGAGTTTGCGCTGTCCGTAGTGACACTCAAGAAAGGGGACTTCTATGCGGAAGCTTGCCGTCGTTCTGGCACTGGCCTCCACCGCACTCGCCACTCCTGCCCTCGCCCGCGACAAGTCGTGGTACGTCGGCATCGAAGGCGGTGCGATGATCGTCGAAGACATCGATTACGACATCGGTGCAACCAACAATGCAGCCTCGGTCGATCACGACTATGGCTATGACGTCGATGGCGTCATCGGCTACGATTTCGGCGGTTTCCGCGTCGAAACCGAAGTCGGTTACAAGAGCGCGACCGTCGATGGCTACAGCTCGACGCTGACCACGCCGCGGTACAACACCGCCGGTGCGATCGTCGCTACCCCGGCCGGCACCTATGACTATGCCGGTGGCAAGACCTCGGCGCTCAGCTTCATGCTGAACGGCCTGCTCGATTTCGGTGACGATGACGGCATCCAGGGCTTCGTCGGCGGCGGTGTCGGTGTCGCTCGCGTTAAGGCCAACTATGGCCTGACCACGCGCGGTAACTTCGTGGACGATTCGGACACCGTGTTCGCATGGCAGGGCCTGGCGGGCGTGCGCGCTCCGCTGACCGACCACATCGACGCGACGCTGAAGTATCGTTTCTTCAACGCCGACAACGTCAAGCTGGTGGACGTCACCAACCGTACCTTCGAGGGCCGGTTCCGTTCGCACAGCATCCTGGGCGGCGTGACGTACAACTTCGGTTCGCCGACGCCTCCGCCGCCGCCGCCGCCGGCCGATCTGCCGCCGCCCCCGCCGCCCGCTCCGGCGCCGGTTGCAGAGGCTCCGGTCTGCTCGCCTGGTCCGTTCATCGTGTTCTTCGAATGGGACAAGTCGGACATCACGCCTGAGGCCGCGTCGATCCTCGACAACGCCGTCAGCCAGTACCAGAGCTGCGGTAACGCGCAGGTCATGCTTGCCGGCCACGCCGACAAGTCGGGTTCGGCATCGTACAACGTCGGCCTGTCGCAGCGTCGCGCGGACTCGGTGAAGGCGTATCTCACGTCGCACGCCATCCCCGACGGTGTGATCTCGACCGAAGCGTTCGGTGAAAGCCGTCCGCGCGTCGACACCGCCGATGGCGTCCGCGAGGTTCAGAACCGCCGCGTGGAAGTCACCTACGGTCCGGGCGCAGGTCAGTAAGACCAGCATCCACCGTTGGAATGCAAATCGGGAGGTCGGCGCAAGCCGGCCTCCCTTTTTGTTGTCCGGCGTGGATCGGAAGCTGGGCGGTGAGCGAGGCGATGAATAGCTGGCAGGGACGCATGCGTCCTCGCGGAAAAGCGGAACGCCCCGGTTGAGCGGCTCCGGTCGTGCTTCCGTGTGACGCGCGTCGCCGCAACTGACGCCGGTTGTCGCGCCGATCCCACCGCTTTTGCGGCATTCCGAGGAATGTCGGCACCGATGGACCTGTGGACGACGATGCCTCCCGCAGCAGGCTGACGAATCCATAGATCCCGACGTCGATCAGGACGACGTATTCTGCGGGCCGACTCGTGTTGCGGGGCGCCGTAGTGTGCGGAGGCAGTGCCGCGGAGGTGTCGCGGGATGGCGGCGTGCCGCTCGTTCCAAGCCCGTCCATCGCGCCTTTGCACGTCCGATCTATCCGGTGCGTCGTGGCCGACTCCACGTACGAATTCTGCATGATCGACCGACAACAAACGGCAGCAGCATCGCTAGATCAGGAAGGTGCACGCTGTCGGAAATACCCGCAAAACCCGTGGTTTGGCATCCCAACGCATGCCGGCAACGATGGACTGAGGGCAACGGTGTCAGATTCCGGCGTCCCTTGGGATGACGTGTCTTGCAGGCTAACGGGTGTTGCAGGACACCGTGATGTGACGGAGGTGATGTCATAAGGCGGCGCACGAAGGCGGCGTTCACTAGGTACAGCTCATTTCTCTGAGCTTTGGCGCGTCGTCTCAAATCAATTCTTTGCGGCGTCGGCTGAACCCGCGTGCTGATCCCGCATGGTTGGTCACCAACAAACGACAGCGGCGTCGCCGGCTGAGAAGGTGCACTTCGGTCGGAGATACCCGCCAAACCGGTGTTTGGGCATCTCGACGAATGGCGGCACCGGGCGATGGTGCCTTCCAGCAGCAGGGCCAGCCGAAACCATGGTTCCCGACGTCCGTCGGGATGACGTGTCTTTAAGGCTGACCTGTGTAGCGGGACGCCATGATGTGACGGAGGCGGTGCCGCCAGGAGTAGCGAGAAGGCAGCGTTCCGCTCGCTTCAGACCCGTCCCATCCGAGTCCTTTGGCAGGTCATCGCAAATGCATTCCTTGCATCTCCGGCTGAGCGGGAGTGCCGATTCCACCGGTCGACCGCCAACAAACGGCAGCGGCCCCGCCGGCTGAGGGAGGTACGCGCGCGGTTCGCCGACCTTCGCAGGAGCGGCTGGTGCGCCGGGCAGGAGCACCCCCACGCGCACCCGGATGCCCGCGGGGATGGCTGGCAATCTTCGGCTGTTGGGGTAGAGAGCGCTCGTCCGGGGCTCGTCCCATCGCCAAGAGGTATCGATGCGCATCACGATGATCGGTTCGGGCTATGTCGGCCTGGTGTCCGGCGCCTGTTTCGCCGATTTCGGCCACGACGTGATCTGTGTCGACAAGGACGACGGCAAGATCGCCGCGTTGAAGGCCGGGCGGATGCCGATCTACGAACCGGGGCTGGATGCTCTGGTGGCGACCAATGTCGCGGCGGGGCGGCTGACCTTCACCACCGATCTCGCCGCGTCGGTGGCAGGCGTCGATGCGATCTTCATCGCGGTGGGTACTCCGTCGCGCCGTGGGGACGGCCATGCCGACCTCAGCTATGTGTTCGCCGCCACTGCGGAAATCGCCGCCGCGGTGACCGGACCGACCGTCGTCGTCACCAAGTCGACGGTCCCGGTCGGTACCGGCGACAAGGTCGAGGCGATCCTGCGCGAACAGCGTCCGGACATCGACATCCAGGTCGTCTCGAACCCCGAATTCCTGCGCGAGGGTGCGGCGATCGGCGATTTCAAGCGGCCGGATCGCATCGTCATCGGCACCGACGACGAGGGCGCGCGCAAGGTGATGCGCGGCGTGTACCGCCCGCTGTACCTCAACGAATCGCCGATCCTGTTCACCGGGCGGCGGACGTCGGAACTCATCAAATATGCGGCGAACGCGTTCCTGGCGACCAAGATCACCTTCATCAACGAGATCGCCGACCTGTGCGAGGCGGTGGGTGCGAACGTCCAGGACGTCAGTCGCGGCATCGGTCTCGACAACCGCATCGGCAAGAAGTTCCTGCATGCAGGTCCAGGCTATGGCGGATCGTGCTTTCCCAAGGACACGCTGGCATTGCTGAAGACCGCCGAGGATGTCGAGAGCCCGATCCACATCGTCGAGGCGGTGGTGAAGGTGAACGATAGCCGCAAGCGGGCAATGGGCCGCAAGGTGCTGCACGCGCTGGCGGCAGGCGACGACGAGGCGAAGGGCAAGACCGTCGCTTTGCTCGGGCTGACCTTCAAGCCCAATACCGACGATATGCGCGATGCACCCAGCATCGCGATCGCGCAGGCGCTGACCGATGCCGGCGTCACCGTGCGTGCCTATGACCCCGAGGGGATGGAGCCCGCGCAGCGGATGATGCCCGACCTGACCTATTGCAACGACGCCTATGAGGCGGCGAGCGGGGCGGATGCGGTGGTGATCGTCACCGAATGGGATGCGTTCCGCGCGCTCGATCTCCCCAAGCTGAAGGCGATCATGGCTGCACCGGTGCTGGTCGATCTGCGCAACATCTATCGTCGGGACGACGTGGAGGGCGCGGGCTTCACCTATACGGCGGTCGGGCGCTGATCTTCGGATAGCGCCGCCGCCAGCCAGTCCGGGATGCAGGCGTCGCCGAGATTGTCGACGCGGCGATGTTCGATCGCCAGACCGAGATCGGGATAGGTGGCGCGGGTGCGATCGCCCGCTTCCGCCAACGGTGCGACCACCAGCCTGCGGTTGACCTTTGCCCGGTGATGCATGCGGGCGGTGTTCTCCTGCCCGATATAGCAGCCGCTGGTGAAGCTGACCCCGTTCAGTTCGCGCGCGTTGCATTCGAGCCAGAGGGTTTCGCCATTGCCGAGCTCGCCGACGCCTTCGGTGACGCCGAGTGAAAGGCGATGCGCCAGCCATCCCTGCGCGGCGGTGGAGGGGACGGCCAGCCAGCGCCGGCCTAGCTGTGGCAGGCGGGGATCGGGAACGCCGTCGTCGCCATCGATGGACCAGTGAACCGCCAGCGCATCGTCGCGCGCGATGACGATGGCACGCCGAAGCCGGTAGAGACCGAGCCGGCGGATCAGCGCATTCGCCACAGCCGCCTCCACATCGAGCAGCAGGTCGTCGCCATCGGCCCAGACGATGAAGTCGAACAGCGCCTTGCCCTGCGGGGTCAGCAATCCCGCCCAGACCGGCAATGGCCCCGTGACATCGTTGGTGACGAGGCCCTGAAGAAAACCGCGAACGTCCTCTCCGGACAGGCGGACGACGGCGCGGGTCGCGAGCGTGGTGGCATGCATCTACGCCACCTAGGCGTTGCGGCGCGTTTTCCAAGGTGGCGGCGCGGCGATGCGACCGGTAGGAGGGCGCATGACCGATCGCCTGACCATCCGCCGCCCCGACGACTGGCACGTCCACCTGCGCGACGGCGCGATGCTGCAGGCGGTGGCCGGCCACACCGCCCGCCAGTTCGCGCGGGCGATCATCATGCCGAACCTGACACCGCCGGTGACGGGCATCGCGATGGCGCAGGCGTATCGCGACCGCATCCGCGCCGCGCTGGGCGAGGACGTCGACTTCATGCCGCTGATGACCTGTTACCTGACCGACCATAGCGATGCGGAGGAGATCGCGGCGGGCCATGCGGCGGGCGTGTTCACCGCGTGCAAGCTGTACCCGGCGCATGCGACGACGAATTCGGCGCATGGCGTCACCGATATCCTGCGGCTGACGACCGTGCTCGAGACGCTGCAGCGGATCGGCATGCCGCTGCTAATCCATGGCGAGGTGACCGATCGCAGCATCGATATCTTCGATCGCGAGGCTGTGTTCGTGGAGCGGGTGCTGACGCCGCTGACCCGCGACTATCCGGCGCTGAAGATCGTGCTGGAACATATCACCACGGCCGAAGCCGCCGCGTTCGTGGCAGAGGCGGCGCATCCGATCGCAGCGACGATCACGCCGCAGCATCTTCTCATCAACCGCAACGCGATCTTCGATGGTGGATTGCGGCCGCATGCCTATTGCCTGCCGGTGCTGAAGCGCGAGACGCACCGGCTGGCGGTACGCCGGGCGGCAGTGTCTGGCAGTCCCCGCTTCTTCCTCGGCACCGACAGCGCTCCGCACGTCGTCGGCGCAAAGGAATCGGGCTGTGGATGCGCCGGTATCTTCAACGCGCCATTCGCGCTGGAGGCATATCTGCGGGTGTTCGAAGAGGAGAACGCGCTCGACCGGTTCGAAGGATTCGCGTCCGAACATGGCGCGCGTTTCTATGGCCTGCCGTTGAACGACGGGACCGTGACGCTGGTGCGCAAGGCGGTGACGGTGCCGGATCGGATCGGCGACGTCGTGCCGTTCCTGGCGGGCGAGACGCTGGGCTGGCGGTTCGAGGGTTAGCCTGCGCTCGGGACCCACGCGTCGCAGCCGACGACGCGGCGTGTGACGGGCTCGGTCCGCCGGTTGGCTGGCGGACCTTGCTGCCCTAAGCGCTCGGCCTAGAACGGCATCCACTTCGCGGTGTGGGTGATCTTCATGTAGCCGACGTTGACGCCGGCGCGATAGCCGACGCCGAGGCGGATCGGGATCAGTACGATATTGCCGCGGCGCAGATAGGTCGCGGCGAATCCGCCGACGAGGTACAGCCGCCCCTCCGCCGCCGGGAACCGGTGAAACAGATCCTCGGTATCGTAGAGGTTGTAGACCAGCACGAAGACCTTGTTGGCATCGCCGCCGACGTCGAAGCCGACCGACGGTCCGGTCCAGTAGACCGGCTGCTGCCCCTCGACCTTGTGGCTCATGATACCCGATCCGTAGCGCAGGCCGACGACGAACGCGCCAGCGGCTTCGCGCCCCGCGATATAGGCGTTGGGTTGCCCCTGGTCCTTCAGGACCTTCTCCAGCATGCCCGCGAGCCCTGCGGCGCCCTTGCCGAACACGCCTTCACCCGCGGCAAGCAGATCCTCGCGCTGGTACGTGGCGGCGGCCTGGCTGGTCGCCTCGGCACGCGCCTCCTGCTGCGCGGGCGAGGCGGCGGCGGGATAGGGCGCCGGCGCGGGATCGAAACCGGGCGCGGGGGCCTCCTGCCGGACCGGGGCGGGCGTTGCAGTCCGGGGGGTGGCGCGCGGCGTCGGCCGGACGGGGGTGGAAAGATCGCCGTCGATCGCGCGATTGGGGTCGATCGTCGTCACCTGTGCAGGGGCGCTCCCGGCGAGCAGGCTCGCTATCGCTATCCCGAATCCCATCACACGCATGACGTCCCCCATCGCAATCCCGGCGCCCCGCTGCAGCACCGACGCGACGACGTTAACCAGTGTCGCGGTTGCCCGGCAATGAACGAACGGCGATCTGGCGTGAAATTACGTCCGATCGCAGCCGCCAGCCCTGTTGATCGCACCGCAGACCGTCGCTATAGCCCCACTCCTGCCGCAGCCGGAGACGTGGGTGAGTGGCTGAAACCAACGCTTTGCTAAAGCGTCGTACGGGAAACCGTACCGAGGGTTCGAATCCCTCCGTCTCCGCCATATCGCTGCCGCAGGATAAACGACCGGCCTTGGGTCCCGCTTCCGGCGCATTCGCTTGAGACGCTTTCAAATGTCGTGCCGGTATTCGCGTGGCTGTCCGGTATATCGTCACCTGACGGGCTATGAACCTGGTGCGCGGCAACGCCGGTTGTGATGGCCGGAGCCTGGCGACGGACAAATCGGTCTTCGTGCGCCCGTCGGGCAGGCCATCCATTCGATCTGGTCGAGCGATGTGCGGCGCCTAGCGCCCGTCGGGCAAGCGCTTCGGTGGCGCCCCGGCCCTTTCGCCTGATCATGCAGACAGTGCAGCGCCCTATTCTTCCGTATGACGAACTTGAACGCAGCAGGCTAAACCTGCTCAAGTCGCTCGGCAGAGACCGAGCCGCCTTGGTCATCGAGAGCAAGGGCCTTGGCCACCTCCCGGCCCCTCAGACCTGGCGACCGCTTTAGCTCCCGCTTGCCCGCCATAACGGCACGCATATCCGCCGGTGTCTTCACTCGGAAAATAATGGCCCTCGTTCGGAGCGCGATGGAGGTGTGAATACATTGGCTGTCGTCTTCGTACCTTCGTACCAGACGCTCGCGAAAATCCTCGGATTTCCGCCAAACCCCAGGCTTTCTAAGCCTTGGGGGAAAATGGTGCCCAGAAGAGGACTCGAACCTCCACGACCTTGCGATCGCCAGCACCTGAAGCTGGTGCGTCTACCAATTCCGCCATCTGGGCACGGGGTAGGCGGCGGCCTTTAGGGGGCGGTCGGCGCGCTTGTCAACACGGGTTTCGCGGGGCAAGGGGCAGATCGTCAGGAAAGCGACGAAAAAAGGCTGCAGGCGCATGAAGGACAAGCTGGTTACGATCTTCGGGGGCGGCGGTTTCGTCGGCCGCTACGTGGTGCAGGCCCTGCTGCGCGGCGGCGCACGGGTTCGCATCGCCGAGCGCGATCCGCGCCATGCCTGGTTCCTGAAGCCGCTGGGTGGCCTCGGCCAGACGCAGTTCGTCGCTGCCGACGTGACGCTGCCCGAGACGGTGCGTCGGGCGGTGGCGGGGGCCGACGTGGTCATCAACATGGTCGGCGTGCTCGCCGGCGATTTCGAGCGCATCCACGTCACCGGCGCGCGCAACGTCGCCGAAGCGGCGGCGGCGGCGGGCGCCGAAGCGCTGGTGCACATGTCGGCGATCGGCGCCGATCCCGCCGCAGCGTCCGCCTACGGCAGCAGCAAGGGGCGCGGCGAAGAGGCGGTGCGCGCCGCCTTCCCGAACGCCGCGATCATCCGCCCGTCGATCGTCTTCGGTCGCGAGGATCAGTTCATCAACCGGTTCGCCGCGATGATCGGCAAATCGCCGGTGGTGCCGGTGCTGCGCGCGCCGGTGAAGTTCCAGCCGGTGTTCGTCGGCGATGTCGGCGATGCGATGGCGGCGGCCACCGACCCGCGCTTCGCCGGGCGGACGTTCGAACTCGGCGGCCCGGACGTGATGAGCATGGGCGCGATCATCCGCTGGATCGCCGCGACGATCGGGCGGTCGCCGTCGATCGTCGAACTGCCCGACATGGCGGGATCGCTGCTCGCCAGCCTGCCGCTAGCGCCAATCAGCAAGGACCAGTGGCTGATGCTCCAGCGCGACAATGTCGTCGCGCCGGGCGCCGCCGGTCTCGATACCCTCGGGATCGATGCGACGCCGCTGCAGTCGGTCGCACCCGAATGGCTGGTGCGCTTTCGCCGGACCGGCCGGTTCGGACGCCGCGCCGATACGCTTGCCGCTTAAGCCTTAGGAACGTTCATGGACCTTCTCACCGTCATCCTCCTCGGCATCGTCGAGGGGGTCACCGAGTTCCTGCCCGTTTCGTCGACCGGGCACCTGATCCTCGCCGGCACACTGCTCGGCGTGCAGGACAAGGCGACCGCGACGTTCGACATCGTCATCCAGCTGGGCGCGATCCTGGCGGTCGTGGTGCTCTACTGGCGCCGCTTCTGGGACGTCGCGACAGGGCTGTTCGCCGGACAGCCGCGGTCGTTCGCCTTCGTCCGCAACATCGCGCTCGGTTTCCTGCCTGCCGCGGCGATCGGCGTGATCGTCTACAAGGCGGTGAAGGCGCTGCTCGAAAGCCCGACGGTGGTCGCGGCCGCGCTGATCGTCGGCGGCATCGCCATCCTGGCGATCGAGCGGATGGTGAAGCAGGCGCGCATCGAATCGGTTGAGGCGATGCCCTGGACGACGGCGCTGGGCGTCGGCGTGATCCAGTGCCTGGCGATGATCCCCGGCGTCAGCCGTTCCGGAGCGACGATCATGGGCGCGCTGAGCCTGGGCGTCGATCGCAAGGCCGCGGCGGAATTCTCGTTCTTCCTGGCGATACCGACGATGCTCGCCGCCTCCGCTTACGACCTGCTGAAGTCGGGCGCGGTGCTGGGCGAGGGGGAGTGGCTGAGCATCGCGATCGGCTTCGTCGTGTCGTTCGTCGTGGCGCTGGTGGTCATCCGCTGGTTCGTCGGCATCGTCAGCCGCCACGGCTTTGCGCCCTTCGCCTGGTACCGGATCGTCGTCGGTGCGGTGGCGCTCGTTGCCCTCCAGCTACGATAGGACCGATTCCATATCTATTATTGGGATCTAGACGAGCACCACTGATCGAAGCCTAAGATATTTGACGAAACACGGTCAGTACAGCTGACATTTTATGCATTTTATGCGTGACATGACCCCTCCGGCTTCGTAGCGGCGAAGCAGGAGGGCCTCATGGCGCACGATTCGATGCTCAAGTTCGTTGACCGGCCGCAGGCGTATCCGGCCAAGCGACAGGCGGACGTCCGCGCGGAAGATTTCGCGGAGATCGCCGCCCGCTACGCGCCGCCGACAGCGGAGGATCAGGCGGGGCGCTGTTCGCAATGCGGCGTGCCCTATTGCTCGGTGCATTGCCCGCTGCACAACCACATCCCCGACTGGCTGCGGCTGACCGCCGAGGGGCGGTTGCGCGAGGCCTATGAGCTGAGCAACGCGACCTCGACCATGCCCGAGATCTGCGGCCGCATCTGCCCGCAGGACCGGCTGTGCGAGGGCAATTGCGTCATCGAATTCACCGGCCACGGCGCGGTGACGATCGGATCGGTCGAAAAGTTCATCACCGACACCGCCTGGGAAGAAGGCTGGGTCGAGCCATTGGTCGCCGGGCCGGCGCGCGGGCAATCGGTGGCGGTGATCGGCGCCGGGCCGGCGGGCCTGACCGCCGCCGAATACCTGCGCGGTCATGGCTATGACGTCCACGTCTACGATCGGCATGATCGCGCCGGCGGCCTGCTGACCTATGGCATCCCCGGCTTCAAGCTGGAAAAGCCCGTCGTCATGCGCCGGGTCGAGCGGCTGAAAGCGGGCGGCATCGTCTTCCACGAAGGCTTCGGCGTCGGCGAACACGCCAGCCTCGACGACCTGCGCCAGCGCCACGATGCGGTGTTGATCGCGACCGGCGTCTACAAGGCGCGCGCGCTCGATGTCGCCGGCGGCGACGACGAACGCGTGGTGGCCGCGCTCGACTTCCTCATCGCCTCGAACCGCAAGGGGTTCGGCGATGCGGTTCCCGCGTTCGACGGGGGCAGCCTCAATGCCGAGGGCAAGCACGTCGTCGTGATCGGCGGCGGCGACACCGCGATGGACTGCGTCCGCACCGCGATCCGCCAGGGCGCGGCGTCGGTGAAGTGCCTGTACCGCCGCGACCGCACCAACATGCCCGGCAGCCAGCGCGAAGTGACCAATGCGGAAGAGGAGGGCGCCGAATTCGTCTGGCTGTCCGCCCCCGCCGCCTTCGACGCCGACGGCACGGTCCGCGCCCGCCGGATGCGGCTCGGCGCGCCCGACGCCAGCGGCCGCCGCGCGCCGGAGGCCGACCCGAGCGGCGACTTCACGCTGCACGCCGACCTCGTGGTGAAGGCGCTCGGCTTCGATGCCGAGGATCTGCCCGCGCTGTTCGGCGCACCGGAACTGGGCGTCAGCCGCTGGGGCACGGTACTGGTCGACGGCAAGACGCTGATGACCAGCCTCGACGGCGTCTTCGCGGCGGGGGACATCGTGCGCGGCGCGAGCCTGGTGGTCTGGGCGATCCGCGACGGCCGCGACGTCGCCGCAACGATGCACAAGTGGCTCAAGGCGAAGGTGAAGGCGGCGAGGGTCGCGGCATGAGTCGCCCCATTATCCTGCTGACCGCAATGCTGCTGCCGACGCCGTTGCCGGCGGCGGCTCAGGTCGCGCCGGGCGCTCCGGTGGCTTCGGTGGCGGTTCCGGGATCGATCGACACGGCGCGGGCGATCGTCGCGCGCATGCAGATCGACCGTACGATGGATCCGTTGTTCCAGCAGATCATGCCGCTGATGATCTCCAATGTCGAAAATGCGATGCTGGCCGATGCGCGGACGCCCGACCCGCTGAAATCGCGGCTGGGGACGGATGCGGGGCGCAAGCAGGTCGGCACGATCATCGCCGAAGAGTTCACGGCCGCGTTTCGCCAACGCTATCCCGATATCGGAGCCGCGGCGGCCGAAGAGTATCGCAAGCTGTTCAGTGAGCCGGAACTGCGTGCCATTCTCGCCTTCTATACCTCGCCTGCGGGGGCCAAGCTGTTGCAGGCGCAGCCGCAGTTGCAGCAGGTGCTGTCCGAACAGGGCAGGGTGCTCGGGCGCGAAGCCGGCATGGCCGCCTTTCCCAGGATTCAGGCCCGTCTCGCGGCGCTCGGCGCCCCCACGGCCAAATAGGATCGACCGATGACCGACCCCATGAAGACCGACGAACGCGCATATCTAGCCGAACACGGCATGTACCGTCCCGACAGCGAGGGCGATGCCTGCGGCGTCGGGCTGGTCGCCGCCACGGACGGGCGCGCGTCTCGCCGCGTCGTGCAGTCGGCGGTCGATGCGCTGAAGGCGGTGTGGCACCGCGGCGCGGTCGACGCCGATGGCAAGACCGGCGACGGCGCCGGCATCCATATCGACCTGCCGCACCGCTTCTTCGACGATGCGGTCGTCGCCTCGGGGCACAAGGTGCTGCCGAACCGGCTGGCGGTCGGCATGATCTTCATGCCGCGTACCGATCTCGGCGCGCAGGAAAACTGCCGCACGATCGTCGAGAGTGCGATCATCGAGGCGGGCTATACCATCTACGGCTGGCGGCAGGTGCCGGTCGACGTCTCGGTCATCGGCATGAAGGCGCAGACGACCCGGCCGGAAATCGAACAGATCATGATCGCCGGGCCCCCCTTGCCGCAAGGCGGCAACAACGAAAATGGGCCCGACGACGTGTCGGCCGCCGAATTCGAAAAGAACCTGTACCTCGTCCGTCGCCGGATCGAAAAGCGGATCATCGCCGCGCAGATCCAGGGTTTCTACATCTGTTCGCTGTCGTGCCGCTCGATCGTCTACAAGGGCCTGTTCCTCGCCGAAAGCCTGTCGGTCTTCTATCCCGACTTGCAGGACCAGCGTTTCGAATCGCGCGTCGCGATCTTTCACCAGCGCTATTCCACCAACACCTTCCCGCAATGGTGGCTGGCGCAGCCGTTCCGCTGCCTCGCGCACAATGGCGAGATCAACACGGTCCGCGGCAACAAGAACTGGATGCTCAGCCACGAAATCCGCATGGCGAGCCTCGCGTTCGGTGACAATTCGGAGGACATCAAACCGGTGATCCCGGCCGGCGCGTCCGACACCGCCGCGCTGGACGCGGTGTTCGAGGCGATCTGTCGGTCGGGGCGCGATGCGCCGACCGCCAAGCTGATGCTCGTGCCCGAAGCGTGGCAGAAGGATACCGGCATCCCCGAGGATCATGCCGCGATGTACCAGTATCTCGCGTCGGTCATGGAGCCGTGGGACGGCCCCGCCGCGCTGGCGATGACCGACGGCCGCTGGGCGGTGGCGGGCGTCGATCGCAACGCGTTGCGTCCGCTGCGCTATACGCAGACGTCCGACGGGCTGCTGATCGTCGGGTCGGAGACCGGCATGGTCGTCGTCCCCGAATCGACCGTCGTCGCCAAGGGCCGGCTCGGGCCGGGCCAGATGATCGCGGTCGACCTCGACGAAGGCCGCGTGATGAACGACCGCGAGGTCAAGGACCGGATCAGCGGCGAACACGATTATGCCGCCATGATCGGCGAATTCCACACGCTCGACGATCTGCCCGAGGTGCCGGACGCGCTCGTCCGCTACGACCGCGCCGGTCTTGCACGGCGGCAGGTCGCCGCCGGCCAGACGCTGGAGGACATGGAGCTGATCCTGTCGCCGATGGTCGAGACGGGCAAGGAAGCGATCGGGTCGATGGGCGACGACACGCCGCTCGCCGTCATCAGCGACAAGCCGCGCCTCATCAGCCAGTTCTTCCGCCAGAACTTCAGCCAGGTGACCAACCCGCCGATCGACAGCCTGCGCGAACGCTATGTGATGTCGCTGAAGACGCGGTTCGGCAACCTTGCCAACATCCTCGACACCGAGGATCAGCGCGATCGCGTGCTGGTGCTCGATTCGCCGGTGCTGACCGGCCAGCATTGGGCGCGGCTGCGGGCGCATTTCGCAGGCAGCGCGACGGAGATCGACTGCACCTTCGATGCGGACGGCGGCCCCGAAAAGCTGCGCGCGGCGATCCAGCGCATCCGCAACGAGGCCGAACAGGCCGTGCGCCAGGGCAAGAGCGAATTGTTCCTGACCGACGAGCATGTCTCCGAAGACCGGATCGCGATCGCCGGCGTGCTGGCGGCGGCGGCGGTGCACACGCACCTCGTCCGCCGCGGCCTGCGCTCCTACGCCTCGATCAACGTGCGCTCGGCCGAATGCCTCGACACGCATTATTATGCGGTGCTGATCGGCGTCGGCGCGACGACGGTGAACGCCTATCTGGCCGAAGCGGCGATCATCGATCGCCAGCAGCGCGGCCTGTTCGGCGACCTCGCCCTCGACGAATGCCTCAAGCGGCATCGCCATGCGATCGAGGAAGGACTGCTCAAGATCATGAGCAAGATGGGGATCGCGGTGATCTCCTCCTATCGCGGCGGCTACAACTTCGAGGCGGTCGGCCTCAGCCGCAGCCTGGTCAACGACCTGTTCCCCGGCATGCCCGCCAAGATCTCGGGCGAGGGCTATAATTCGCTGCATCACAGCGCCCTGGTCCGCCACGAACTGGCATGGGACGAGGCGGTCGCGAAGCTGCCGATCGGCGGCTTCTACCGCCAGCGCCACACCGGCGAAACGCACGCCTATTCGGCGCAGCTGATGCACCTGTTGCAGACTGCCGTGTCGACCGACAGCTATACCAGCTACCTGCAATTCAGCCGCGGCGTCGCCGACCTGCCGCCGGTGTATCTGCGCGACCTCCTCCAGTTCAATTTCCCGAACGAGGGCGTACCGGTCGATCAGGTCGAGGCGATCACCGAGATTCGCAAGCGCTTCGTCACCCCCGGCATGTCGCTCGGCGCGCTGTCGCCCGAGGCGCACGAGACGCTGGCGATCGCGATGAACCGCATCGGCGCGAAGGCGGTGTCGGGCGAGGGCGGCGAGGATACCAAGCGCTTCACACCCTACGAAAACGGCGACAACGCCAATTCGACGATCAAGCAGATCGCGTCGGGCCGGTTCGGCGTCACCGCCGAATATCTCAACGCCTGCGAAGAGATCGAGATCAAGGTCGCGCAGGGCGCCAAGCCCGGCGAGGGCGGGCAGCTGCCCGGTTTCAAGGTGACCGAATTCATCGCCAAGTTGCGCCACGCAACGCCCGGCGTGACACTCATCAGCCCGCCGCCGCACCACGACATCTATTCGATCGAAGACCTCGCGCAGCTGATCTACGACCTGAAGCAGATCAATCCGCGCGCGCGCGTCTGCGTCAAGCTGGTCAGCTCGTCGGGCATCGGCACCGTCGCCGCGGGCGTCGCAAAAGCCCACGCAGACGTCATCCTCGTCGCCGGCCATGTCGGCGGCACCGGCGCATCCCCGCAGACGAGCGTCAAATACGCCGGCACGCCTTGGGAAATGGGCCTCAGCGAAGTCAACCAGGTGCTGACCCTCAACGGCCTGCGCGGCCGGGTGCGGCTGCGCACCGACGGCGGGCTCAAGACGGGGCGCGACATCGTCATCGCCGCGATCCTCGGTGCGGAGGAATATGGCATCGGCACGCTCAGCCTCGTCGCGATGGGCTGTATCATGGTCCGCCAGTGCCACAGCAACACCTGCCCGGTCGGCGTCTGCACGCAGGACGAGGCGCTGCGCGGCAAGTTCGTCGGCACGCCGGAAAAGGTCATCAACCTGATGACCTTCATCGCCGAGGAGGTGCGCGACATCCTCGCCCGTCTGGGCGTGCGCAGCCTCGACGAGGTGATCGGCCGCACCGAATTCCTGCGCCAGGTCAGCCGCGGTGCCGAACATCTCGACGACCTCGACCTCAATCCGATCCTCGCGAAGGTCGATGCGACCGACGCGGAACGCCGGTTCTCGCTGTCGACCTTCCGCAACGAAGTCCCCGACAGCCTCGATGCGCAGATCATCAAGGATGCCGCCGCCGTCTTCAGCCGCGGCGAGAAGATGCAGCTCACCTATTCGGTGCGCAACACGCATCGTGCGGTCGGCACCCGGCTGTCGTCGGAGATCACGCGGCGCTTCGGGATGAGCAAGCTGGCCGATGGCCACGTCACCATTCGCCTGCGTGGGTCGGCGGGCCAGTCGCTGGGCGCGTTCCTGTGCAAGGGCATCACGCTCGAAGTGTTCGGCGACGCCAACGATTACGTCGGCAAGGGCCTGTCGGGCGGCACGATCATCCTTCGCCCGGCGGTATCCTCGCCGCTCGCCAGCCAGGACAATACGATCGCTGGCAATACCTGCCTCTACGGCGCGACATCGGGCACGCTGCTCGCGGCGGGGCAGGCGGGCGAGCGCTTTGCGGTGCGCAATTCCGGCGCGACCGTGGTGGTCGAGGGCTGCGGGGCCAATGGCTGCGAATATATGACCGGCGGCGTCGCGGTGCTGCTCGGCAAGGTCGGCCAGAATTTCGGCGCCGGCATGACCGGCGGCATGGCCTTCGTCTACGATCCCGACGGCGAGTTCACCGCGCGCGCCAACCCCGAAAGCATCGTCTGGCAGCGCCTGGCCTCGGCCCATTGGGAAGGCGTGCTGAAGGATCTGATCGAACGCCACGCAAGGGCGACCGACAGCAAATGGTCGAAGGGCCTGCTGGCCGACTGGGACCGCATCGCGGGCGATTTCTGGCAGGTGGTGCCGAAGGAGATGCTGTCGCGTCAGGCGCATCCGCTCGACGACACGGTCGAACTGGTGGCGGCGGAATAAGGGGTTAGAGCGCGGGCCGGATATCGGTCCGCGCAAAATCCTCGCCCTTGTAGAGGAGGGGGGCGTCGAGCGCCTTAGCCACGGCATAGACCATGCAATCGCCGAAGTTCAGGCGGGCAGGCCGTCCGCCAAACCGTCGGAACGCCTCCTGCGCCAACGGCAGATGGGTGACGGCCCAGTCGACGATGGTGATGACGCCATGTCCAAACAGCGGCGCCACGATCGCATGACCAGCAGACCCCAGTCTTTTGCCAAGGACGAGATGGACTTCGAGCGCCGTCGGAGCCGGCATGACGATGGTGTCGGCGGTCGCGTTCCGCGTCGGCTTCCTCCAGTGCGATGGCGACGATTGCCGACGCATCGACGACGATCACCGTGGCAGGCCATCTTCGTCGTACAGTATCTCGTCGGGGGAACGCGGATCGAGGACCGGTAGCGTGCGAATGCGTGCCTGTACCTGGCGCACGTCGTCGAGCCATGTCCGCCGCTCGGGTGACAAGTTCACGCGGAGCGACAATTCGCGTGATAATTCGCTCATCATGACCTGTCCGATCGTGTCGAGCGGCGACTGACCGCGCAACTCGGCCAGGGCATGGATCGCCTGTTCGACCTCCGTCTGATCGATGTGGATACCCACGGGTCACCTGTGCGGTTGAAAGCCGTAGATTAGATTATGCGGCGCCGACCCGCAACGGCTTCACCTCGCCCCCTGCCAGCCCTACAGGTGTCGCCATGTGGCAGCTTTACCAATTTCCCCTTTGTCCGTTCAGCCGCAAGGTGCGCCTGCTGCTGGGTGAGAAGGGCATCGGTTACGAACTGGTGCGCGAATCGCCCTGGGATCGGCGTGACGAGTTCATGGACATGAACCCCGCCGGGGAAACACCCGTCATGGTCGACGCCTCGCGCCCCGGCGCGCCGCTGATCGATTCGATGGCGATCTGCGAATATTTCGAGGAAACCGTCGACAAGGCGGCGACGATCAACGGCACCGCCGCCAACCGCGCCGAAATCCGCCGGCTGGTCAGCTGGTTCGACACCCATTTCTATCGTGACGTCACCGGGCCGTTGTTGCACGAACGCGTCGTCAAGCGTCTGGCCCACCGCGCCGCACCCGATGCCAGGGGGCTGCGCGAGGCGATGAAGGCCGCGGTTAGCCACCTCGACTATACCGATTACCTGCTGGATCACCGCAATTGGCTGGGCGGTGCGACGATGAGCCTCGCCGATCTCGCCGCCGCGGCGCAGATTTCGGTCGCCGATTACCTCGGCGGGATCGACTGGAAGGGCCATGACCAGACCGCGCGCTGGTATCGCGGCTTCAAGAGCCGGCCGAGCTTCCGCCCCCTGCTGTCCGAACGCATGGAGATGATCGGCCCGCCGGCACATTATGACAATGTCGATTTCTAAGCCCATCGCCTACGCCGATTTCGAGGCGGTCGATATCCGCGTCGGCACCGTCGTCGCCGCCGAACCGTTCCCCGAAGCGCGCAAGCCTGCGATCAAGCTGCGCATCGATTTCGGTGCGGAGATCGGCGTGAAGAAATCCTCGGCACAGGTCACCGATCATTACACGCCCGATGCGCTGGTCGGTCGGCAGGTCGCGGCGGTGGTCAATTTCCCGCCTAGGCAGATCGGCCCGTTCATGTCCGAAGTTCTGACGCTCGGCTTTCCGGATGCGGACGGCAAGGTCGTGCTGATCGGCCCCGGGCTGCCCGTGCCGGACGGCGGCAAGCTGTTCTGATTTCCCCCGCCTAGCGCAGCAACGCCAGCGTCGCATCGTCCCGCTCGCCGTCGAAGAACCGGTCGAGTGCCGCGACGAACGGCGCCGGATCGTCCGCGACCGCGGCGAACAGCGTCATCGACGATCGCAGCTTCACCGCATCGATCCCGCCGAAGATCGCCGTCGCGCTGCCTGGCGCCGCGATCGCCGCCTGCGTCGCCTCGATCAATCGCCGGCCCAGCAGCGGATGCGACAGATATGCCCGCGCCTCCGCCTCGTCGACGATCGCATAGAAGCGAGCGGTCTCGCTCCGCCCCAATCCCGCGATCTGGGGAAAGACGAACCACATCCAGTGGCTCGCCTTGCGCCCGGCCCGCAACTCGTCGAGCGCTTGGGGATAGGTCCGCGCCTGTGCGGAAACGAAACGATCGAGGTTCTGCGCCATCGTTCAGGCAACCCGCTCGTACCCCGCTGCGTTCCACCCCCATGCGCCTCATCCCGCTCATCCCGCTGTTGCTGCTCGCCGCGTGCGGCAGCCGAACCGAAAAGCCGGCGGACAATGCCGCCGCGGCGGCGTTCGTGCCGCCGCCGACGCAGGCACCGACGCCGATCCCCGGTCAGGCGCACAGCAATCCGATCACGGCCTATGTCGGCAAATACCCGACCGACACGGTCGACGGCGTCGGCTTCTACGACCGGACCGAAGTCGCGCGCGCGTTGATCGACGCGGTAGGGGAGGACAAGGTCCGCCGCCGCTTCACGGCGCGCGATGCAGTTACCGTCCCGATCTTCGCGACCAAGGACAAGCGTATCGCGGCACACGGCTGCGAAGCGCATAATTGCGCCGACGCCAACTGGACCTTCCTGGTCGCCGAGGACGGCAGCAACGGCGAGGCTTGTTATCACGATGCCGCGACGATGGGCGCGACCAGCCGCTGGTATGCCGCCGGTGTGGCCCCGCGATCGCGCCCCGGCGATTGTCCGCAGGAGTAGACCGATGCTCGAACATGTACCCGCCTGGTTGGGCAAGGCGCTGGGCGACGTCCGCGCCGGGATGGAGAAGCTGGGCGTCGCCCGGATGGTGACGGATAGCGGCCTGCCGTCGCTCGATCTGTCCAGCCCCGCCTTCGCCGACGGCGCGCGGTTGCCGGAACGCTTCACCGCGGATGGGGCGGGCGTATCGCCGCCGTTGCTATGGGGATCGCCGCCGGCCGGTACCGCGCATCTGGCGCTGCTGGTCGAGGATGCCGATGCACCCGCGCCGCAGCCGCTGGTCCACGCCGTGGTCTGGGGCCTTCCCGCCGATGCGGGGCGGTTGGCGGAGGGTGCGGTGACTGCCGATGGCGCCGGCACGCCCGATCGCGACGTCGGCCGCAATTCCTATTTCCGTGAAGGCTGGCTGCCACCCGATCCCCCGACTGGCCATGGCGCGCATCGCTACGCCTTTCAGCTGTTCGCGCTCGATGCCGGGGCCGGCGACCCGGGTGAAACGCCCGGTCGGTCGGCGATGCTGGATGCGATGGCGGGCCATGTGCTGGCCGCAGGGGTGCTCATCGGCACGTACAGCCGCGGCGAAGCGGTACCGGCTGGACCGGTCGGCGCGGCGGCGACCGCCTGATGGCATGAGGGGGAGGGGGGTGGCCCGGCCGGCACGCGCCGGGCCCGACCCGCTCTGGCATGGGACTTAGCCGACGGTCGCGCCGCCCTGGCTGGCGATCACGAGGATGGTCGTCGCGAACGAAGCGAGACCGAGGAACAGGCTGCGATACATGGTGATTCTCCCGATGAGCCGCGGGGCTCAGGCGACCGGAACGACGGGGACGGCGGCGCTGATCGCGAGGGCGGCAAAGGCGAGAGCGGCGACGACCGAGAAGGCGGCGCGCTGGGCGAGTTCGAAGCGGAGGAACATGGTGACTTCCCTTTGGTGATCGGAGCGAGACATTCGCTCATCGATGCCAAGGGATTTGCAGCTGCCGTGCCAGTTTATCTAAATGGCTGAATTATCACGAAAAGCCATTCAAACCCCAAAAGTGTTGGTGAATTTCGCCAACCTCATGGCGCGCATTGCGCCAATATCAGGCGGCGCAAACCCGATCGCGGCCATCGGCCTTGGCGGTGTACAGCAACTGGTCGGCGCGCCCGAATGCGGCCGCGATCGGCTCGTTCGGCTGGACTGCCGTGACGCCGATCGACAGCGTCACCTGGCCCAGCGGCTTGTCCGTCTCGCGCAGGCGGAACCGCTTGGCGGCGATGACGCTGCGCACGCCGTCCAGATGGGCGGCGGCATCGGCCAAAGCGATACCATGGAGCAATATCGCGAACTCCTCGCCGCCATGGCGCACCACCAGATGCCCCGCGCATTCCTCCGCCAGCGTCCGGCCGACCGCGCTCAGCACGCGGTCGCCGATCTGGTGGCCATGGGCGTCGTTGATCCGCTTGAACCGGTCGATGTCGCACATCGCCAGGCAGAACGGACCATCGGGCTCGTGCCGCGTCGTGAACGCCTCGTCGAACGCGCGCCGATTGGGCAGGCCGGTCAGCGCGTCGCGGCGTGCGGTATCGTTGGCCTCCGCCAGCTTGGCGCGCAACGCATCCGCCTCGTGCGTCGCCTGCGCCAGCCGGACTTCGGCATCGCGGATGCGCGACAGCATCGATCCGGTGATGCGTGCGATCTCGTCCAGTCCCGCCGCGGTCTGCGATACCGGCGCCGTGCGTTCGATCGCAGCGGCGCTCTGCGCCAGGTCGCGGCCGAATCCGCGCGTTTCGTCCTGCATCGCCCGCATCATGTCGGCAAAGCCGTCGACCTGCGCCTGCGTCTGCGCGACGAGTTCGGCGGCCTCGGCATCCGCCTGCTGTTCGGCGGCATGGTCGTCGCGGCGCGGCGGCGGCGCACTGCCGCCCATCACCACCCGGCCGCCCAGCGATTCGATGTCGGACCGGCTCAGCCGTACCCCGCCATCCGTCAACCGCGCCACCGCCCCGGCGAGCATGCCGTCCGGGTTGGCGATCACGTCATAGGCGAAATTGTAATGCGCGGGTTCGGGGCTGAGCGCATGGGCCGAGAGGAAGGCGCCGATCTGTGAAAACAGGTCGCCTTTCTCGTCCTTCCTCGCCGCGAACGGTCCGCCCATACCCCACCCTTCGATCTCCGCCGTGGTTCTACGGGCGATAGGTTATCGGACCGTTGCGCTTCGGTCAGGAATGGGGAAGCTTCTTTACCGCCGCCAGCGTCAGTGCGACATGCTGTGCCGGGTTCATGTCGTCATGCACATAGGCGACGCGGCCGTCGCGACCGATGACGTAGCTGGTGCGCTTGGTCAGCGACTTGCCCATTGCGCTGAGCGCGACGTCGTAGCCCTTGATGACGTTGGGGCCGGCGCTGGCGACGGCGAACTTGCCCGCGCACTTTTCCGCCGAGAAGCGCTGCAGCGTCGGCACGTCGTCCGCCGACATGCCGATCACCGTCGCGCCCGCCTTCTGGAAATCGGGGATCGCCTCGGCAAAGGCATGCGCCTCGGCGTTGCAGCCGCCGGTGAACGCCGCCGGGAAGAAGTACAGCACCACCGGCCCCTTTTTCAGCTGCTGCGCGAGGTCGATGTTCACCACCTTGCCCGCGACCGCGCCGCGCGTGGAGAAGGTCGGCGCCTTGGCCCCGACGGCGAGGCCGGCGGCGGCGGCAGGAGCGGCGACGACGGCGACGGCGGCAAGCAGGGGAAACAGGCGCATGGAACGATCCTCTCGAAGTTACCGCACCCTAGCGTAGCGCGGCCGGGCGCGATAGGGCGCAGGCCATGCCGATCACCGCCGCCGACATCCAGCTCGCCAGCCGCCTCGCCGATGCCGCCGGCGCCGCGATCCGCCCCTATTTCCGTGGCCAGCATGGCGTCGAGCTGAAGGACGACCATTCCCCCGTCACCCGCGCCGATCGCGAGGCGGAGGCGGCGATGCGCAAGCTGCTGGATGCCGAGGCGCCGGGCGACGGCGTGATCGGCGAGGAATATGGCGAGAAGCCCGGCGTGACCGGGCGCACTTGGGTGCTCGACCCGATCGACGGCACGCGCAGCTTCACCGTCGGCCGCGCGATCTTCGGCACGCTGATCGCGCTGGTCGAGGATGGCTGGCCGCTGCTCGGCATCATCGACCAGCCGGTACAGCGCGAACGCTGGCTCGGCGTCGCCGGGCGCCCGACGACGTTCAATGGCAAGCCCGCCCGCACCCGCGCCTGCCCGGCGCTGGCGGGCGCGGTGCTGGCGACCACCAGTCCGCACCTGTTCGGCGAGGGCGACGTGCCGCATTACATGGCGCTGGTCGCCGCGGCATCGGGCGGCCACGTACGGCAGGGGCCGGTCTATGGCGGCGACTGCTACAATTACGGCCTGCTGGCGAGCGGCCATCTCGACATCGTCGCCGAATCGGGTCTGCAACTCTACGATTTCGCCGCGCTCGTGCCGGTGGTCGAGGGCGCCGGCGGCCGCATGTGCGACTGGAACGGCGATCCGCTCACCGCCGACAGCGCCGGGCACGTGCTGGCGATCGGCGATCCGGCCCGCACCGACGACGTGCTGGAAGCGATCCGCGCGACGGCCGGCCACGGATCTCACGACCACTGATCGGCTGACCTGACCCACATCGTCATCCCGGCGTACGCCGGGACCCATGGATGGGGCGTGACTGCTGGTGCGCGCGACGGCCTGTAACCGTAATCATGGGTCCCGGCGTGCGCCGGGATGACGGACGGGGCGGGATGACGGATGGCAGGCCCGACCCTTCAAAAAATCCCCAGAAACTTCTTCCGCTGGTCCTTCTTCTCGCCGCCGGACGCCTTGCCGCTTTCGTCCTTCGCCGTCGTCCCCTTGCCGACGTCGTCGCGCGCATTGCCCTTGGTGGTGCGCTGCGCCTTGGCGGTCGCGCCGGCCAGCACCGGGCCGCACGCCGCCGATTTCGCATCGCCGACGTCGACGAACGCCAGGATTCCCGCCACCGGCGTCGCCACCAGTGCCAGCCCCAGTCCGGCGCCGGCGCGCCCCAGCAGCTGGTCGCTGATCACGTTCAGCTTCGGTCCGGCGAACACCCCGCCGACGCCGACCGGGGACTGGCCCGAGAACAGGCTGAACTTCTTGCCATCGGCGCGGAACGCCAGGTCGATCGCCTCGGTCCGGAAACTGAAGCCGCCGCGCCCGACTATGACGTTCTTGGTCGTGTCGATCAGGATCGGGTCCGCCGCCGCGACGCCGTTCCGCACGGTGAAACCGATCAGCCCGCAATTCACCTCGACCGGCTTCTTCAGCTTGTCCTCGAACATCTTCTGCACGAAGGTGCCGAGATCCAGCTCCGCCAGCTGGACGTTGCGCGTCCACAATTGGCCCTGCGGCATGACGAAGGCGATGCGTCCGGCCGCGGTGCTGAGCGAATCGTGGATCGAATCACCGCGTCCGTCCAGCTTGATGCGGCCCTTGATCGTCCCCGTCGTACCCGCCTCCGCCACGCCATAGCCGGCGAGCAGGCGCCCCATCGGTGTCGGCGCCAGCCGGATGTCGTAACTGACCGCGGTCGGCCGTTGTCGCGTGTCGAAGACCACGTCCGATGCGACATTGCCTCGCGCCATCGCGAAGCTGAGCGGCGACAGCGCCAGCCGTCCCCGGTCGAGGTTCAGCGTCATGTCGATATTGCTGATCGGCAGGTTGCGCGACCGCACGACGCCGATCGTCCATTTGAGGTCGGCATCGAATCGCCGCATCGTCTCGATCGGCAGTTCGGCGTCCGGCATGATCCGCTGCGGCGCGGCCCCGGTCGCGGCGGCTGCGGCGATAGCCCCCTTGGTCGCGACGATGTCCGGGTTATAGCCGATGAACGGTGCCGCATCGACGATGTCGAGGCTCCTGGTGGTCAGCACCGAATCGAGATGCAGCCGGTCGCCGTTGGTGATCGTCAGCTTGCCCGCGACATCGCTCTTGCCGACGGTGCCGCTCATCCGGGTGAAGACATAGTCCTGGCCCTGTTGCACCAGCTGCGCCTTCAGCCGGTAGCTGCGCGTGTTGGGGATGACCACGCCGATGATGCCGAGCAGTTCCGACAGGTTGCGCCCGCGCGCGCGGGTCTGCAACGGCACGCCCTCGATCCCCGCGATCGACGGCAGCGTGCCGGACACGTCGACGATATTGTGCGCGGCCCAGGCGCGCGCGACGAGCTGGTTGCGGCCGCGATTGACCGTCGCATCCGGCGACAGCAGTTGGGCGGTGACGCGGAACGGCGTGCCACGAATGGTACCGTCGCCGTCGACCCCCACCGCCTTGCCGATCCGTGCATCGGTCGAACGGATGTCCTCGACCCTCAGGTCGGCGAGCAGCTGCATGCGCGGATCGCGGTAGCGCACCGTCGTGCCGCGCACCGTCGCCACGTCGATACGCGGGAATTCCAGCGGCTTGCCGCCCTTCTTGTCGCTGAACGTCCAGGTGTTGGCGGTATGCGCCGCATTCCATTCCAGGTCGACCGCGCCATTCGCCAGGTCGAGCCAGTAGAGGCGCCGCTTGCCCCAGATCAGCGACAGCGGCGCGATCCGGGTGTCGATTCGTTCCGCCTGGAACAGGTACGGCTTCGTCGCCCATCCGGGATTGGTGATCGTCATCTTCTCCGCGAGGAACTTGATGCGGAACGGTGCGAAATACAGCTGGAAATCGCCGGCGACGGTGACCGGGCGATGCGTCTGCCCGCCGACGAATCGCTCGAACGGATGCTTCAGGAACCGCCCCTTGGTGATGTACAGCACCAGCCAGATCGCGACGATGAGCCCGACGAGGGCGAGCGCGATGTTGCGGGCGATCCGCCAGCCGCAGCTGCGCCGCCGCTCCGTCGCCGCCGGGGCGGCTGGGGCCGCTGGGGCCGCCGGGGCGGCTGGGGTGGCGGGGGTATCCGTCGCGGGGGTGGCGGTGTCCATGACACCATCAAGCGCCCCGCGCTCGTTCCGGTTCCGCATCGGTTGCGTTTCCTGCGGGGCTTCGCTAAGGGCCGCGCTTCCCGAGCGAGGCGCTACAGGACTGCCCGGCCATCAAGGGCTGCCGCGGCTGTCCATGCCATGCTCATAGCGAAAGGACCAAAATGCCCAAGCTCAAGACCAAGAGCGGCGTCAAGAAGCGCTTCAAGCTCACTGCCAGTGGGTTGCTGAAGCACGGCGTCGCCGGCAAGCGCCACCGCCTGATTAGCCACAACAGCAAGTACATTCGCCAGAACCGCGGCACCAAGGTGCTGTCGAAGGCCGACACCGCCACGGTGAAGGCCTGGGCGCCGTACGGCCTCAAGTAAGGATAACAGGATATGGCACGCGTCAAACGTGGTGTAACCACCCGCGCCAAGCACAAGAGGATTCTTGAGCAGGCCAAGGGCTATTACGGCCGCCGCAAGAACACCATCCGCATCGCCCGCCAGGCCGTCGAAAAGGCCGGCCAATATGCGTATCGCGACCGCAAGGTTAAGAAGCGGACCTTCCGTGGTCTGTGGATCCAGCGCATCAACGCCGGCGTCCGCGCCGAGGGCCTGACCTATTCGCAGTTCATGCACGGCCTGAAGCTCGCCGGCGTCCAGCTCGACCGCAAGGTCCTGGCCGACATCGCGATGCACGAAGGCGCGGCATTCAGCGCCATCATCGCCCAGGCGAAGGCGGCACTGCCCCAGGCCGCATAAGCGACCGGTGCAAGGTTTTTAGAAACGGGGCGTCGGTGGGAAACCACCGGCGCCCTTTTTCCGTAGCGGGGTTGGGTGGGTATATGCCCTCCACTCCACAACAATCGTCATCCCCGCGCAGGCGGGGATCCAGACGCGCAACGTCGCCGACAATCCGCTACCTTCCCCCATATGGATCCCCGCCTGCGCGGGGATGACGATCATGAGGGAACAGCATGGATCGTGAACCCTGCGTCTATATTCTCGCAAGCCGGCCACATGGCACGCTGTACGTCGGCGTCACGTCGAACTTGCCCGGTCGGCTGGTTCAGCATCGCGAAGGATTGATCCCGGGGTTCACCTCCCGCTACGGCGTTCACCGTCTGGTCTGGTACGACGTGGCGGACACGATGGAGGCTGTTATCGTCCGCGAGAAGCAGCTCAAGCGATGGAACCGCGACTGGAAGCTGCGGCTGATCGAAGAACGCAATCCCGCATGGGATGATCTGGCGATCGGCCTCGGGCTGCCGCCGGCACCAGTGAAAGAGAGCAACACGTGACTGACGACCTCGATACCCTGCGCGACCACATGCTGACGGCGATCGATGCCGCGACCGGCCTCGACGCGCTGGAGGCGGTGCGGGTCGAGGCGCTGGGCAAGCAGGGCAGCGTCACGCAATTGCTCAAGACGCTCGGCAAGATGACACCGGACGAACGCCAGACCCAGGGCCCACGCATCAACGGCCTGCGCGAAGCCGTCGCCGGGGCGATCGCCACGCGCAAGGCGGCGCTGGAACGCGTCGCGCTCGACGCGCGCCTCGCCGGCGAGACGCTCGACATGACGCTGCCTGCCGACGGTGCGCCGACCGGCACGATCCATCCGGTCAGCCAGGTCATGGACGAACTCGCCGAGATCTTCGCCGATCTGGGCTTCGCCGTCGCGACGGGGCCGGAGATCGAGACCGACTGGCACAATTTCACCGCGCTCAACATTCCCGACACGCATCCGGCGCGGGCGATGCACGACACCTTCTATCTCCAGCAGGGCCTCGATGCGAAGGCGGCGGGAACCGCCGACGAACGCACCACCTTTTCCCTGCTGCGCACCCACACCTCGCCGGTGCAGATCCGCACGATGCTGGGCCAGCAACCGCCGATCCGCATCATCGCGCCCGGCCGCACCTATCGCTCCGACAGCGATGCCACCCACACCCCGATGTTCCATCAGGTCGAGGGGCTGGTGATCGACAAGGGCATCACGCTCGGCCACCTGAAGTGGACGCTCGAAACGTTCCTGAAGGCGTTCTTCGAGCGGGACGACATCGTCCTGCGCCTGCGGCCCAGCTATTTCCCCTTCACCGAACCCTCGGCGGAGGTCGACGTCGGCTACACGATGGAAAAGGGCAAGCGCGTCATCGGCGGCTCCCCGGAGGGCAAGGACTCCGGCTGGATGGAAGTGCTGGGCTCCGGCATGGTCCACCCAAAGGTGATCGCCGCCTGCGGTCTCGATCCCGACGAATGGCAGGGCTTCGCCTTCGGCTGCGGCATCGACCGGCTCGCCATGCTGAAATACGGCATGGACGACCTGCGCCCGTTCTTCGACGGCGATATCCGCTGGCTGAAGCATTACGGTTTCTCGACGCTCGACGTGCCGACCCTGTCCGGCGGCGTCGGCGCAGGTGCGTGACCGCGGTCCTGTCCGTCATCCCGGCGCGCCGGGAGCCATGGACAGGTCGAGCATGATGGCGGGTGCAGGCGGTCGACAGCGGCCGCCCGCACCCACGGGTCCCGGCGTCAACCGGGATGACGAAGGTTTGGAATCGCTATGAAATTCACCCTGTCCTGGCTCCACGAGCATCTCGACACCGACGCCGGCCTCGACGCGATCGTCGACGCGCTGACCCGCATCGGGCTGGAGGTGGAGGGCGTCCACAATCCCGGTGACGCGCTGAAGGCGTTCCGCGTGGCGAAGGTGCTGACCGCCGAACGCCACCCGCAGGCGGACAAGCTCCAGGTGCTGTCGGTCGATGCCGGCCCCGATGTCAACAACGGGGCCCCGCTGCAGGTGGTCTGCGGCGCCCCCAATGCCCGCGCCGGCCTCGTCGGCGTGTTCGGCCCTTCCGGCGCCTATGTCCCCGGCCTCGACGTGACGCTGAAGGTCGCCGCCATCCGCGGCGTTGAATCGAACGGCATGATGTGCTCGACCCGCGAGCTGGAACTGGGCGACGACCATGACGGCATCATCGAACTGCCCGCCGATGCCGTCGTCGGCACGCCCTATCCCGATTACGCCGGTCTCGACGATGCGGTGATCGACGTCAGCATCACTCCCAACCGACAGGATTGCATGGGCGTGCGCGGCATCGCCCGCGATCTCGCCGCCGCCGGTCTCGGCACGCTCCGGCCGCTCGCCGTCGCGCCCGTCGCGGGCGAGGGCGATGCCCCCGACGTCCGCACCGACGATCCCGCCGGCTGCCCCGCCTTCTACGCGCAGAACGTCAGCGGCGTCAGCAATGGCGAGGCACCCGCATGGATGCGCCGGCGCCTCGCCGCGATCGGGCAGAAGCCGATCAGCGCGCTGGTCGACATCACCAATTACGTCTCGATCGATCTCGGCCGCCCGCTCCACGTCTATGACCGTGCGAAACTGGCTGGTGGCCTCGTCGCGCGGCGGGCGACCGACGGCGAACGGATCGTCGCGCTCAACGGCAAGACCTATGCGCTGACCCCGGCGATGACCGTCATCGCCGATGATCGCCAGGTCCACGATATCGGCGGCATCATGGGTGGTGAGGATTCCGGCGTGTCGTCCGGCACCACCGACGTGCTGATCGAATGCGCCTTCTTCGATCCCGATCATATCGCCCGCACCGGCCAGGCGCTGCTGCTGACCAGCGATGCCCGCCAGCGCTTCGAACGCGGTGTCGATCCGGCCTTCCTCGACGACGGCCTCGCTATCGCCACCCGTCTGGTGCTCGATCTGTGCGGTGGCACGCCATCGCCGGTCACCCGCGCCGGCCAGCCGCCGCTCGCCCCGCGTGTCTACGCCTATGACACCGCCAGGGCAGAGACGCTGGGCGGCCTCGCCGTTCCCGCCGATCGCCAGCGCGCGATCCTCGAATCGCTCGGCTTCGGCGTCGATGCCGACTGGAACGTCACCGTGCCGACGTGGCGCCGCGACATCGACGGCACCGCCGACCTCGTCGAGGAGGTCATCCGGATCGAGGGGATCGACAAGGTCGCGCCCGTGCCGCTGCCCCGCATGCCGGGTGTCGCCCGGCCGACCGCCACTCCCGGACAGAAGCTCGAACGCCGCGTCCGCCGCGCCGCCGCCGCGCGTGGCCTCGACGAGGCGGTGACGTGGAGCTTCCTGTCCGCGGCACAGGCGGCGCCCTTCGGCGGCGGCGCGTGGACCCTCGCCAATCCGATCAGCGAAGACCTCAAGGTCATGCGCCCATCGCTGCTGCCCGGCCTGCTCTCGGCGACCGAACGCAACCTCAAGCGCGGCATCACCGCGGTCCGCCTGTTCGAGGTCGGCCGCCGTTACCTTGCCGATGCCGAACGCCCGACGCTGGGTCTCGTCCTCGCCGGCAACCGCCGCGAACGCGGCTGGCGCGACGGCAAGGCCGCGGGGTTCGACGCCTATGACGCCAAGGCGGAGGCGCTGGCGCTGCTCGCCGCCGCCGGTGCGCCAGTCGACAATGTGCAGGTGATGGGCGAGGCGGGCGATGCATGGCATCCCGGCCAGAGCGGCACGTTGCGCCTCGGTCCGAAGACCGTGCTGGCGACGTTCGGCATGCTCCACCCCAGCCTGCTCAAGGCGTTCGACCTCGATGGCGCGGTCGCCGCGGTGGAACTGTACCTCGATGCGCTGCCCGCCCGGCGCGCGCTGAAGGACGGGGGTGGCTTCATGCGCCCCGCCTTCGCGCCGCCCGCGCTGCAATCGGTGCGCCGCGACTTCGCGTTCCTCGTGCCGGCGGAGGTGAGCGCCGACGCGCTCGTCCGCGCGGTCCGTAGCGCCGACAAGGCCGCGATCGTCGCGGCACGCGTGTTCGACGTCTTCACCGGCGCGGGGGTCGAGGATGGCAGGAAATCGGTGGCGGTCGAGGTGACGCTGCAACCCGGCGACAAGAGCTTTACCGACGACATGCTGAAGGGGATCGCCGACAAGGTCGTCGCCGCCGCCGCGAAACAGGGCGCCGCCTTGCGCGGCTGACCATCCCTCCCCGGTACGGGGGGCAGGGGACCACCGCGGGTCGGCGCGGGGGAGGGGCGACCCGGAGCGCAGACGCCGCCCGGCTGCCCCTCCGTCACCGCCCCTCCGTCACCGCCCCTCCGTCACCGCCCCCTCCAACACCGCAACGCCGCGCAGCGCAGCGCCTTTGGAGCAAGGGCCAAGGCCGGCGACCATATTCTATCCCGATCGCGAACGCCGCCTCACCCGTCACCTCCCATGGGGATGGGGGTCGCTGCCCATGGCCAGTCGGGCGCGCGCGCTGCGCCGGACGCACGCAGCAAAAAGCCCGCCACGCATCCGCGGGCGGGCCGTTTACGCCTCATGCTGCGATCACACCTTGGCGGAAAAGATCATCCGGCCTTCGCCCAGCTGCGCGAACACGTCGCTGAGGTCGCCTTCCCCGACCGCGAAGCAGCCCTGGCTGCGCCCCAGCATGCCGTGCGTGCGCAGCATGTCGCGGTTCGCATACCAGGCGGAATGCACCACGATCGCCCGCGCCAGCGCATTGTCGTTGGTCGGGTCCAGCCCGATCAGCCGCTGCGACCGGCCATGCTTGCCGACGTAATAGTCCGAGGTGACGAACGACCCTTCCGACGTCGCGTTCGAACCGGGATCGTTGGAGAAGCGCTTCAGGAAACCGGTGTGCGCAGGGTCCGAACCGCTGCCGTGCGCCACCAGGAACGACCGGCTCTTGCCGGATACCAGGTCGACCAGGTGGAACCGCGCCTGCGACGACGGCGCCGACATGTCGGCGATGGCGATGCGGTCGCGATGCGCCACGCGGCGGCCATGCGTGTTGAGCGCCGCCAGCGCCTGACGCATCAGGTCGGGGCGCACCACCCTGGGCGAGGTGACCGGACGGGCCACCACCATCGGCCGCGGCGCGGGCACCGGCGGTTCGCTGATCGGCCGCAGGTCGCGCTGGGTCAGCCGGCGCGTCGCTGCCGATACCGTGCTCGGCACCGCCAGCGTCGCCGCCAACACCAGTCCGTTCTTCAAAAGCGCGCGCCGATCATGTGCGCTATCGTGCTCAATTTGCATCGAAATTTAAAAGCCCCGGTTTGATCCCGCTAAAGACCATATAGCAGCTTTGGACTTAATTTTCTGCAACCCGCGTCCCCGGCTGGCCCTTTGGTTGCACGGTTGGGCGCGGGTCGGGCTCGATTGATCCCGATCCGTCCGAGGCACGAATCACATCATCGTGCGTTGATCGAGGTGAAGGGGGCGGGCGTAGAAAGGTTGATTTCGTGAAGCAGTGGCTCGTCATGGCAGGTAACGCGATCCCCGCCATCCTCCTCGTCGTCGCGCCCACGCCGGCACTCGCTGCGATCGATGCGCTCGCGCCCGAAATCACGACGCTGGCACCCAACCGCTTTCTCTGGAACGACAGCGCGACGCTGGAACCGGTCAGCATCGGCATCTCGATCCCCGACCAGAAGGCCTACGTCTACCGCGGCGACCTGCTGATCGGCGCCTCGACGGTGTCGACGGGCAAGGATGGCAAGGACACGCCGCTCGGCGTGTTCCCGATCCTGCAGAAATCGGAACAGCACAAAAGCAACCTGTACGACAGCGCGCCGATGCCGTTCATGCAGCGGCTGACCTGGGACGGGGTCGCCATCCATGCCGGCATGAACCCGGGCTTCCCGGCGTCACACGGCTGCATCCGCGTGCCGACGGCCTTCGCCAAAAAACTGTTCGCGGTGACCAGCAAGGGAACGCCGGTGCTCGTCACCGACGCGTCCGCTGCGGAAGGCTGGACGCCGCCGACGCCGTACGATGCGCAGGCTATGCAGGCCGAAACCGCCAGCGCCAATGCCGCCGCGCTGGAAACGGTCGCCCGCTGACCGCCCCGCCGGTCGCCCGGTTGACCGGCGTTACCCGATCGTCCGCGTTGACCATCGGTGGTGCGCCGGGCAATCGCATCTCCCATTGTTGGGACTTGCGTTGGGATTTGTGCACATGACCGAATTCGTCACCATCCGCTCGGACGTCCTGACCGCGGCGATCAACCCGCTCGGCGCGGAACTGACCCATTTGCGCGATGCCGGGGATCGCGAATTGATGACGAACGCCGATCCCGCGTTCTGGACCGGACACGCGCCGATCCTGTTCCCGGTCGTCGGCGCGCCATTCGAAGAGACGATCCACCTCGATGGTCGCCCCTATCCGATGAAGAAGCACGGCTTCGCCCGCGGCGCATCGTTCGATGTCGTGCAAGCGAACGACGAGAGTGCGACCTTCGTGCTGACCGACAGCGATGCGACGCGGGCCAGCTACCCCTTCGCCTTCCGTCTGGAACTCACCTACACGCTGCACGGTGCGACGCTGGATATCACCGCGCGGATCATCAACCCGGCGGACACCGTGCTGCCTGCCAGCTTCGGTTTCCATCCCGCCTTCGCCTGGCCGCTGCCGTACGGACGGGATCGCGCCGCGCACCGCATCCGCTTCGACGCCGACGAACCCGATACGCTGCGCACCATCGCCGCGGACGGCACGATTGCCGCGGCCCGCAAGCCATCCCCGCTCGATGGCCGCGACCTGCTGCTTCGCGACGACCTGTTCGTCGACGATGCGCTGGTGTGGGACGCGGTGCGATCGGACGCCGTCGTCTATGGTGCGGCCGATGGCCCGCGCCTGCGCATCGCCTTTCCCGACACGCCGATGCTCGGCATCTGGACGAAGCCGGGCGCGGCCTATGTCTGCGTCGAACCGTGGCACGGCATCGCCGATCCCGAAGGCTATACCGGCGATTACCGTGCCAAGCCCGGTGTCTTCGACGTCGCGGCAGGTGGAGAGAAACGCATCGCGATGCGCGTGACGCTGGAGGAATAGGGCGCCACCGCCCCATCCGCCGTCCCGGCGGCCGGGACTCACGGTGGCGGCGAACCCGATGGCGCCGCGCGGATGCCGATGGCGTGCTGCCCGCGGGCCGCGACGTTCGGCGACAGGACGATAGGGGCGCACGCAACCCCCTGTCCTACACGCCGCCAATCTGGCAAAGCGCGGCCATGACCCATGCCGTCCGCCTGTCGCCGCCCGTTCCGCGGGCAGCGTGCGGAGGGCGCTTCCGAACCCGACGTACCGTCAACTTCGCCAACTTCCGCGTCGCTCGCCCGAGTCGCGCATCATTCCGAGACCCGATCCAGTGACCTCCCCCGCCGCACCTTCGCGATCATCTCCCACCCCGACGCCGGCAAGACTACGCTGACGGAAAAGCTGCTGTATTTCGGCGGTGCGATCCATCTGGCGGGCGAGGTGAAAGCGCGCGGGGCGAACCGCCGCGCCCGGTCGGACTGGATGAAGATCGAACAGCAGCGCGGCATTTCGGTGACGTCGTCGGTGATGACGTTCGAACGCGACGGCATCACCTTCAACCTGCTCGACACGCCGGGCCACGAAGACTTCAGCGAAGATACCTATCGTACGCTGACCGCCGTCGATTCCGCGGTGATGGTGATCGACGCCGCCAAGGGAATCGAGCCGCAGACGCGCAAGTTGTTCGAGGTGTGCCGCCTGCGCAGCGTGCCGATTATCACCTTCGTCAACAAGGTCGATCGCGAAGGCCGCCCGGTGTTCGAACTGCTCGACGAGATCGCCGACATGCTCGCGCTCGACGTCTGCCCGATGAGCTGGCCGGTCGGCATGGGCGGCGAGTTCGAGGGCGTGCTCGATCTCGTCACCAACCGCATCAGCCGACCGGAGGGCGACAGCCGCGCCTTTCTCGGCAAGACCGAAGACGCGCCGGCCCTGTCCGAACGCTGGACGGAGGAGATCGAGCTGGCACAGGCCGGCTATGCCCCCTTCGATGCGGAGGCGTATCGCAACGGCGACCTGACACCGGTCTATTTCGGTTCCGCGCTCAAGGACTTTGGTGTCGCCGAACTGATCGGCGCGCTCGCCGAACACGCACCGCCGCCGCGCGCCCAGCCGGCCGAACCCGCCCCCGTCTCGCCCGACAACGACGAAGTCACCGGCTTCGTGTTCAAGGTCCAGGCGAACATGGACCCCAACCACCGCGACCGCATCGCCTTCATGCGGCTGTGCTCGGGCACCTTCAAGCGCGGCATGAAGCTGACCCCCTCGGGCAGCGGCAAGCCGATCGCGGTGCATTCGCCGATCCTGTTCTTCGCCCAGAATCGCGAAGTCGCGGACGAGGCGTTTCCCGGCGATATCATCGGCATCCCCAATCACGGCACGCTGCGCGTCGGCGATACCTTGTCGGAACGCGCCGACGTACGCTTCACCGGCCTGCCCAATTTCGCGCCCGAAATCCTGCGCCGCGTCCAGCTGAAGGATCCGACCAAGACCAAGCAGCTGCGCAAGGCGCTCGACGACATGGCCGAAGAGGGCGTGACGCAGGTCTTCTATCCGGAAATCGGGTCCAACTGGATCATCGGCGTCGTCGGCCAGCTCCAGCTCGAGGTGCTGCTGTCGCGGCTGGATGCGGAATATAAGGTCGCTGCCGGCCTCGAACCCGCGCCGTTCGAAACCGCGCGCTGGGTATCGGCCGAGGACCCGGCAGACCTCAAGCAGTTCATGGACCTCAACCGCTCCGCCATGGCCAAGGACCGCGACAATAACCCCGTTTTCCTCGCGAAGAGCGCCTGGGAAGTAAACTACATCGCCGACCGCTACGCAAAGGTACGCTTCGCGGCGACTCGCGAACGGTAAGCGACGACGGGACCCGGCCGGCACGCGCATGTTGGTCGGGACCGCGCGCAACCCCATGACGTCGCAGGGCAAAACAGCGGCCACTGTCCTACACCGCTGACCGGCGTCAGCTAATCCTTGCCGACACCAGCTCTTTCTCATCATCGGAAAAAGTGGAAACGATCGCCGCCGCACATTTCCGTACGAACGAACCTCGGGGCGACTCGCGAACGGTAAGCGACGACGGGACCCGGCCGGCAGGGAGGTCTTGGTCGGGATCGCACGCAAACCTGATGCTGCAGGCAAAACGGCGGCCACTGTCCTACACTTCTGACCGGCGCGAGCTGACCCTTGCCGACACCGGCTCTTTCTCATCATCGTCGAAACGGAGACAATCGCCGCCGTACGTTGCCGTACGAATAGCCCTCGGAGCGACTCGCGAATGGTAAGCGACGACGGGACCCGATCGGCAGGGCGTGTTGGTCGGAACCGCGCGCAACCCATGACGTTGCAGGGCAAAATGGCGGCCACTGTCCTACAACGCCGACCGGCGCTGGCTGATCCTCGCTGACACCCGCTCTTTCTCATCATCGCCAAAATGAAAACGATCGCCGCCGCACGTTTCCGTACGAGTGCCCCGGTTGTTCATGTTGTTCATGTTGCTCCGCCTGCCGCCGTCCGCGTCGTCGCGCTGATCTATCGTGGTCCGGATCGACCGTCGTTCGACGCCGTGGTGCCTATGGATTGCCGCAAACGTTGTGGCCCGATGCCGCACACGAAGGGCTGGCCCGATCCGATCAACGGATAAGTACGGACGCCATCATCCCCGTTCACGCAGCGGGAAGACCGCTCGGACGCCGGCAAGGCAGCGCTTCGTGCAGAGGCTCGCGAACACCGGCCGCGGATCGTGAATCGGGCCACCTTGGTCGCGCAACGGACCGACGGGCGAGCGGTCGGCTGACGTCGACAGCGGCGTCGCTCAGGCGGGGTGCTCGTCCTGGCGCAGCGCCTGCGCCAGCTGGTCGCGGATCGTCCGCAGCCGCCGTATCGGATCGATGCCGGTATCGGGCGCCACCGGGGCCGACTGGCGGCGGTCACCCAGCAATTGCTGCACGCCGCGCACGGTATAGCCGTCGCGGTTGAGCAGGCCGTCGATGCGACGGATCAGCGCGACGTCCTCGGGCCGGTAATAGCGGCGGTTGCCGGCGCGTGTGACCGGGCGCAACTGGGGAAAACGCGTTTCCCAATAGCGCAAGATATGCTGGGGAAGGCCGGTTTCCTCGGAAACCTCCCCGATCGTCCTGAATGCTCCGCTCGCCTTTGGCGTGCCGGAGGGCACCGGGGTCAGCTCGATGTGACGATGCGCTCGCGCATCATCTGGCTGGCACGGAAAGTGAGTACGCGGCGCGGCGCGATCGGCACCTCGATGCCCGTCTTGGGGTTGCGGCCGATCCGTTCACCCTTGTCGCGCAGGACGAAGGTGCCGAAGCCCGAGATCTTGACGTTTTCGCCACGCGACAAGGCTTCGCACATTTCGGTCAGGATTTGTTCGACGATCTTGGCCGAATCCGTCCGAGACAAGCCGATCTGACGATGCAGTGCTTCCGAAAGGTCGGCCCGCGTCAACGTGCCCGCGGTAGTCATCAACACGCTTGCCCCACTCCATTCACTAGAATGCTCCTCAAGCAAGCTACACCAGAGAAGAAATGTCCGAAAGTGACTTTCTTGCGTTGATGCGGCACAATATGCGCCTGGCGGGCCTATGTGTCAAAAACGGATGACGGCGGCGCCCCAGGTGAAACCGCCGCCCATCGCCTCCAGCACGACGATCTGGTTCTGGACGATCCGTCCGTCGCGCACCGCGGTGTCGAGGGCCAGCGGCACGGATGCGGCCGACGTATTGGCGTGGCGGTCGACCGTCACCACCACCTTGTCTGCGGGCAGACCCAGCTTGCGGCTGGTGGCATCGAGGATGCGGGCGTTGGCCTGGTGCGGGACCACCCAGTCGACGTCGTCGGGGGTCAGGCCGGCGATCACCAGCGTTTCCTGCATGACCGCGGCGAGGTTGACGACGGCGTGGCGAAACACCTCGCGCCCCTTCATCCGCAGCTTGCCGACGGTACCGGTCGTCGATGGTCCGCCATCGACATAGAGCAGTTCGTTGTGGCGGCCATCGGCGTGCAGCTTGGTGGCGAGGATGCCGCGACCGGTGTCCGCGTCGCTCTCCTGCCCCTCCAGCACGATCGCGCCGGCGCCGTCGCCGAACAGGACCGCAGTGGTGCGGTCTTCCCAATCGAGGATGCGGCTGAACGTCTCGGCGCCGATCACCAGCGCGCGGCGATGGATGCCGGTGCGCAGCATCGCATCGGCGACCTGCACCGCATAGAGGAAGCCCGAGCACACGGCGGCCACGTCGAAGGCGACGCAATCGTCGATGCCCAGCATCGCCTGCACCTTGGTGGCGGTGGCCGGAAAGGTCTGGTCGGGGGTCGCGGTGGCGAGGACGATCAGGTCGATGTCCTGCGCGACGAGGCCCGACGACGCGAGCGCGCCGCGGCATGCCTCCGCCGCGAGCGTCGAGGTGGTTTCGTGCGGTTGTGCGATGTGGCGGAAGCGGATGCCGGTCCGCTCGACGATCCATTCGTCGCTGGTGTCCAGCCGATCGGCGAGATCGGCGTTCGACACCCGGTTCTCGGGCAGCGCCGATCCGGTGCCACGGACGACCGAGCGGATCATGCGGCCCTCTTCTCGAAATTGCCCAGGTCGTCGGCGATCCGGCGCGTCAGGTCGGCGCGCACCATCTTGGCGGCATTGCCGATCGCGGTGGCGACGCCGCGTTCATTGGCGCTGCCGTGGCTCTTTACGACAATGCCGTTGAGGCCCAGGAAGACCGCGCCATTGTGGTTGTTGGGATCGAGGTGGTCGCGCAGCAATTCGGTGGCGGGGCGCGAGATCAGGAAGCCGACCTTCGAGCGGACCGACGAGCTGAACGCGCGCTTGAGCAGGTCGGCGACGAAGCGCGCGGTGCCTTCTGCGGTCTTCAGCGCGATGTTGCCGGCAAAGCCGTCGCAGACGATCACGTCATGGTTGCCGCGGGCGAGCTGGTCGCCCTCGACGAAGCCGGTGAAGGTCAGCGGCAGGTGCGACTGGCCCCTGAGAACCGCGGCGGCGTCGCGAATCTCGTCGGTGCCCTTCTGGTCTTCGCTGCCGATGTTGAGCAGCGCGACGCGGGGGCTGTCGAGGTCCATGATCGTGCGCGCATAGGCCGCGCCCATCACCGCGAACTGGACGAGATTGCGCGCGTCCACCTCGGTATTCGCACCCAGGTCGAGCATGACGACGTCGTTGTCGCCGAGCGTCGGCAGCGGCGCGGCGAGCGCCGGACGGTCGATGCCGGGAAGGGTGCGCAGCGCGAGCTTCGCCATCGCCATCAACGCGCCGGTGTTGCCCGACGACACGGCGGCACCGGCGCGGCCCTGCTTCACCAGATCGATGGCGATCCCCATCGACGTGGTCTTGGACCGGCGGATCGCCTGGCTGGGCCGGTCGTTCGACGCGACCGTTTCCGGCGCGTGGACGATCTCGCTATGCTGGCTGAGATTCGGGTGAGACTTCAGTTCCTCGCGAACCGCGGCCTCGTCGCCCACCAGGAAGAAGCGCATGCCCTCGAACCGCCGGCGTGCCGCAGCGACGCCAGCGAGCATGACCGCCAGCCCCTTGTCGCCGCCCATCGCATCGACGGCGATCCAGGAATTGTCGGGCATGGTTCAGCGCTTATCCGGATGGGAGGGGAGGGGGATTAACCCTCGACCGAAACGATCTCGCGGCCGTTGTAGTGGCCGCATGCGGTGCACAGGTTGTGCGGACGCTTCAGCTCGCCACAGTTCGGGCATTCCTGGAACGACGCGATGGTCAGCGAGTCGTGACCACGACGCATGCCGCGCTTGGAGGGAGAGGTCTTTCGCTTGGGGACGGCCATTTCGGCACCTTGTTCTAGAAAATCGGCTTGCGGAAATCCGATGAGCCCGACGGGACGTGCAGGCAACCGACGAAGCCGGCTGCCGGACGCCACCGATAACCGGACGCATCGCGAAGCGCGGGCCTATAGCGAATTTCCGGGCTGTTGCAAGCTTCACGGGCGCAAGGGCGAGTCGGATATCGGCTGCGACGGGGGTGTCCGAGTCGTCCGGCCGGAAGTTGCCGAAGTTGACACTACGTCGCGACCGGAACGCGTTCCCGCCCGGTGCCGCAGCGCGCGACAGGAGAGGGAAGCGAGGATCGACCATAGTGCAGCGTTACACGACCGGCGCCGTGTAGGACAGCGTTCGCCCGACCTATTGCGCCAGCGCGCGGTCGCTGACGAACATGTTGTTCGCGCGTTCGTGCGCGAAGGTGCTGGGATTGCCGTGGCCGGGGATGAAGGCGGTGTCGTCGCCAAGCGGCCACAATTTGGTGACGATGGTCTCGATCAACTGCTTGTGGTTGCCGCCGGGCATGTCGCTGCGGCCGACCGATCCCTGGAACAGGACGTCGCCGACCTGCGCGAACTTCGAGGGCGCGTGGTGGAAGATGACGTGGCCGAGCGTGTGTCCGGGTGTTTCGTAGACGTCGAGGGTGAGATTGCCGATCGTCACGGTATCGCCCTCGACCAACCAGCGGTCCGGTTCGAAGGTGACGCCTGTCATGCCGTAATTGCGTCCGTCATCGTCGAGGCGGGCGAGCCAGAACCGGTCCGCCTCGTGCGGCCCCTCGATCGGCACGCCGAGATCGTCGGCAAGCGGCTTTGCCTCGCCGGCATGATCGATGTGGCCGTGGGTGAGCAGGATCTTTTCGACCGTCACGCCGGCCTGCGCCACCGCCGCCTTGATCCGGGGCAGGTCGCCGCCGGGATCGACGATCGCGGCCTTCATCGTCTCGGTACACCAGATCAGGGTGCAATTCTGCTGGAAGGGCGTCACCTGGACGATGACGGCTTTCAGGGGCGCGACGCGCGAGGGTGTGTCGGTCATGGGGCAGGAGATAGGCGGACGGGGGCGGTGGGACAATCGCCGCCCGCCACCCAAGTGGCGCAATCGCTGCTTGCGTGCGACGCATGGGGCCGTGCATTTGACGGGGGATGCCGACCGCGCCCTTCGTATTGCTCGACGATGCCCGTGATGGCGGCGCGGGGGCGCGGCTGTACGTCGATCCGGTCGAGATCGTCGCGGCCGATCGGCCCGAGGCGGTCGTGCCAGCGCTGGAGCGATTGCGGTCGGCCAGCGCGCGCGGGCTGCACGCGGCGGGATACCTGACCTACGAAGCCGGGGCGGCGCTGATGCCGCGGGCGTTGCCGACGCGGGCGGTCGACGGGCCGCTGCTGTGGTTCGGCCTGTTCGCGGACTATCGGCGAATGGATGCCGCGGCGGTGGCGGCGTGGCTGCCCGATCCGGCGGGCGCGTGGGCGGCGGCACCGTCGCCGCGGATCGAACGCCACGCCTATGACGATGCGCTCGGCCGGGTGCTGGAGATGATCCGCGCGGGCGATATCTATCAGGCGAACCTGACGCTGCGCGCCGACGTGCGGATCGCGGGCGATCCGGCGGCGCTGTACGCGCGACTGCGGCAGGGATCGGCAGCAGGCCATGGCGCGCTCGTCGCCACGGGCGAGCGGCACCTGCTGTCGCTGTCGCCCGAGCTGTTCTTCACGCTGGATGATGGCGCGTTGGCATGCCGGCCGATGAAGGGCACAGCGACGCGGGGCGACACCGCCGACGAGGACCGGGCGCGGATCGCGACGCTGGAGGGCGATCCCAAACAGCGGGCCGAGAACCTGATGATCGTCGACCTGATGCGCAACGACCTGTCGCGGATCGCGGTGCCGGGCAGCGTCGCGGTGCCGGCGCTGTTCACCGTCGAAACCTATCCGACGGTGCACCAGATGACCTCGACCGTCACGGCGACGCTGGCGGACGGCCGCGATGCGGTGGACGTGCTGACCGCCCTGTTTCCCTGCGGATCGATCACCGGCGCGCCCAAGCAGCGCAGCATGGAGGTGATCGCCGCGGTCGAGGATACGGGCCGCGGCGCCTATACCGGCGCGATCGGGCGGATCGATCGCGATGGCGATGCGGCGTTCAACGTGGCGATCCGGACGCTGGTGGTGACCGACGGCACGGCCGAACTCGGGCTGGGATCGGGGATCGTCGCCGACAGCCGCGGTGACGAGGAATGGGCGGAATGCCTGGCGAAGGGTGCGTTCGTCACCGCCGGGCAGCGACCGCTCGACCTCATCGAGACGATGGCGTTCGATCCCGAGCAGGGGCTGGCCCTGCTCGACCCGCACCTGGAACGGATGCGGGCGAGTGCGCGGGCGCTGGGATTCCGGTTCGACCGGCACGGCGCGCGCAACGAACTGCAGGCGGCGACCTTTCGCCTGCGCGCGCCGGCGCGCGTCCGGCTGCTGCTGGCGCAGAGCGGTGCGATCGCGATCGAGGTGGCACCGGCGCCGGTGCCGTTCGAGCGGCCGCTGCGCGTCGCGGTGGTGCCGCTGCCGGTCGATCCGGGCGACTTCCGGTTGCGGCACAAGACCAGCGATCGCGGCTTCTACGATGCAGCGCGGATCGCGGCGGGCACGGACGAGGTGGTGTTCGTGCGACCCGACGGGGCACTGACCGAGGGCAGCTTCACCACCGTGTTCGTGGCGCGCAACGACGGCATGCTGCTGACGCCGCCGCTGGCGGCCGGACTGCTGCCGGGTGTGCTCCGCTCACAAATGATTGATTCGGCACGGGCAATCGAAACGAACCTGTCGCCCGACGACCTGTCAGGGCAATTTTTTGTCGGGAATGCGCTGCGCGGGCTGATGCCGGCGACGCGCGCGGTTGCGAAAACGGACCCGCTGTCGCTATAGGGCGCGCGTTCTTTTCGCCATAAGGCCCGTGTCCATGAAGCCCTCCGCCGCCCTCGGCCGCATCAGCCCGTCCCCCACGCTCGCCATCACCAGCCGCGTGCTCGAGTTGAAGCGCGCCGGTGTCGACGTGATCGGGCTGGGTGCGGGCGAGCCGGACTTCGACACGCCCGACTTCGTGAAAGAGGCGGCGATCCAGGCAATCCGCGACGGCAAGACCAAATATACCAACGTCGACGGCACGATCGAGCTGAAGCAGGCGATCGTCGCCAAGTTCGCGCGCGACAACAGTCTGACCTATACCACCGATCAGGTGAGCGTGAACGTCGGCGGCAAGCACACGCTGTTCAACGCGATCGTCGCGAGCGTCGATCCGGGCGACGAGGTGGTGATCCCTGCCCCCTATTGGGTGAGCTATCCCGACGTGGTGCAGTTCGCAGGCGGTACGCCGGTGTTCGCGATCGCCGGGCCGGAGCAGGATTACAAGCTGTCTCCGCAAGCGCTGGACGCGGCGATCACGCCCAGGACCAAGTGGGTGATCCTCAATTCGCCGTCCAATCCGACCGGCGCGGGCTATACGGTGGACGAGCTGAAGGCGCTGGGCGCGGTGCTGGCCCGGCATCCGCACGTGTGGATCTTCGCCGACGATATGTACGAGCATATCGTCTACGACGGTTTCCGCTTCGCGACGATCGCCGAGGTGTGTCCCGACCTGTACGAGCGCACGCTGACCGTGAACGGCTGTTCGAAGGCCTATGCGATGACCGGCTGGCGGATCGGTTATGCCGCGGGCGCGCCGTGGCTGATCAAGGCGATGGCGAAACTGCAGTCGCAGTCGACCAGCAACCCCTGTTCGATCGCGCAGGCGGCGGCGGTGGCCGCGCTGAACGGGCCGCAGGATTTCCTGAAGGAGCGCGCCGCGGCGTTCCAGGGGCGGCGCGACCTGGTGGTGGGAATGCTCAACGCGATCCCCGGCATGCATTGCCCGACGCCGGAGGGCGCCTTCTACGTCTATCCGTCGTTCGCGGAGCTGATCGGCAAGACCACGCCATCGGGCCGGGTGATCGACAGCGACGAGGCGTTCGTCGGCTATCTGCTCGACGATGCCAAGGTGGCGGCGGTGCAGGGCGCGGCGTTCGGTCTGTCGCCGGCGATGCGGATCAGCTATGCGACGTCGGACGCGCTGCTGCGCGAGGCGTGCACGCGGATCCAGCAGGCATGCGCGGACCTGAAGTAGGGACGCTCACCCTCACCCAGCGCCGCCTTCGGCGTCTATCCCTCTCCCGAGGGGAGAGGGAGGGAGTGGCACAGCCGCGCAAAGGGTGAGGGTGAGGCCATTCCGGTACAACATTACGCCGGATGAATGACCCCGCCACGCCGCGTTAATGCAGCGTTTCTATAAACGGCATTGAGCCTGGAAGCCGGAACGACGATTTCGGCATCCGAACGGGGCGCGGCGACGTAGCTGCGCTCGTCACAACGAACAGGTGCGTCATGCGCAAGGTCATCAAGAGCGGCTTCTTCTGGCAATTCGTCGGCGGCTTCGCCATCGGCGCGGTCGGTGTCGTCACGCTCCAGCCGGCGAGTGCGCAGGGCGCGCAGCCGATCCCGGCGGCATCGCCGATCGTCGCGGTCCGCTGATCCCTTCCATGCGCGCGGCGGCTCCCCATGTTGGTGGCATGATGAAAATTTTGCTCCCCGTCGCGGGTGTCGCCGCCGCCGTGATCGCGTCCACCGGGTTCGCCGCAGCCGAACGCGCGGTGCCGATCCCCGCCGCCGCGATCGACGTGCCGGCGGCCGGCCCGACGCAGACCGCGGTGTTCGCCGGCGGCTGCTTCTGGGGCATGGAAGCGGTATTCGAACATGTGAAAGGCGTGCGCGGCGTCACCGCGGGTTATGCCGGCGGTACGCGCGATACCGCCAATTACGACGCGGTGTCGACCGAGAGGACCGGGCATGCCGAGGCGGTCAAGGTCGTCTACGATCCCCGCCAGGTCAGCTATGCGACGCTGCTGCGCGTTTATTTCTCGATCGCGCACGATCCGACGCAGCTGAACCGGCAGGGGCCGGACAGCGGCCCGAGCTATCGCTCCGCGGTATTCCCGCAGGATGCGCGCCAGGCGGCGGTGGCGCGCGCCTATATCGCGCAGCTGGGCGCGGCGAAGAGCTTCCGGGCGCCGATCGTCACCCGGATCGAGCAAGGTGGCTTCTATCCGGCCGAGGCGTACCACCAAAATTTCTACGACCGGAACCCGACGCACCCGTATATCGTGCATTGGGACAAGCCGAAGGTCGCGGCGTTCAAGGCGGGATTTCCGACGCTCTACCGGTAGGTCGCCGACCGTACGACGACCTGCTAGCCGGATGGCGGGCCGGGTCAGGTCAGGCGGCGATCGGGAAGCGGAGCAGGCGTTGTTCGATCGCGATCAGCGCTTCCGCACCGCGGCCGACCGCCTTCGTCAGCGCCGGATGGTCGACATCGAGGCCGCCGGTCAGCGCACCGAATGCGGGCAACACGATCTTGCGCGGGGTGGCGACGAAGCACCGGCGGGCGATCTGCTTGCCGCGGACCGCGACGCGCAATTTCGGGTGGAAATGGCCGGACAGTTCGGGACGGGTGTCGCGCGGATCGGCCTCGTGACGCAGGATCAGGCCGTCCACCATCGCCTCCCCCGCGACCTCGCCGCCGCAGCGATCCTTGATGTCGGGATCGTGGTTGCCGGTGATCCACGTCCAGCGCAGCCCCTCGGTCAACGCGCGCAGGCGGATGCGCGCTTCCTGCGGCAGCCGGTCGCAGCCGTCGCTGTCGTGGAAGCTGTCGCCAAGGCACCATAATTCCTCGGCCCCCGTCTTCGCCACCAGCGCCGCCAGGTCGGCGAGCGTCGCCAGCGAATCATAGGGCGGCAGCATCTGGCCGCGCGCGGCGAACCAGCTCGCCTTTTCGAAATGCAGGTCGGCGACCAGCAGCGCGCGCCGCGCCGGCCACAGCAATGCCCCCTCTGGAAGGGCCTGGAGCATGTGGCCGCCGAACGAAAAGGGAACCATGGCTGCGCCTTGCCCGCAAAGAGTCGGGCGATCAAGCGGTTGTGCGCGGCCGTGCAAATCCGCTTGCGCGTCGGGCGAATAAGCGTAAAGCGCGCCGTCCTTCCGTCGGGACGGTCTTTTCAAGGTAGCCGCGCGCCATGTCGCCCGCCGTCGACGCCTCCGCATCCTCCAGCCCGCCGCACCCCGCCCTGATCGGCCTGACGATCGGCGCGATCGGCGTGGTGTTCGGCGATATCGGCACCAGCCCGCTCTATGCGTTCCGCGAGGCGCTGGGCCAGTCCGCCGGCGACGGCATCGACCCCAGCGAGATCCTGGGCGTGCTGAGCCTGGCGCTGTGGACGCTGACGCTGATCGTCACGGTCAAATACGTCACCTTCCTGATGCGCGCGGACAATCATGGCGAGGGCGGCGTGCTGGCGCTGGCGGCGCTGGCGCGGCGATCGATCGGGATGCGCAGCCGGGTGGCGCTGGTGCTGGGCGCGGCGGGCGCGGCGCTGTTCTATGGCGATGCGATCATCACCCCGTCGCTGTCGGTGCTGTCGGCGATGGAGGGGTTGCGGACGATCCCTTCCGCCGCGAAGCTGTTCGACGAGGGGACGATCCGGGCACTGACGATCGGCATTCTGATCGCGCTGTTCCTGATCCAGAAGCGCGGCACGGCGATGGTCGCCAGGCTGTTCGGCCCGGTGTGTATCGTGTGGTTCCTGGTCATCGGCGGGCTTGGCATCTGGCACATCGCCGACGAGCTTTCGATCTTTCGCGTACTGCTGCCGAGCTATGGCATCCGGTTCCTGGCGACGCACGGCACGGTCGGGTTGTTCGTGTTGGGCGCGGTGTTCCTGACGGTGACCGGCGCGGAGGCGTTGACCGCCGATATGGGGCATTTCGGCAAGAAGCCGATCCGCATCGCCTGGCTGATCCTCGTCTTTCCGGCGCTGATGCTGAATTATCTGGGGCAGGGCGCGTTCGCGCTGTCGCACCTGGAGGCGGCAGCGGCGGCGGGCAAGCCGTTCGTCAACCAGGACTGGTTCTTCCTGATGGCGCCCGAAGCGTTCCGCGGGCCGCTGATCGTGCTTGCCGGTTTCGCCACGGTGATCGCCAGCCAGGCGGTCATCACCGGCGCATTCTCGCTGACCCAGCAGGCGGTGCAGCTGGGCCTGCTGCCGCGGATGAAGCTGCGCCAGACCTCGGCGTCGTTCGTGGGCCAGATCTACCTGCCCGCGATCAACTGGCTGCTGCTGGTGGGCGTGCTGGTGCTCATCATCCAGTTCAAGACGTCGTCGGCGATGGCGGCGGCCTATGGCATCGCGGTGACCGGCACGATGGTGGTGACCAGCCTGCTCGGCTATCTGGTCGCGCGGCACGTGTGGCACTGGCGGCGGGGGTGGGCGCTGACCGCGGTGCTGCCGTTCCTGACGCTGGACCTCATATTCTTCGGCGCCAACATCCTGCGCGTGATCGAGGGCGGATGGGTGCCGCTGGTGATCGCCGGGGCGATCGGTTTCCTGATCTTCACCTGGGTGCGCGGCAAGGGCATCGTGCGCGCGTTCGAGGCGCGGCAGAGCATCCCGCTCGCCGACCTTGCCGCGGCGCTCGCCAAGCGCCCGCCGGAACGCGTGCCGGGGACCGCGGTGTTCCTGACCGCCAACCCGCGCTCGGCACCGGGCGCGCTGCTCCACAACCTCAAGCACAACAAGGTGCTGCACGAGCGCAACCTGGTGGTGAGCATCCGCACCACCGACCGTCCGGTGGTGGATGCCGAGCACCGGTCGACCACCGAGCGGCTGGACGACAATTTCGAGGTCGTCGTGCTGAACTACGGCTTCATGGAATCGCCCGACGTGCCTGCCGACCTGGGCGTGGGCGGCAAGACCGAGATGCGCAGCCTGGATGCGATGAAGACCAGTTTCTTCATCGGGCGCAACACGCTGAAGCCGGAGGCGGATGTGGGGATGCCGTTGTGGCAGGACCGCATCTTCATGTTCATGCAGCGCAACGCCAGCGACCCGACCGATTTCCTGAAGATCCCGCCGGGCAAGGTGCTGGAACTGGGCGAACAGGTGACGGTGTAGGGGCGAATGGGGCGCGCATCCGACGCCCCATCCGTCATTCCCGCGCCGGCGGGAATCCATCGATGCTGGCGTCGGCGACCCTGACGCAGGCCTGCGCGTCTGGATCCCCGCCTGCGCGGGGATGACGGTCGTGTGTTGTGGCGGCGAACGATCAGTCGAGCGTCATCGCCTCGGCGGCCAGCGCCTCCGCCTCGATCAGCAGATGATCGTCGGCCGAACCGGTCGATACCTTTTCGCGGCCGATGAGGGTGAGGACCGGGACCGCCAGCGGCGTCACCCGTTCCAGATCGACGTGGAGCATCGTGTCGGCGGCGCGGTCGAGCAGGCCCGCCAGCCGGCCGACGTCGGTCATGCGGGCGCGGGCGTCGTCCCACGCCGCCTGCAGCAGCAGGTGGGTGGGTTCGTATTTGCGCAATACGTCGTAGATGAGGTCGGTGGAGAAGGTGACCTGCCGCCCGGTCTTGCGCTTGCCGGGGTGCTGGCGTTCCACCAGGCCGCCGATCACCGCGACCTCGCGGAAGGCGCGCTTCAACAGGTGCGATTGCTGCACCCAGTCGACGAATTCGTGTTCGAGGATGTCGGGGCTGAACAAGGCGGCGGGGTCGGTGATCTTTTCGATGCCATAGACCGCGAGCGCATAGTCGTTGGCGACGAAGCCCAATGGCTTCAGCCCCTCCGCCTCCATGCGGCGGGTGATGAGCATGCCCAGCGACTGGTGCGCGTTCCACCCTTCGAAACTATAGGCGACCATGTAGTTTCGGCCTTCGCGCGGGAAGGTTTCGACCAGCAGCTGGCCGGGGCGGGGCAGAGCCGAGCGCTTCGCCTGGAATTCGAGCCATTCGCGCACGTCGTCGGGGAAGCGCGCCCATTGCCCCGGCTCGGCGAGGAAGCCGCGGACGCGGTCGGCGAGATTGGTGGACAGCGGCATGCGCGAGCCGCCGTAGGTGGGGATGCGTGCGGGCTTGGACGAAGCGCGGACGATCAGATCCTCGGTATCGATCTTCTGCACCTCGCAGGACAGGCCGGCGAAGAAAAAGGTGTCGCCGGGCGACAGCTGGGCGGCGAACCCTTCCTCCACCTTGCCGAGGTTGCGGCCGTTCTTGAAGCGGACGTTGAGCATCGTCGACTCGACGATGATGCCGGCGTTGAGGCGATGCTGGGTGACGAATTTCGGATGGCTGACGCGCCACAGGCCGTCGGCCTCCTGTGTCAGGCGCTTGAACCGGTCATAGGCCTTGAGGCTGTAGCCGCCGTCGCGAATGAAGCCGAGGACGCGATCGAACGTCTCGTTGGTGAGCGCCGAATAGGGAAGGGCGGAGCGGACCTCGTCGAGCAGCGCCGCCTGGTCGAAGGGCGCGGCGCAGGCGACCCCCATGACATGCTGCGCCAGCACGTCGAGCGCGCCGGGGCGGAACAGGTCGGGGTCGAGCTCGCCCGCCTCCACCGCGTCGAGCGCGGCGCGCGCCTCGAGATATTCGAAGCGGTTGCCGGGGACGAGGATCGCTTCGGAGGCCTCGTCGAGCCGGTGGTTGGCGCGGCCGATGCGCTGGAGCAGGCGGCTCGACCCCTTCGGCGCGCCCATCTGGATGACGCAATCGACATCGCCCCAGTCGACGCCGAGGTCGAGGCTGGCGGTGGCGACGAGCGCGCGCAGGCGGCCGGATGCCATCGCGCCCTCCACCTTGCGGCGCGCCTCCAGCGCCAGGCTGCCGTGATGGACGCCGATCGGCAACGACAGCGTGTTGACCTTCCACAGGTCCTGGAAGATCAGTTCGGCGAGGCTGCGGGTGTTGCAGAAGATGATCGAGGTCTTGTGCGTCTCGATCTCCGCCATGACCTGCTGCGCGGCGTAGCGGCCCGAATGGCCCGACCAGGGTACGCGGCCTTCGGGCAGCAGGATGGCGATGTCGGGATCGGCGCCCGCTTCGCCGTGGACCATCGCGACCTGATCGATGTCGCCGTCCGGCGCGAGCCAGGCGCGGTAGCCGTCGCCGTCCGCCACCGTGGCGGACAGCGCGACGCGGCGCAGGCCGGGGCTGATCCGCTGGAGTCGTGCCATGCAGAGTGACAGCAGGTCGCCGCGCTTGCCGGTCGCGAATGCGTGGACCTCGTCGACGACGATCGTCCGCAGCCCCTGGAACATGGTGAAGCTGTCGGGGTAGCTGAGCAGCAGCGACAGCGATTCGGGCGTGGTGAGCAGGATGTGCGGCGGCTTGACCCGTTGGCGCGCCTTGCGGTCGGACGGCGTGTCGCCGGTGCGGGTTTCGACGCGGATGTCGACGCCCATTTCATCGAGCGGCGTCACGAGGTTGCGCTGGATGTCGACCGCCAGCGCCTTCAGCGGCGAGACGTAGAGGGTGTGCAGGCCCTCGACCGGATGTTCGATCAGTTCGGCGAGGGTTGGCAGGAAGCCGGCGAGCGTCTTGCCGGCGCCGGTGGTGGCGACGAGCAACGCATGGTGGCCGGCGCGCCCTTCGCGCAGCATGTCGAGCTGATGCCGGCGGGGCCGCCAGCCGCGAGTCGAAAACCAATCGGCGAGCGGCTGGGGAAGGTCCATCGCTGGTGTATGTAGGGGACGGGCGTCGCCTAAACCACTCCGTCACCCCGGACTTGGTCCGGGGGTCCACTTCGCGGCGAGGGAAAGGCTGGATGCTCAGAGGGATTCCGTTGCGGCATTGTGGACCCCGGAACACGTCCGGGGTGACGGAGGCATTGGGCACCTTGCCCCCTCTGGCGCGTAGTAGCGTCATGGCACGATTGGGCGACTGGCTGGAACCGCATCCGCACGGCATCTATGTGGCGCCGGCGGATGCGTGGATCGACCCGTCCGAGCCGGAAGCGCGCGCGCTGGTGACGCATGGCCATGCCGATCACGCACGCGGCGGCCACGGCGCGGTGTGGGCGACGCCCGAGACGCTGGCGATCATGGACGCGCGCTATGGCGAGCAGGCGGGGCATCCCGTCGCGTACGGTGAGAGCATCCGCATGGGCGAGGTCGAGGTGGGCTACGTCCCCGCCGGGCATGTGCTGGGATCGGCGCAGATCGTGCTCGACTATCGCGGCGAGCGGGTGGTGGTGTCGGGTGACTACAAGCGGCGGCCGGACCCGACCTGCACCCCGTTCCAGCCGGTCGCATGCGACGTCTTCGTCACCGAGGCGACATTTGCGTTGCCGGTGTTCCGGCATCCCGACACGGGCGACGAGATCGACAAGCTGATCGCACGGCTGCACGCCAACCCGGATCGCTGCGTATTGGTCGGCGCCTATGCGCTGGGCAAGGCGCAGCGGGTGATCGCCGAATTGCGCGAGCGGGGGCATGACGCGCCGATCTACATCCACGGCGCGTTGCAGCGGTTGTGCGACCTGTATGCCGACCATGGCGTGCGGCTGGGGGAGTTGCTGCCGGTGGCGGATGCCCGGAAGGCGGACATGGCGGGGCATGTCGTGATGTGCCCACCGGGTGCGCTGAACGATCGCTGGTCGCGGCGGCTTCCCGACCCGATCACCGCGATGGCGAGCGGGTGGATGCGCGTGCGGCAGCGGGCGCGACAGAAGAATGTCGAACTGCCGCTGATCCTGTCCGATCATGCCGATTGGGACGAGCTGACCGACACGCTGACCGAGATCGCGCCGAAGGAGGTGTGGGTGACGCACGGGCGCGAGGAGGCTTTGGTCCACTGGTGCGAGCAACGCCAGATGAAGGCCCGCGCGCTGGCGCTGGTGGGGTTCGAGGACGAGGACGATTGATCCGCCGCCGCACGCCTTCAACCCGACGTTAACGCCCCGCGGTTAGCGCATCGGCCAAATCAACAAGGATGGCGATCATGCGTTTCTGGCCCTGCCTCATGCTGCTGGCACTGGCGCAACCCGCCTTGGCGGGGCGCGAAGAGGGTCCGTATTACGGGCCGATGAAGGGCTGGCAGGGCGTTGGCTACAAGGATCATGTCGAGAAGGACGGGACGTGGCGGGTCGAGGCTGCGAGGCGCGGCCCGTACGACGCGATCGACCTGGCCCTGTATCGCGCAGCGGAGCGCGCGCGGGACGCGGGCTATCGGTACGTCTTCCTTCTCGGTGGAACGGGGCGACGCAATCTGTGGATGAACAGCGCGACGCTATACGCGCGGCCGAGCCATGAGGCCGTCGCGCCGGTCGGCTGTCGGTCACGCAAGGCGACGACCTGCTACACCGCCGACGTGGCGGAGGTGCTGCGCATTCTGGGCGGGCCGGACGGCACGCAGCCCGGTGTCGCGATCGTCGACCATCGCGACGAATATGGCCGCGCGGTCTATCTGTCGGGCTATGGCACCGGCGCGGTGGCGACTTTGGTGCCGGGTGGTGGTGGCGGCAGTCGCATGATGACGATCGTCGACAAGGGCGTGACGATCACCGGCGCCGCACCGGCGGCTGCCCGCGCTGCGATACCCGCAGCCCCGATGCCTCCCGTTCCGGTTGTGATTGCCCCGGCGCGGCCGGTGCAGGTCGTGGCGGTGCCGGTGATGCCTGCCGGTCGGGTGATGCCGCGCGGCGCCGTCCCGCTCACGCCGGACGAGCGGTTCCAGCGCGCGCTCAAGGCCAGCCAGCCGGTGCGCGGCGGCGACCCGCAACAGGGGTGGACGATCAGCGACTGACCCGTCGGTCAGCGCGCGAAGCGCAGTTTCGCCACCACGGGGAAGTGATCCGAGGGATATCGCGCACCGTCGTGACGGGTCACGGTTTCGACGGTGAGCGGCGTCACGCCGCGGGTCAGGATCCAGTCGATGCGGCGGTCGGGCTTGCCGGTGAAGTCGTGGAAGGTTTCGGCGGGGCCGACGGGGCGGGGCACCGCGTCGCGCGCATCGGCGAGCGCGGCCGTCAGGATCGCGTGGGTGCGGGTCGTGGGCGTGGTGTTGAAGTCGCCCAGCAGGACGACGGGATCGCCCCCGGCGATCGCGGGCAGGCGGGCGACGATGAGGGCGGCGGCCTTTTCACGCGCCGGTTCGTCCGCGTCGCGATAGGGGAAATGCGTGTCGAGCGCGACGAAGCGGCGGCCGTCGCGGGTTTGGAAACGGCCCCAGTTGACCATGCGCGGCAACGGGTGGCCCCAGCTGATGCTGGCGGGGACGTCGGGCGTGTCGGACAGCCAGAAATCGCCGTGGTCGAGCAGGGTGAGCCGGTCGGGACGATAGAAGATCCCCATGTGTTCATCGCCATGACCGCCGCGGCGGTCGCGGCCGAACCAGCGGTAGCGGGGCAGGGCGCGGACGATGTCGTCGCCCTGCGCCTTGAACAGTTCCTGCGTGCCGATCAGGTCGGGATCGGCGGCGGCGACGGTGCGCGCGAACAGCGCGCGGCGGGCGGACCAGATGTTGGCGCCATCGTCCGGGTTCGGCCAGCGGACGTTGAAGGTCATCACCGTCAGGACCGGCACCGGTCGAGCCGCGCCGGTCAGCACGAGCGCAGCGGTGGCGGCGATGGCGGCGAGGGTGAGGCGGCGCGAGATCATGTGCCCTCCAGAGTGCGGGCGCGGCGACGCTGTACGCTGCTGCCGATGCCCATGGATTCGCGATATTTGGCGACGGTGCGGCGGGCGATGTCGAAACCCTTCGCCTGCAGCAGTTCGACCAGCGTGTCGTCGGAGAGGATCTTGGCGCCTTCGCCGGCGATCAGCGCGCGGATGGCGCTCTTCACCGCTTCCGCCGACACCGCATCGCCGCCGTCCGCGGCCTGGATCGCGCTGGTGAAGAAGTATTTGAGTTCGAACACACCGCGCGCGCAGCTGAGATATTTGTTGCTGGTGACGCGGCTGACGGTCGATTCGTGCATCTCGATGGCGTCGGCGACGCGGGCGAGCGTCATCGGCTTGAGGTGGGCGACGCCCTTCAGGAAGAAGGCTTCCTGTTGCTTCACGATTTCGGCGGCGACCTTGATGATGGTGCGCTGGCGCTGGTCCAACGCCTTGATGAGCCAGTTGGCCGAGGCGAGCGCGTCGGACAGCCAGGCCTTGGACGCCTTGTCCTGCGGACCGTGGCTGAGTTCGTGGTAATAGCGGCGGTTGACGAGGACGCGCGGCAGTGTCGCCGCATTGAGTTCGATGCCCCAGCCGGTCTTCGTCTTCTGCACAAACAGGTCGGGGGTGACGGCGAGGGCGGGTTCGCCGCCGTAGCGGCAGCCGGGCTTGGGATCATAGCCGCGCAATTCGCGGATCATGTCGGCCATATCCTCGTCGTCGACGCCGCACATCCGCTTGAGGCGGGTGAGGTCGCCGCGGGCGAGCAGATCGAGGTTGTCGATCAGCCGGGCCATGCAGGGGTCGTAGCGATCGGCCTCGCGCGCCTGCAATGCGATGCATTCGGCAAGGTCGCGGGCGCCGACGCCGGTCGGGTCCAGCGTCTGGATCAGGGCGAGGACGCGTTCGACCCGGGCGAGCGAGGTGCCGAGGCGGTTGGCGATGTCGAGCAACGGGATGGCGAGGTACCCCGCCTCGTCGATCTGGTCGATCAGATGCTGGGCGATGAACCAGTCGGCACCGTCGACCACCGCGCCCGCCTGCGCCAGCAGATGATCGGCGAGGGTGCCGTCGCGCTCTGCGAAGGAATCGAAGTCGAGGTCTTCGCCGCCCGCTCCGCTGCCGCCGCTGCCACCGGTCATCGACAGCCCGCCGTCGAAGCCGCCGCCGCCGTCGGCGACGCTGTCCTGCTGGTGGCTTTCGGTGGCATAGTCGACGTCGATCGGGTCGGCACTGGCGGTGCCGCCGATGAGGTCGTCGCAACCCGCCGGTTCCTCGCGCTCGACCCGTTCGGGGCGGACGACCTCGTCGGTCTGTGCGGCTTCGAGGAGGGGGTTCTTCTCGACCTCTTCGGCGATGAACCCTTCGATTTCGAGGTTGGACAGCGCCAGCAGCTTGATCGCCTGCTGCAACTGCGGCGTCATCACCAGCGATTGCGACTGGCGAAGGTCGAGGCGCGGGGCGAGGCTCACGAAGCGCTCCCCCATCGGGAGGGCGGAGGGGTGAGGGGCGACAGAGGCGCGGACGTTTCGCTCCTGCCCTCACCCCGCGCCGCTGTGCGGCTTGCCCCTCTCCCGGTGGGAGGGGGGAGGAAGGCGGATGCGCAGGCCATGGTCTACAGCGAGAAGCCTTCGCCCAGATACAGGCGGCGGACGTTGGCGTCGGCGACGAGTTCTTCCGGGGAGCCGGCGAACAGGACGCGGCCGTCGTAGATGATGTAGGCGCGATCGACGATGTCGAGCGTTTCGCGCACGTTGTGATCGGTGATGAGCACGCCGATGTCGCGGCGCTTGAGGTCCTTCACCAGATCGCGGATGTCGGCGATCGAGATCGGGTCGATCCCCGCGAAGGGTTCGTCGAGCAGCATGATAGAGGGTTCCGCGGCGAGCGCGCGGGCGATTTCGGCGCGGCGTCGCTCACCGCCCGACAAGGCCATCGCCGGCGATGCGCGCAGGCGGGTGAGGCCGAATTCGTCGAGCAGCTTGTCGAGCTTCGCAGGCCGCTTCGATGCATCAGGCTCGGAGAGTTCGAGGACGGCGCCGATATTCTTCTCGATCGACAGGCCACGGAAGATGCTGGTTTCCTGCGGCAGATAGCCGAGGCCGAGGATCGCGCGGCGGTACATGGGCAGCTTGGTGATGTCTTCGCCGTCGAGCATGATCCGGCCCGAATCCGGCTTTACGAGGCCCATCACCGAATAGAAGCAGGTCGTCTTGCCGGCGCCGTTGGGGCCGAGCAGGCCGACGACCTCGCCGCGGTCGACCGATACCGACACGTCGGTGAGGACGACGCGCTTGTCGTAGGATTTGGCGATCGAGATCGCCTGCAGGCCGCGGCTGGCCGGCGCTTCGTGGATCGGCTCGGCAGTCTGGAGGTCGGTGACGGCGGCGTCCATAAGCGTGATGCCTCGCAGCAATGGGTTACCGAAGTCCTGCCTTGGCAGGATTCGTGCATGGGAATGCGTCATGGCGCGGGCGGGCGGCGGAGGGAAGCCTGTTTAGGCAGGTCGACGCCGCGCTGCGGCAGCCGCCCCGCGTGCCGGATCGACGGGCCCGCCTTACAAGCCCGATCGACCGGCCGCGGATCAGTCGCGCTTGGGGACCGAGAAGGTACCGGTGACGCGGCCGCCCGGCGCCGCGGTGGTGGTGCCGCCGCCGGTCGCGCCGCTGCTGCCGCGCACCGACGATCCGTCGATCACCGCGCGCCCGGTGTCGAGGTTGATCGTCAGCCGGCCGCCGTTGACGGTATTGCCGCCCTGGGTCAGCGTCACCGCGCCGAGCATGGTGATGACGCGGCGGTTGAGGTCGTAGATCGCAAACTGGCTTCTGGCGGTCTGGTCCGGCCGGCGGACGGTGACGCCGCCGCTGGCATCGAGGCGCGAGATCGACGGCGAGCCGCCGATGACCTGTCCGGTATAGCTGACCGTCATCCGCGCGGCGTTGAGCGTCATTTCCGCCTGCTTCACCGATACGTTGCCGGTCAGCACGCCGCGATTCGCCTTGTCCTGCAATTCGATGTTGTCGGCACCGAAGTCGATCGGCGCATTCGAATTGTGCTTCGTCTGCGCGGCGAGCGGCGCGGCGACGAGAGCTATCAGGGCGAGCGAAAGGGCAGGACGCATGGTGCGCTATTTCGTCCGTCCGGGGACGAACCGCAAGCGGGCATTGCCGCTGAGCCGCACGGTGCGCCCCTCGAGATCGGCGTTGAGGGTGTCGGCGCTGAAATTGCCCTGCGGCACGGTGCCGGTCACCTTGCCCTGGCTGTTCATCGTCTTGGACTTGAGGTCGATCGTGGCATCGCTGGTGTCGAGGCGATAGCCGTTGGCGGCGCGAAAGGTGATCGGCCCGTCGACCTTCATCTGTTCGGTGTTGAGGTCGTAGCGGCCCTGGTCGGCGCGCAGCTTCGCGGGGCCGTCCTGCAACGCGAGGTCGGCGGTCATGCCGTTGATCCGTACGACCGGCACGCTGCTGCTCTGCTGCACCGCCGATCCGGCGTTGAGCGCGAACGCCTGGCCCTTGTCGTCCTGGCCGCGATAGGTGGCGGCCTGGAGCTTCATGCGTTCCTTCGCGACCTCGACCTTGTTCTTGTCGAGGACGAACGACACCTCGTTGCCCGCGGTCAGCGGTGCCATCACCAGGAAGGCGGCGAGCACGCCGATGCCGACCGGCAGGCCCGTATTGAGCAAGGCGACGAAGCGATCGTGCCGGCCGCCGGGCGCGGCCCAGCGCTGTCGCGTCGAGCGGACGCGTTCGGCCATCGCGGCACTCACGCCGCCAGGCCGCCGGCGAGGGGGGCGGGCCAATGCGAATCAGGCATGCGCGAAGATGTCGATGTCGGGCCAGCCGGCAAGGTCGAGCGCGGCGCGGGTCGGCAGGAAGTCGAAGCATCGCTGCGCGAGTTCCATCCGGCCTTCGCGGACCAGGCGGCGGTTGAGTTCGGCCTGCAGGCGATGGAGGAAGCGGACATCGCTGGCGGCGTAATCCTTCTGCGCGTCCGACAGGTCGGGCGAACCCCAGTCGGAGGATTGCTGCTGCTTGCTGAGTTCCTGGCCGAGCAGTTCGCGCACCAGCTCCTTCAGCCCGTGGCGATCGGTGTAGGTGCGGATGAGGCGCGAGGCGATCTTGGTATCGTAAGCGGGGCCTGCCACGATCCCGAGATAATGCTGGAGTGCCGCGATGTCGAAGCGACCGTAATGGTACAGCTTCACCCGCGCAGGATCGCCCAGCACCGCCTTGAGGTTGGGGGCGGCATAGTCGCTGTCGGGGCCGAAGCGAACGAGATGTTCGTCGGCGCCGCCATCGGACAGCTGGACGACGCACAGCCGGTCGCGCGGCGTGATGAGGCCCATCGTCTCGGTATCGACGGCGATCGAGGTGCCGGGAGCGAAGACGTCGGCGGGGAGGTCTTCCTCGTGGAAGTGAACGGTCATGCCCCGCCCTACGACACAGCGGGATCGCGCTCAATGGGGAAGCGTGCGGGGCAGGGCGGAGCGGCGAATCGGGCAGAATCGTGGCGGCTGCGACCAGTCGAGGCAAGTATCCCCATGAGTTGGGCGGCAGATACGACGAATTCGTTCGCGGGGACTTGTTTTCTGCGCTATGACGAGTCCCAAGGCGCAATAGGTATGGCGCCCGAGGGCTCGCGTTCGTCGTCCGGCGCACGGGTTCTTCGAACGGATTGGATGCGGGCGAACCGGGAAGACGAACAGGTTTATGGGTTACGACAAAGGTGGCCGCGGCAATCGTGGCGGACGTGGTCGCGACAAGCGCGATGATTTCGGCGGCGGCAGCAGCGACTTCGGTGGTGGCAGCAGCTTCGGCGGCGGCGGTTTCGGTGGCGGCGGCTTCGGCGGCGGTGACCGTGGCGGCTTCGGTGGCGGCAGCAGCTTCGGCGGCGGCGATCGTGGCGGCTTCGGCGGCGGCGGTGGTGGCGGCGGTTTCCGTGGCGGCGGCGGCGGGTTCGGCGGCGGTGGTGGTGGCGGCTTCAGCGGCGGTGGCCGCGGCATGCCTCCCCAGGTCGTCGGCGAAGGCACCGGCGTGGTCAAGTTCTTCAACGCGCAGAAGGGCTTCGGCTTCGTCGTCCGTGACGACGGCGGCGAAGACGTGTTCGTGCACATCTCGGCCGTCGAACAGGCTGGCATGAGCGCGCTGGCAGAGGGTCAGCCGCTCGGCTTCACCCTGGTCGACCGCGGTGGCCGTATTTCGGCGACCGAGCTGAAGATCGATGGCGAGCCGATGGCCGTCACCGAGCGTGCGCCCCGCGAACCGCGCGAAGGCGGCTTCGGCGATCGTGGTCCGCGTCCGGGTGGCGCAGGCGCCGGTGGCCCGCAGCGTCAGCTGACCGGCGAGAAGGCGACTGGCACGGTCAAGTTCTTCAACGCGATGAAGGGCTTCGGCTTCATTCAGCGCGACGACGGACAGCCCGATGCGTTCGTGCACATCTCGGCCGTCGAGCGTGCCGGCATGTCGACCCTGAACGAGGGCGACAAGCTGCAGTTCGAGCTGGAGGTCGATCGTCGCGGCAAGCATGCGGCCGTGAACCTGTCGGCCCTGTAAGCTTCCCGATACGCGTATGACGAGGCCCGGCCCGCTTTCTGCGGCGCCGGGCCTTTTCGCGTTATGGGGCAGGCCGGTGCGCCCGGTGGTCGTCCGGCCGGAACGGCAGTGGATGGGGACACGAAAAGGAATGCGTGTGGTGAAGGTGGCAGTGGCGCTCGCGATCGTCGGCGCAATCGGGGGATCGGCGTGGCAGGCGACTCGCCCGACGACACAGGCACCGCCCGCCGCCGCCGTCGCGCAAGCCGGGCAAACCGGGCAGGCCCGGCCGATGGGGCAGGCTGGGCAGGTCGGGCCGATGGGCCAGGCTGGGCAGCTTGGGCCGACGCCGGCCGCCGAAGCCGGCGTGCCGGTCTATGCCGCGACCGTCGTCGCGCGCTTTCCGCATGATACAGGTGCGTTCACCGAGGGGCTGCTGTTCTGCGGCGGCGCGCTGTACGAAAGCACGGGCAAGGAGGGCGCGTCGGACATACGCCGGGTGAACCTGTTCGATGGCAAGGTGCTGGCACGCGCGAGGATCGCGCCGGACCTGTTCGGCGAAGGCATCGGCTGCTGGAAGAACACGCTGTTGAGCGTGACGTGGAAGACGGGACTGGGCTTTCGCTGGGCGCTGCCTGCGCTGACCCGCGCCGGCAAGCCGTTCCGATACGCCGGCGAGGGCTGGGGCATGACGAGCGACGGCCGCGATATCATCCTGTCCGACGGCACGCCGACGCTTCGGCGGATGGACCCGGCGACCTTCGCCGAGCGCGGCCGGATCGCGGTATCGCTCAACGGGCGGCCGCTGCAGAAGCTCAACGAACTGGAGGCGTATCGCGGTCGCATCCTGGCGAACGTCTGGATGACCGGCTTCGTCGCGCGAATCGATCCCGCCACCGGCAAGGTCGACGGCCTGATCGACCTGCGCCCGATCATCGCCGAGATCGCCAATGCCGACCCCGATGCGGTGGCGAACGGCATCGCCTACGACCCGAGCGGCGACCGCCTGTTCGTGACAGGCAAATACTGGCCGACGCTGTTCGAGATCAAGCTGGGCGACGAGGTGGGGCGGGCGCAGCCTTCGCAATAATCCGCCATTCGATCGCGGCACCGGCGGCGTGCCATTGCCTGTTGGGGGCATGCCGATGTCACGCACGCAACGCCTTCTGGACCTGATCCAGCTGCTCCGTCAGTATCGGCGACCTGTCGCGGCCGTCACGCTGGCCGCTACGCTCGGCGTGTCCGTGCGGACCGTCTATCGCGACATCGACACGCTCAAGGGGCAGGGTGCGGATATCGCGGGGGAGGCCGGCGTCGGCTATGTGCTCCGCCCCGGCTTCCTGTTGCCGCCGCTCATGTTTACCGAGGACGAGATCGAGGCGCTGGTGCTGGGCTCACGCTGGGTGGCGGAGCAGGCCGACGGACCGCTCGGCAAGGCTGCGCAGGCCGTCGTTGCGAAGATCAGCGCCGTCCTTCCGCCTGAACTGAAGGCGGGGGTCGAAGGGTCGGGCCTGCTGATCGGCCCCGGTGAGCCGATGGCTGCGCTGGATGGGGCACTGGCGACGATCCGCCACGCGATCCGGCGTGAACGAAAGCTGGCGGTGGCCTATGCCGACGAACGGGGCGAGGCGACGGAGCGGGTTATCTGGCCGATCGCCGTGGCCTTCTTCGACCGCGTGAGGGTCGTCGTCGCCTGGTGCGAACTGCGGGACGGCTATCGCCATTTCCGTATCGATCGCATCGTATCGGTCGAGGACCGCGACGAGCGCTACCCCCGCCGCCGCGGGCGGATGCTCAAGGACTGGCATGCCGTTCAGGGCATTCCCGAGCAATGACTGCTGACGGAAACTGACACAGCGGAGGCGCATCCCCGACCTGCCGGCACCGATCCCGCGTGTCGGCAATCGAAAAGGGGAACGTATGCCGGACTTCAATTTCGTGCTTCTGCATGTCCGCGATCATGTCGCCAGCGCCACGCTGTACCACGCGTTGCTCGGCAGTCCGATCGTCGAGCAGAAGGCGGATATCGCCATCCTGCCGTTGCGAGACGGGGTGATGCTCGGCCTGTGGTCCAGCGAGACGGTGGAACCGGAAAGCACCGGCCTGACCGGCGCCAGCGAGCTCGCGTTCACCGTCGCCGATGCAAATGCCGTCGACCGCGTCCATGCCGACTGGTCGCGACGGGGGCTGACCATCGTCCAGGCGCCGACATCCATGGCGTTCGGGACTACCTTCGTCGCATGCGATCCCGATGGTCATCGCCTGCGCGTCTTCGCCCCCGCCGCCGTATGATCCCATTCGCGGGCGGTCGTCGCGAAGGCTGGCCGCCCGCACCGGCGATTATGTCACCAGCTTCTGCAATGTCTCGACCCGGTCCGCCTCGGCGGCGGGCTTGTCGGTCCTGATCCGGGCGATGCGGGGGAAACGCATCGCGATGCCAGATTTGTGGCGGGTGGAGGCATGGATCGAATCGAACGCGATTTCGAGGACCATGGTCTTTTCGACCTCGCGTACCGGGCCGAAGCGGTTGAGCGTGTGGCGGCGTACAAAGCTGTCGAGCAGGCGCAATTCCTCGTCGGTGATGCCCGAATAGGCCTTGCCGACGGGCAGCAATTCGCCCTCCCCGGTCCAGCAGCCGAAGGTGTAGTCGCTGTAATAGGACGAGCGGCGACCGTTGCCGCGCTGGGCGTACATGATGACGCAATCGGCGGTCAGCGGGTCGCGTTTCCATTTGTACCATAGCCCAGCGCGGCGCCCGCCTACATAGGGCGAATCGCGGCGCTTCAGCATCACGCCCTCGATCGCGGCGTCACGGGCCCCGGCGCGGATCGCTTCCAGTTCGGTAAAGCTGGCGGCGTCGATCACCTGGCTGATGTCGAAACGGTCGGGATCGAGGCGCGGGACGAACGCCTCCAGCCGGGCGCGGCGTTCGGTCCAGGGAAGGGGGCGGAGGTCGTCCGCGCCGTCGAGCAGGATGTCGTAGAGCCGGACGAAGGCGGGATAGTCGGCCAGCATCTTCGCCGACACCGCCTTGCGACCGAGGCGCTGTTGCAGCGCGTTGAAGCTGGCGGCGCCGCCGCCATCCTCGAGGCTGCCGCCCTGCACCGCGCCCTTGACCAGCAATTCGCCGTCGAGCGTGCCGGGCGTCGTGAAGGCGGCTGCGACGTCGGGGAAGCTGGCGGTGACGTCGTCGCCGGTGCGGCTGTAGAGGCGGGTCTGGCCGGCGACGTGGACGATCTGGACGCGGATGCCGTCCCATTTCCATTCGGCGGCATAATCGGCGAGGTCGACCTGCGCATCCTCCAGCCCGTGCGCGAGCATGAACGGGCGGAACACCGGCACGTCGGCGGGCGTCGGCTGCGCGCCGGTCCCCTCCGCCCAGGCGAACAGCGCGGCATAGGGCGGGGCGAGGCCGTGCCACACCTCTTCGACGGCATCGAGGTCGAGGCCGAAGGCCTGCGCCAGCGCGGTCTTGGCGAGGCGGGCGGAAACGCCGATGCGCAAGCCGCCGGTCGCCATCTTGAGGAGCGCGAACCGTTCCTCGGAATCGAGGCGATCGAGCATGCCGGCGAGAACCGCCGGCGCGTCGGCACGCGACAGGTGGCGCAGCGCGTCGATCGTCGCGGTGATCGACAATGGCGCCGTAGCGACCGGAGCGGGGACGGGCGTGGGCCAGAGCAGCGCCACCGTTTCCGCGGTGTCCCCGACATAGTCGCGGCTCATCCGGAACAGCACGGGGTCGACCCGCGCCTCGATCAGCGCGCGGATCTGCGCCGGCTTGATGCCGGGCAGGTCGAGATCGCCGGTCAGCGCCGCCATCGCCCACCCGCGATCGGGATCGGGCGTCGCGAGCAGATAGTCGACGATGAGCTTCAGCTTGGCATTGCGGCCGCGCGTGTAGATGAGCGAATCGAGGAGCGCGGCGAAAGCGTGCATGGATGGCAAACGCATGGCGCGATCGATCCGCTCCCGTTAGGGGCGACGGTGTGATCCGTCGTCTGTCGTTTGTCCTGCTCGCCCTCATCCTGTTGATCGGCGCGGCGTTTCTGGTCGGCTATCGCAATGCGCGCGCCGATCCGATCGTGCGCCGTGCCGCGGTGGCGCTGCCCGGCTGGCCGGCCGGACAGCCGCCGGTCACCATCGCGTTGTTGAGCGACATCCATATGGAAAGCGCGGCGATGGACGCGGCGCGGCTGGATCGTATCGTCGATCAGGTCAATGCGCTGCATCCCGACCTGATCGTGCTGGCCGGCGATTTCATCGAGGGGCGCGGCGTCGACGAGGCGGCGCGCGCGATACCCCTGTTGGCGCGGCCGCTCGCCCGGTTGCGGGCGCCGTTGGGGCGGGTGGCGGTGCTGGGCAACCACGATCACTGGACAGACCCGGCTCCACTCGCCGCCATGTTGCGGCGGATCGGCATCGTCGTGCTGGCCAATGAGGGGCGGGAGATCGGTCCGCTGGCGGTCGGCGGGCTCGACGATCCGGCGACGTCGCGCGCCCGGCCGGAGAAGACCCTGGAGGCGCTGGCGGCGTTGCAGGGGGCGGGCGTGATGGTGGCGCATTCGCCCGCGATCGCGCCGCAGCTGTCATCGCGGACCCGGCTGCTGCTCGCCGGCCATACCCATTGCGGGCAAGTGGTGCTGCCGCTGATCGGCGCGCCGTTCGAGGTGACATCGCCGCATGATCGTTGCGGCATCGTCCACGATCCCGGCCGAGTCACGATCGTCACCGCCGGGCTGGGGACGAGCAACCTGCCGGTCCGCTATGGCGCGCCGCCGGACGTCTGGCTGGTGCGCGTCGGGCTGGGCGGACGCTGAACCCGCTAGCCGCCCGCAATCAGTCGACCGCGTCCTTCACTGCCTTGCCGGCGAGCAGGCTGATGACGAGGAACAGCAGGAACAGCGCGATCGCGATGAAGAACAGGATTTTGGCGATGCCGACGAAGGCGCCGCCGATCCCACCGAACCCCAGCAGCCCCAGCACCAGACCGATGACGAGAAAGGTAAGGGCGAGTTTTAGCATGGTGGTGTCCTTCGTTTGGGTACTGGCGTTCGGATGCCGGCGTTCGGTGCCGGGCGTTACACGGTCAACCGAACGAAGGACGGGCTGGTTCCGTCAGCCCTTGCGGCTGGCTTCGAACAGGAACCAGGCGCGTTCTTCCGCCTGATCAGTCCAGTCGTCGACGATGCCGCTGGTGGCATTGTCCTTCGCCGCTTCCGCCGCATCCTTGACGGTGCGGAACGCCTCGACGAGCTTCAGATTGTCCTCGCGCAGTTCGGCGAGCATCGATGCAGCGTCGACGAAATCCCGGTCGTTATCGGCGATCGTCTGGCGGCGGCTGATGTCCCCGATCGAACGCAGCGTGGTGTTGCCCGTCTTGCGGACGCGTTCGGCAACGGCATCGGTGACGCCGAGAATCTGCGTCGCCTGATCGTCGAGCATCAGGTGATAGTCGCGGAAATGCGGGCCGGAGACGTGCCAGTGGAAGTTCTTCGTCTTGAGGTACAGCGCATAGCAATCGGCGAGCGAGGCGTTGAGCGCGTCGGCGACACTGCGGGTATTGGTGAGGTCGGTCGGCGTGTTGAGTGCCGGGTTGATGTCGGCCATCGGAATAGCTCCTGGGATAGGGGTCGTTGCGGCAACGATCCGATAGCCGAAATGCTCCCGATACGGCTGGCATTTCGCCGGCCAGTCTGATCGATCCGCTAGATCAGGCGGAGCGCGTCGAGGCCCAGCCAGAGTGCGGCGACGACGAACAGCGCGCCGATGATCCGGCGCATCGGCACCAGAGGCAAGGCGGTCCAGCCGCGCTCCCCCAGCACCGCCGCAGGCACGATCACCGCCAGCGAACCGAGCGTCGCGCCGGCGGCGGCGAGCCACGGCAGGTCGGCGCGGGCGGCAAGCGCCAGCACGACGAATTGCACGCCGTCGCCGAATGCGAGGATGAACAGCCCGGCAAGGCTGGTCGCAGCCGCACCGATGCGCCAGCGATCGAGCCGCTCGGGTGCCTTGACGGGGAACAACGCGCCGCCCCCGTGGAACAGGAGCGCCAACGCCAGGAACAGCTGCTTCGCCTCCGGCGTCAGGCGGGGTGCGAGCACGGCGCCGGCGGCGGCGGCGAGCAGCCCCGCGCCCAGCAAGGCCAGCGCTGCCATCGCGATGACCAGACCGGGCGCGCGATAGCGATCGGCGAGGATCGCGGCGAGCCATGCCGGCCGGTCGCCGACCTGCGCCAGGGCCGCAGCGACGAACGCCGCCATCAGTGCATCCATGTCAACGCGCCCCTATCAGCCGGCGCCCGTCAGCCGGCAAGCCGCACCGAACAGGCGGCGGCGAAGGCGTCGCAGGCGCGCACGTCCTGTCGTTCGCACGCCACCGCATCGCCAAGGACCGACAACCAGCCATGGACCAGTGCGCCATGTTCGCCGCGCGACAGTGCCGAATCGACGAAATGGGCGACGGTCACCGCCGGATTGAGCCCGTTGCGATGCGCGATCAGGCGAATCTGGTTTATATCGGGCTTGAGGTCGCGGGCGCAGGTGTAGGGCGCCTTCACATCGATCGCCGCGATTCGCGCGGCAAGGTCGGCACGTACCGACTCGATCATGGTCATCTCGACATCGATTGCCCGCCCCATCGTCCGCTCCCCTCGATTCCAGGCGATATCCTGCGCCGGCAATGGTAAACGGGCGGTTGAGAGACCATCCACGAGGGTTGCGCGGTTGACTTGTCGGTGCAACTCCGCCATGCGCCGCGGCTGATCGAGCGGCGGCGTTGGTGCTGCCGCTCTCCTTGTTTTCAGGATTAGGGCTCATGGCCAAGCCGACTACCGTCAAGATCAAGCTCGTCAGCACCGCCGACACCGGCTTCTTCTATGTCACCAAGAAGAACCCGCGCACCAAGACCGAGAAGCTGAGCTTCAGCAAGTACGATCCGGTCGTGCGCAAGCATGTCGAGTTCAAGGAAGCCAAGATCAAGTAAGCATCGACGGCGATCGGATCGCCGTCCCTGCCCGCTTGCTTCCCGAAAGCCGCCTGCGCGCGATGCGCCGGCGGCTTTTCGTGCATGTATGCCTTTGCGGCGGTGTGTCTCGACCGCGTCCGCGTTCGGACACATTGCGTTCATCTTGACACGTCATAGCGGCGGCCGGCGACCGGACATTCCGGTCGCCCTGTATCGCGTCACTACGGGCTAAGGGCGGTATCCTCGTTCGGAGGGTGCCGCCCTTGGTTTTTCGGGCGGTGTTTTCCGCGCAACCGGCTGGCATCGGACCATAATCGTGACCACATCCAGCTGATGTCCCGACACGCCGTCCTCTACCGTATGGTCATGCCGACCCATGTCTGTCCCTTTGGCCTGAAGGCGCGCGACCTGTTGCGGCGCAACGGCTACACGGTCGAGGACCATCACCTGATTACGCGTGCGGAGGTGGATGCGTTCAAGGCGGCGCACGGCGTCGCGACGACGCCGCAGACCGTCATCGACGGAAAGCGGATCGGCGGATACGACGATCTGCGCCGTTTTTTCGGCCTGGCGATCGCCGATCCCGGGGCCATGCGCTATCGACCGATCGCCGCGGTGTTCGCGATGACCGCGCTGATGGCGCTGGCCACGAGCATGGGGACGTTCGGCACGCCGTTCGGCATGCGCACCGTCGAATGGTTCGTCGCATTCAGCATGGCGGTGCTGGCGATCCTGAAGCTGCAGAACGTCGAGCGTTTCGCGACCATGTTCCTGGGCTACGATCTGCTGGCGCAGCGCTGGGTACCGTATGCGACGTTGTATCCGTATCTGGAGGGGTTGGCGGCGGTGCTGATGATCGCACATGTCGCGCCCTGGCTGTCGGTGCCGGTGGCGCTGGTCATCGGCGGGGTCGGCGCGGGGTCGGTGGTGAAGGCGGTCTATGTCGACCGGCGCGAGTTGCGATGCGCGTGCGTCGGCGGCGACAGCAACGTGCCGCTCGGCTTCGTATCGCTGACCGAGAACGTGATGATGGTCGCGATGGCGTTGTGGATGATGCTGGGATGACGCCGGGCGGGCAGCATCGGGAACCACCGGCTGCCGACCCACGTTATGACATGGCTTGCAGCACCCAGCCCTTTTCGGGGGGCAGGGGCACTGGGAGCTCGCGACGCCCTGTCGATGCCGCCCGCATGGGCAGGGCGTCTTTGCGAGCGAGAAGCGCGCCGCCGCCCGCGCGCCGGCGAATTACAGGAGCGCGTTTACCGCATCCATGAAGCGGGCGAGGCTGATCGGTTTGGACACGTAGGAGCGGGCGCCGGCGGCGCGGATGCGATCCTCGTCGTCGCGCCCGGCATAGGCGGTGACCGCCATCACCGGAATCGCACGCAGTTCGTCGTCCGCCATCAGTTCCAGGATCAGCTCATAGCCGGTGACGTGCGGCATCTGGATGTCCATGATGATGAGGTCGGGCGTGAGTGCGCGCGCCCGTGCCACGGCCTCGCGACCGTCGCGCACCGGTTCGGCGACGAAGCCGTGCGCGCGCAGCAGATCGCAGAACAGCTTCAGATTGAGTTCGTTGTCCTCGACAACGAGCACCCGTTTCGCCACGTGCGTCACCAACCTTTCCAAACCGGAACGATAGCAATGCGCACGCGCGATACAAACCTTCCCGATGCGGACGTGGTCGGATTGCAGGCCCTGGTGTGGACGATCGGCGATCCCGATCGCGCCAGCCGGCTGATCGCTGTCACCGGCCTCGATCCCGACGACCTGCGCGCCCGCGCCGGGGAGCCAGCGGTGCTGGCCGCCGTCATCGGTTACCTCGAGTCGTACGAACCCGACCTGGTCGCCTGTGCGTCTGCGTTAAACATGTCCCCCGAGGCGCTGGTCGCCGCCCATGCTGCCCTGGAGGCCCGATGAAGCCGCTGCTGATTTCCGATTGTGACGAAGTGCTAGTGCATATGGTGAAGCACTTCGGCGTCTGGCTGGGCGAGGCGCACGATATCGAATTCACCCCCGATGGCGCGGATTTCGCCAACAGCATGCGCCACCGGACGACCGGCGCGGTGCCGAGTCGCGATGAGATGTGGGCGATGCTGGGCGGATTCTTCCCCGCGCAGATGCATCGGCAGACGCTGGTCCCGCACGCCGCCGAGGCGCTGGCGCGGCTGGCGGAACGCGCAAATATTGTGATCCTCACCAATATCACCGACGCCTGCAGGGCGGCGCGGATCGAGCAGCTGGCGGCGTTCGGCATCAGGCATCGCGTCGAATGCAACCAGGGCGGCAAGGGCGATCCCGTGGCGCGGCTGGTGGCGGAACATGGTGATCCGGTGACGGTGTTCGTCGACGATCTGGCGGTCCACCACGAATCGGTCGCGCGTCATGCGCCGGGCGTCCACCGGCTGCACATGGTGTCCGAGCCATCGCTGGCGCCGCGGGTATCACCCGCCGAGCATGCGCACGCACGGATCGACGACTGGCGCGAGGCGGCGGACTGGATCGCGGCGCGCTTCGACGCAGGCATCGCCGCCGCCTGACGCCCCGCTTTGCGCCTTGGCGGCGATCCTCTACAGCGTTGCCGACTTCATTCAGCCTTCATCCAGCAAGGACCCAGCATGACCACGCACGTCGATCGCAAGCTCGAAGAACTCGGCCTCAGCCTGCCGGAAGCGGCGGCGCCGGTGGCCGCCTACCTGCCGGTGGTCGAGGCGGGCGGGATGCTCCACCTGTCCGGGCAGTTGCCGTTCAAGGATGGCCAGCTGGTCACCGGCCGGCTGGGCGACAGCGTTTCGCTGGCGGATGGTCAGGAGGCGGCAAAGCTGTGTGGCCTGATGATCGTGGCGCAGGTCAAGAAGCACCTGGGCGGCGATCTGTCGCGGGTGAAGCGGATCGTGAAGCTGGGCGTGTTCGTCAATTCGCATGCCGATTTCACCGACCAGCCCAAGGTCGCCAACGGCGCATCGGAACTGATGGCCGCGCTGTTCGGCGATGCCGGCAAGCATGCGCGCAGCGCGGTCGGCGTGCCGGTGCTGCCGCTGGGTGCCGCGGTCGAGATCGACGCGATCATCGAACTGGCCTGAGCCCGTGACGCGGAGGGGACGCGTCCGCCCCCCTCCGCAACGCGCGATCGCGCTCCTATATCGGGGGCGATGACCTCCACCACCGTTGCCGCCCGCCTCGTCGATGGCGTCCGTGCCGTTCCGGCGGATCAGTGGGATGCCTGTGCCGGCACCGCCAATCCGTTCGTCAGCCATGCCTTTCTGGCCGCTCTGGAGGAATCCGGTAGCACCGGCGGCCGATCGGGGTGGCAGCCGATCCCGATCGTCGTCGACGACGCCGATGGCGTGCCGGTCGGGATCGCGCCGGCCTATGCCAAGAGCCACAGCCAGGGCGAATATGTCTTCGACCACGCGTGGGCGGATGCATGGGAGCGGGCAGGGGGTGCCTATTACCCCAAGTTGCAGATCGCGGCACCGTTCAGCCCGGTGCCCGGACCCCGGCTGCTGCTGCGCGAGGGGGATGCCGCGCCGGCGCTGATCGCGGCGCTGGAGGCGGTGACCGATCGTCACGGCCTGTCATCGGCGCATGCGACCTTCGTCGCGCCCGAGCAGGTGCCGATGTTCGAACAGGCCGGGTGGCTGGTCCGCGAGGGGACGCAGTTCCATTGGGCGAACGACGGCTATCGCAGCTTCGACGATTTCATGGGCGCGCTGGCGAGCCGCAAGCGCAAGGCGATCCGCAAGGAGCGGGAGGCGGCGGTCGCAGGTCTGACGATCCGGCATCTGACCGGCGCGGACATCCGGCCGGAGCATTGGGATGCGTTCTGGACTTTCTATCAGGATACCGGCAGCCGGAAATGGGGCCAGCCGTACCTGACGCGCGCGTTCTTCCCGCTGCTGGGCGCGACGATGGGCGAACGCGTGCTGCTGATCCTGGCGGAGCGGGACGGCGTGCCGATCGCCGGGGCGCTGAACCTGATCGGGGCGGACACATTGTACGGGCGCTATTGGGGATGCACCGAGGATGTGCCGTTCCTGCATTTCGAGCTATGTTATTACCAGGCGATCGACGCCGCGATCGCGCGCGGGCTGGCGACGGTAGAGGCGGGTGCGCAGGGCGAGCACAAGCTGGCGCGCGGCTATGTGCCGGTGCCGACCTGGTCGGCGCATTACATCCCCGATGCGGGGTTCAGGCGCGCGGTGGGCGATTTCCTGGTGCGCGAGCGGGCCGCGGTGGAGCATGAGCACGCCTGCCTCACCGAACTGGCGCCGTTCAGGAAGGGCGCTGCATGAACCGCGGCCGGGGTGGCGGCAGCAGCACCGGGTCGAGCACGACGGCAGCGGGCGTGCGATCGTCGATGCGATAGAGCCTGTCGCGACCGCTGCGCCAGACCGGCGTCAGGCCGGTCAGGAACGCCGCCTCGACCGGGGGCGGGTTGATGAGCCAGACGTAGTCGAACGCCTGTCGCGGCAGGAAGGCGAGGGATACCTTCAGCGGGCGCCACCATTCGCCGCGACAGCGCCGGTCGGTGACCAGTTGCGAGGGATCGTGCGCGAAGCGGCCGGCGGGCGTGTAGCGCACCGTGAGCAATTGCCCGCCCGCCATCGACCATTGATCGTTCGCATAGGCGAGGCGGCGTTCCAGCGCGAGGCCGGCGGCATGTTCCAGCCGGGTCGAGGCCCAGTCGTCGCGGCATGACCGCCCGACCATCGTCAACAACCGCGCACCCTGCGGCACATGGTCGAGCGCGGCGAGCGTGCGGTCGTAATCCCGGGCGTAGAGCCAGTAGCTGACCGTGGTTCCCGCCAGGCGCACCCCGAAGAAGGCGAGGCCGAAGGCCGCCAGCGTCGATGCGCCCCGGAACGACAGGCCGCGCTTCGGCCGCAGGGCGATCAGCGCGATGGCGAGCGCGAACGGCGCCAGCCGCATGTCGGCATAGGCCGATCCGAATACGATGCGCGGCAGCAGCACGAAGATCGCGCTGAGGAACAGCGCCGAGAGCAGCAGGTTGCGTGAATATTCGACCCGTTCGTCGCGCACGCCCTTCAGCAGGATGACGAACAGGACGGTCACCGAGGCGAGGTCGAAGGCCATCCAGCGATCGCGCAGCACCATGATGACCCAGCCGACCTTTGCCCGCCAATTGAACCAGTCCATCGTGTTGCCGGTGACGTGGTCGCCCGACCGCCACAGCACCATCATCGCGAACGGCAGCGCCAGCGGCAGGCAACCGATGCCGGCGCGGATCCAGCTTTGCAGCCAGTGGCCACTTTGCCTGTCCTTGCGCAGGTCGTGCTGGCGGATCATCTCGGCCGAGAAGGCGAGAATGCCGAGCACGCCCCAGCCGAAGGTGTGGCAGACCCACAAGGCGCAGGACAGCGGCACGAACAGCACCGCCCGCAGCCGCACCGCGCCGAGCCGGCCCATCCGCAGCCAGAGCGCGAACAGATTGAGCGCCAGCGCCATCGACAGCGCGAAATTGACGAAGCCGAACTGGAAGGGATAGCCATAGGCCAGCGGGAGCGCGAACAGCGCGGTTGCGGGGATGCGGCCATGCACCTCGCGCGCGATCCACAGCAGGCCCGACACGGTGAGCGCCGGGATCGCCATGACGATCAGCTTGACCGCCAGTTCCAGCCCGACGATCGGCGCGAGCGGTTCGATCAACAGGTCGATGCCGAGATTGCCGATCATCGACCAGCGGAAATCGTACCAGTCCGCCAGCCAGGGATAGGCGGGGCCGTCGAGCTGGACGCGATAGCGGCCGATGTGTCCGGGCAGGTCGACCAGCGGCGGGATCGTCGGCCACAGCAACGGGATCACCGTCGCGATCACCACCGCCACGACGAACCACCGCGTTTGCCACCAGTGCAGCCTGTGCCCCTGCATCCGACCGCCTTAAGGTGTGGGGGCGGCCCCCGACAAGCGTTGTCGCGCAAAGATCATCGTTCCGTCCGTCGCATCGGCGCGGTGGACGAAGCCGGGAACACTGCCCCCGGCCACCAGCGCGGCGGCGGCGCTGTCGGGATCGTCCGCGCCGGGAAGGTTCGCGCAGGCCATGACATAGTCGACGTGAAGGGCTGCGGCGATCCGCGCCGCCCGTTCCGGCGTGGCGGCGTAAAAGCGATAGGCGGCCAGGTTGCCGACGGCGTTGCGATGATAGGGCGCGGCGAGCACCCGATGCGACGTTGCGGCCAACGCCCAGGCGCCGGCGTCGACCGGCGCCATCACGATGCCGCGCGGCAAGCGGGCGAGCGTCCGCATCGCGGCGGCGGAGCCGCAGTCGCCGTGCGCTGTCGTCCGCACCGCCGGCGCGGGCCGGGTGGCGAAGGCGGCGGCGGCGAGCGGGTAGAGCATTCCCGCGGAGACGAGCCATGCCGCGATGAGCCACCCCCCGCCGCGGGTGCGGGCGGCGGCGATCGCTGCGGCAAGGCCCGGCGCGGACAGGATCGCCGCGGCATAGGCGCCGCGCAATTGCACCGCGGCGATGGCGGTCGCGACGGCGAGCAACAGGGCGAGCATCGTCCATCCCGCGGATCGGTGTCGCCAGGCCTGCCACGCCGTCGCGATCAGGCCGACGACCGCCAGGCCGATATAGCCGACAATGGTAGCAGGCGATGCGGCGAACACCGACTGCGCCTCTTCCACATGCGACAGCCACAGCGTGGCGAGGCGCGGGTCGACGGCGCCGTAGGGCGACAGGCATTGCGGCGCGCGCATCAACGCGATGCATGCGGCGGGGACGATTGTGGCGGCGGCCACCAGCATGCGGCCGGGACGATCGGTGGCGCGCCGCGCAAGGATGGAGACGACGGGCAGGGCCGAGGCCAGTACCAGCGCCGCCGTAAAGGCCGGAGTGGTGAAGCCGTCGCAGGCGGGGAAGGCAAAGCCGTCGCCGGCAAAGGCGATCCGGCCGGCGAGCAGCGCTGCGATCGTGCCGAGGCCGAAGGCCGCGAGCGGCGCGGTGCCGCGGCCGGTCCAGTGCCACAGCATCACCGCGCCGAGCGCGGCAAGGATCGGCAGCGTTTCCAGCCCGACGATCAGGCTGGCGCCGACGCAGACCCCCGCCAGCACGGCCGCGCGCGTGCCGCCGTGCAGGACCGCGACGACGGCGGCGAGCAGCAGCACGACTTGCAGATTGTGGTGGTCGATCCGGCCGGGCAGGAAGATTGTCGTCGCGGGATAGGCGATCGCGGCGACCACGGTGGCGGCAGGGACGATATCGCCGCCGCCCACACGTCGTGCGATCCGCGCGATCAGGAACAGTGCGACGGCGAACAGCATGCCCGGCCAGACGAGTATCGCGACCAGTTCGGCACGGGCGCTGCCGGTCCATGGCGTCAGCGCCGCGATGATCGCGGCGGGGCCGAGATCGGCGAGGCGGCTCCAGTGCATCGGCAGACCGGGTGGCGGGCCGAGCCGGTGCTGCGTCAGGTCGCCCCATCGCTGCCCGCCGAGCCAGTCGCGGATCTGCTGGAGGCGGACGACATCGTCGGTGTCGGGCAGGCGCAGCGCGGACAGGTGCGCCCAGTCGGACCAGCCCCATGCCAGCGTCATCAGCACGGCGAGCGCACAGGCGAGGAGCGCGTCGTGGCGAAGGCGGGCGGACATCGCGTGCAGCGTTAGGCCATGATGCTTAACGCTGCGTTAGAGGGGGCGAGGATGGGGTGGATCGGCCGTTGGGAGCGGGGCGAAAGGTCCGTCGGTCCGCGCTGACGACTCCGGATCGCGTTGCTGCCCCGGCAACGCCGGTTTCCTGTGGGCCGCGTCATCCTCGCCGGATGGCGCGGCATGACGGACGGTGCGAGGGTCGGCGTTTTCCCGTGACAGTGCCATCGACGGGCTGTCGCGCCAGCAGTTATCGGTATGCAGGGTTCGGACGTGCGGCGGGGGAAGGCTGCCCCTGCGGCGTGGCCATGGACGCTATGTTGGTCGGGATGCCGGAGGCGGAGAGCGGGGATGGCGGCGTGTCACCGCCACCCCCGTTTCCTCGATCACGGTCAGGCGTCGCGGCGGCCGAGCAGGCGCAGGCGCAGCGCGTTGAGCTTGATGAAGCCGGCCGCGTCGCGCTGGTCGTAGGCGCCCTGATCGTCCTCGAACGTCACCACCTTTTCCGAATACAGCGAATTGGGCGACTTGCGGCCGACGATATAGACGCCGCCCTTGTACAGCTTCAGCCGCACGGTGCCGCTGACCTTTGTCTGGCTGTGATCGATCGCCGCCTGCAGCATCTCGCGTTCCGGCGAGAACCAGAAGCCGTTGTAGATCAGTTCGGCATAACGCGGTGCGAGTTCGTCCTTGAGGTGCGCGGCGCCGCGATCGAGCGTGATCTGTTCGATGCCGCGATGGGCGAGGTGATAGATGGTGCCGCCCGGCGTTTCGTACATGCCGCGGCTCTTCATGCCGACGAAGCGGTTCTCAACGAGATCGAGGCGGCCGATGCCGTGGCGGCGGCCGAGTTCGTTCAGCTTGGTCAGCAGCGTCGCCGGGCTGGTCGCCTCGCCGTTCAGCGCGACGCCGTCGCCGCGCTCGAAATCGATGGTGATATATTCGGGCGAGTCAGGCGCGTCCTCGGGATTGACGGTGCGCGAATAGACGTAGTCGGGGACCTCATCCCACGGATTTTCGAGCACCTTCCCTTCCGACGAGGTGTGCAGCAGGTTCGCATCGGTCGAGAAGGGCGATTCGCCGCGCTTGTCCTTGGCGACGGGGATCTGGTGCTGTTCGGCGAATTCGATCAGGCGGGTGCGGCTGGTCAGGTCCCATTCGCGCCACGGCGCGATCACCTTGATGTCGGGCGCGAGCGCATAATAGCCGAGTTCGAAGCGGACCTGGTCGTTGCCCTTGCCGGTCGCGCCATGGCTGACCGCGTCGGCGCCGACCATGCGCGCGATCTCGATCTGGCGCTTGGCGATCAAGGGCCGCGCGATCGACGTGCCGAGCAGGTACAGCCCCTCGTACAGCGCGTTCGAGCGCATCATCGGGAAGACGTAGTCGCGCACGAATTCCTCGCGCAGGTCGTCGATGAAGATATGCTCCGGCTTGACGCCGGCCATCTGCGCCTTCTGCCGTGCGGGTTCGAGTTCCTCGCCCTGGCCGAGGTCGGCGGTGAAGGTGACGACCTCGCAATTATAGGTCTGTTGCAGCCATTTCAGGATCACGCTCGTATCCAGCCCGCCCGAATAGGCGAGAACGACACGGTTGATCTGATCGGTCACGGGCAGCATCCTTGATGATAAGGGGATGGCCGCGCCCCTAGGCCCCCGCGCCCGCGCACGCAACGTCTGCGTTCACCGCGGGTTTAACGGCTGCCGGCTAGGGCCGGTCCGACACCAGATTTTTTCGGAGACGTCATGTTCCGTCCTTTGTTCGCCGTGCTGCCCCTGCTGATCGTCGCCGCGCCGTCACTGGCGGCCGACAAGATCGACCCGAAGATCAGGGCGGAATTCGACAGGACCGATGCGAACAAGGACGGCGTGCTGACCCGCGCCGAGATCGACGCGCGGGTCGCCCGGATGGACGTCGGCAAGGCCAAGCTGCCACCGGGCAAGGCGAAGGCGATCAGCGGTGCCTGGTTCAATACCGCGGACGCGAACCACGACGGCAAAGTGACGCCGACCGAGATGCAGGGGCTCTTCCGCGCGCTCGCGTCGCGCTACGACACGAACCACGACGGCGTGGTCAGCCTGGACGAGCGTGCCGCGGCGCGGGCGGCGGTGATCGGGCCGGCGGCGGGGCCGACGGGACGCTGACGCTTCGCGCCGGCCCATTGCGGCGGCGGCCGGGGCGAGTGGCTGAACAATTGTGACGGCGCGCGTCGCTCCGTTATCAACTGTCCCCAAACTGGGCCTGGCCTTAGCCGGGGAGCGGGTGTGGGGTTCATTCGAGCGTTGCGCTGTTGGGATTAAGTTGGGCTTCGGTCAGCGTCTCATTCGCTGACCGAGCGGTCTTTTAGTTCCGCGATGAACGGCTTCTTGCGTACCGCCGTAGCACTGCAACGGCCTCGACGAATGCGTGGCCGGCGCCTCCCCATCCTTTCCCCGGCGGAGGCCGGGGTCCAGTTACGGCACGATGGTGACGACGCATGTCGCTTCGTTACCAAGTGTTCCCCGACTGGCTCCGGCCCTCGCCGGGGAACGGGGCGGGGTTATTTCAGTGTTGCGCTGTCGAGGTTGAGTTGGGCTTCGGTCAGGGTTTCGGTACCCGGCCGGGCGGCCTTCAGGGGGGCGATGAACTGTTTCGCATCGCCGACCACCGCGACGCTTGCCGTCGCCGGGTCGAGTAATGCCGCCGCCGCCGATTGGGCGGCTGCCGGTGTGACCTGTTCGACCTTGGCCGTGTAGCTCTGCAATTCGCCGAGCGGCACGCCGTCCAGGACGTATTCGCCGAGGATGTCGGCGATGCCGCCGGTGGTTTCGACCGTTCGACCGAAACTGCCGACCAGCACCGCCTTACGCGTGGCGAGTTCCGCCTCCGGCACCGGCGCGGTACCCAGCCGCGCCATCTCGGCGGTCATCAGCGTCACCACCTCTGCCGCGGTCTGGTTCTTGGTCTGTGTCCGGGCGGCGACGCTGCCGATCTCGCGCGCCGCATCGACGCTGCTCGACGCGCCATAGGCAAGGCCGCGCTTGATCCGGATCTCCTGATTCAATCGCGACGAGAAGCCGCCACCGAGGACGGTGTTGGCGACGGCGAACGGATAGTAGCGCGCATCCGACCGCGCGATCGCCGGTCGTTCGACGACGACCCCGGCCTGGCCGGCGCCGGGCATGTCGACGACGATGGTACGCGGGGCGGGAAGCGTGGCGGATGCGGGAGCCGGAGTGCTGGCGGCGACGGACGTCCGCCAGCTGCCGAGCTGTGCCTGCGCCAACGACCTTGCCTGCGCCGGGGTGACGTCGCCCACCAGGATCAACGCTGCATGGTCCGGACGCCACGTACGTGCATAAGCGGCGGTGACGTCGCTGCGCGTGATCGCCTTGAGCGAGGTGGGCGTGCCGCTGCCGGGGGCGCCGAACGGGGCGCTGCCGAACGCCGCACGGTCGGCGACCAGGGCGGCGAGCTGGCTGGGGTTCTTGAGGGCGACGGTGACGCCGTCGATCTGCTGCGCCCGGGCGCGCTCCAGTTCCTCCGCGGAAAAGGCGGGATGCGTCGCGACATCGGCGAGGATGGCCATCGCCGGTGCGAGCTGGTCCGATTTCACCGTCACGTCCACCGAGCCGCCACCATAAGCGGCATCGGTGCCGATCGCCCCGCCGAGGCTCTCGATCTCGCGGGCGATCTGGGTCGCGGAGCGGGTCGCCGTTCCCTTGGTCATCAGCGTCGCCGCCAGGCTGCTGACACCGGAGCGGTCAGCGGGGTCGAGCGCCTGCCCGCCGCTCGACACCAGATAAGCGGTGGCGATCGGCAGATCGTGACGTTCGACGGTGATGACGCGGAGCCCGTTGGCGAGTCGCGTCTCGACCGGCTGCGGCAGGTTCGCCTTGATCGGTGCGGCCGGGGCGGGGGGCTGGATGCGCTGCCCCTCGGGTGCCGGCGTGACGATCGCGATCGTGGCGGGCGCCTGCAACGGAGCGGTCTGCACGGTCGATGCGACGGTGATCGTATCGCCGGTCTTGCCGGCCGGCCTGGCCGTATCGGGCAGGTAGCGGATCGTCGCCGACTGGTTCTCGCCCAGATACCGGCGTGCGACCCGCTGTATGTCGGCGGTGGTGACCCGGGCGATAGCGGCGAGCTGGCGGTCGGCGGTACGGGGATCACCATCGATGATGACCGAACTGGCGAGGATGCGCGCCTTGCCCTCCGCGGTTTCGCGGCTCTTGATCGCGGCGGTGAGGATTTCGTTCTTCGCCTCGCCCAATTCGGCCGCCGTCACCGGCGCGTCGCGGAAGCGGGCGATCTCGCGTTTCAGTGCGGCCTCGCCCTGATCGACGGTCTTGCCGCCGGCGAGGATCGCATAGGCGACAAGGTTGCCGGTCCCCTGCTTGCTGTCGAGGAACGACGAGGCGTCCTGCGCCAGTTGGTCGCGATAGACGAGGCTTTCGTAGAGCCGGCTGCTTTCCCCGGTCGACAGGATCGTCTGCAACACGTGGAGCGCCGGCAGGTCGGCATCCCGGTCGGCGGGCACGTGCCAGCTCATCAGCACCGCGGGCAGCGGCGTATTGGGTTCGTAGACGGTGTAGCGCACCGCCTTCGTCCGTTCCAGTTCCTTGACGGTTACGCGCGGGATGGCGGTGGTCGGCCTGGCGATCCCGGCGAAATAGCGGTCGATCCAGGCATCCAGCTGCCGGGGATCGAAATTGCCCGACACGACGAGAATGGCATTGTCGGGGCGGTAATAGGTAGCGTGGAAGCCGCGGACGTCGTCGATCGATGCCGCTTCCAGATTCTCGATGCTGCCGATCGTCGAGCGCGCATAGGGGTGCGTGGTGTAGGCGGCGGCAGACAGATAGGTCGAAAACAGCTTACCATAGGGCTGCGCGAGCGTGCTCTGACGCAATTCCTCCTTCACCACGTCGCGTTCGCTGGCGAAGCTCTTGGGCTCGACGACCAGGCTCGCCATCCGGTCCGCCTCGGCGAACAGCAGGCGTTGCAGGTGGTTGGCCGGCACGACCTCGTAATAATTGGTGTAATCGTCGTTGGTCGAGGCGTTGTTATAGCCGCCGACGTCTTCGGTCAGCCGGTCCATCTGTTCGCTGACGAGGTTGCGCGTGGCCTTGAACATCAGATGTTCGAACATGTGCGCAAAGCCGGAGCGGCCCTGCGGATCGTCCTTCGACCCGACGTCGTACCAGACCTGCACGGCGACGTTGGTCGTGGTCGTATCGCGCAACGCATAGACGCGCAGGCCGTTCGCCAGCGTCCGTTCGGTGTAGGCGATCGGCTTGACGGCGGTGCTGTCCGGCTTCGGCGCGATCGTCTGGGCGGTGGCGGACAGGGGCAGCAGCGCGGCCCCGAGCAACAGGGCGACACGGACGAGGCGCATGGATCGAAGGCTCCGGCTCAGCGGGATGAATGCCGCAGGTTCAACCGGAGCGGGGCGATGGTGTCAATGCACCGCCACCCCGCCGTCCGTCATCACGCGGCGCGCCGGGTGGCGGAGGGTGGACCTCAATCCTTCTTCCGGCCCGAATTGGCGAACAGCACCGCCGCCGCCACGGCGGCCGAGCCGATGCCGACGCCGATGATGCGCATCGGCCAATGGTTGCGGTTCACCTTGCCGCGCGACTTGGCGGCGGCGTCCTGCTGCGCCTTGGCCGCGGCGGCGGCTTCGAGGATTTCGTTGGGCTGGTCCGACATGTTCACTCTCCCTTGCCCCGCTGGTATGTCGCCCGGAAGGCCTCGGCGAACGGGGTCAATGCCTGGGCCGCAATGGCGCTCCGCAGGTCCGCCATCAAGGCCTCGTAGAACCAGATGTTGTGTTCGGTCATCAGCATTGCGCCGAGGATCTCGCCCGCCCGGACGAGATGATGGATGTAGGCTCGGCTCCAGGTGGTGCAGACCGGACAGGCGCAGGCGGGATCGAGCGGCGCCTGATCCTCGGCGAACTTCGCGTTGCGCAGGTTGATCGGGCCGGTGCGCGTGAACGCCTGGCCGGTGCGCCCCGATCGCGTCGGCATGACGCAATCGAACATGTCGATGCCGCGTTCGACCGCGCCGACGATGTCGTCGGGCTTGCCCACCCCCATCAGATAGCGCGGCTTGTCGGCGGGCAATTGCCCCGGCGCGAAGTCGAGGCAGCCGAACATCGCCGCCTGCCCCTCACCCACCGCGAGGCCGCCGACCGCGTAGCCGTCGAAGCCGATATCGATCAGCGCATCCGCCGACGCCTTGCGCAACCCCTCGTCCAGCGCGCCCTGCTGGATGCCGAAGATCGCGTTGTTGGCGCCATGCTCGCCGCCGGCGTCGAAGGCATCCCGGCTGCGCCTGGCCCAGCGCATCGATCGCTCCATCGCCGCCGCCTGCACCTCGCGCGTCGAGGTGGTGGGGACCAGCTCGTCGAACGCCATGACGATGTTGGAGCCGAGCAGCCGCTGGATCTCGATCGAGCGTTCCGGACTGAGCAGGTGGCGGGTGCCATCGAGATGCGACTTGAACGACACGCCTTCCTCGGACCGCTTGGTGAGGTCGGCGAGGCTCATCACCTGATAGCCGCCCGAATCGGTGAGGATCGGGCGATCCCAGCCCATGAAGGCATGCAGGCCGCCAAGCCGCGCGACGCGTTCCGCGCCGGGGCGGAGCATCAGGTGATAGGTGTTGCCGAGAATGATGTCCGCGCCCGACGCGGCGACGTCGGCGGGCTTCATCGCCTTCACCGTCGCGGCGGTGCCGACCGGCATGAAGGCGGGGGTGCGGATCGTGCCGCGCTGCATCCGGATCGAGCCGGTGCGGGCGCGGCCATCGGTGGCGGCGATGGAAAAGGCGAAGCGGGACGACATGATCCTCGCGCTTTGGCGAAGCCGGCACGCGGTGTCGAGCGTTGGGCAGCGGTAAGGAGACGAACGATGAGCGGCGACACCATGGCGCCGGGCGATCAGGCCCCCGCCGGCACCCCCGGCACCGGCGAGAACGTCTGCCCACGTTGCAACGGCAGCGGGTCGTTGGAAGGCGGCACCTGTCCGGTATGCGAAGGCAGCGGCACGGTGATCGAGGGGATCGGCGGCGGTTGACCGCGATTGGTTGCGGCTAGCGCTTGCCGCGCGGCCCGATCTGACGGCCGGCCATCGCCCGGATCGTGAGCAATTCCTTGCGGCTGAGGCTGCCGTCCTTGTCGATGTCGAGGCGCGCGAAGATGCGGGCGAATGCCGCCTGCAATTCGGCGAGCGTGATACGATCGTCGCCGTCTGCATCGACCTCGAACGGGCTGGGCAGTGCGTTGCGATCGCCCAGCCAGCGCTCCGCCCAGTCGGCGAAGGCGATATAGCCGATCGATCCGCTGCGGGTGGCATCGACGCCGGCGAAGCTGCGGCGGATGCCGGCCTCCATCTCGGACCGGCTGGTACGCCCGTCGCCATCCGCATCGAAGCCGGCGAGCGCCATACCGACCGGCTCGACGACGAAGGTCGCTGGCGGCTGACCCGGGACCGCGGGCAGAGCCGGCGCTGGCGGAACCGCGGCTTGCAGGAGCAGGGCGATGAGCATGGTCACGACGATGGCAGCAACAGCGAGGCATCGCCATAGCTGTAGAAGCGATAGCCATGCGCGATGGCATGCGCATAGGCCGCCTGCATCCGCTCACGCCCCATCAGCGCCGATACTAACATGAACAGGGTCGATCTGGGCAGGTGGAAATTGGTGAGCAGGCCGTCGATGCCGCCGAAGACGTAGCCGGGCGTGATGAAGATCGACGTATCGCCGTCGAAGGGGCGGATGACGCGATCGGGACCGGTGGCGCTTTCGATCAGGCGCAGCGACGTCGTGCCAACGGCGATCACGCGCCCGCCCGCGGCGCGCACCGCATTGAGCCGATCGGCGGTGGCGGTGTCGATGCGCCCCCATTCGGCGTGCATGCGGTGATCGGCGGTGTCGTCCGCCTTGACGGGTAGGAATGTGCCGGCGCCAACGTGCAGCGTCAGCGTTTCGTGCGCGATCCCTGCCGCATCGAGGGCGCCGATCAGGTCGGGGGTGAAATGCAGCGCCGCGGTGGGCGCGGCGACCGCGCCGGGTTCGGCAGCGAACATCGTCTGGTAATCCGCCGCATCCTGCGCATCGGTGGGACGCCTGGCGGCGATGTATGGCGGCAGCGGCATGCGGCCGGCGCGTTCGAGCAGCAGTTCCACCGGCTCGTCGCCGGCAAAGTCCAGCGCGAAGCTGCCGTCATCCGCTCGGTCGGAGGCGATGGCGGCGACATGGTTGCCGAAGTCGATGCGATCGCCGTCGCGTAGCCGCTTGGCGTTGCGGATGAAGGCGCGCCAGCGGCGCGGCCCCTCGCGCTTGTGCAGCGTCGCGCCGATCGACGCATCGCCACGGCGCCCTTCGAGCTGTGCGGGGATAACTCGGGTGTCGTTGAAGACGAGGCAGTCGCCGGCACGCAACTGGCCGGGCAGGTCGCGCACGATCAGGTCGCGTGTCGTATCGCCGGCGAGGACGAGCAGCCGCGCGGCGTCCCGCGGCACCGCCGGCCGCAGCGCGATACGCTCCGGCGGCAGTTCGAAATCGAAAAGGTCGACCTTCACCGCTTGGCAGCAGGCGCCTTGGCGGCGGCCGGCGCGCGCTTCGGCACGGACTTGCCAGCGGGCAGACTGCTGCTGGGCAAGGTCACCGGAGCGCCGAGCGTCACCGGCGCAGGTGCGGCGGCGGGCGTGTAGGGCGGGGGATTGTCCGCCGCGATATAGGCGCGGACGATCTTGGTCGGGTCCGTCGGCGGCTCGCCACGCTCGATGGCGTCGACATATTGCATGCCGTCGATCACGCGGCCGAAGACGGTGTATTTCTTATCGAGGCTGAGCCGCGGCTGGAAAACGATGAAGAATTGGCTGTTCGCGCTGTTTTCCGCATCGGCACGCGCCGCCGACACGGCACCGCGGACATGGGGCAGATAGTTGAATTCGGCATCGACGTTCGGCATCGTCGATCCGCCGGTGCCGTCACCCTTGGGATCGCCGCCCTGCGCCATGAAGCCATCGATGACGCGGTGGAACGCCAGCCCGTTGTAGAAGCCCTGCCGGGTCAGCGTCTTGATCCGTTCGACCATCTTGGGCGCGACGTCGGGGCGCAGCCAGATCGTCACGCGGCCGCCGTCCGACAGGTCGAGGAGCCACAGATTTTCCTTGTCGGTGGTCAGCGGCGGTGTCGGGCGTTCCTGGGGCACGACCGCGGTCTGGGCCGATGCGGACGAGGCCAGCGCCGGCAAGGCGAACAGGCACAGCAGGAGCGCTAGCAAACGGGCGAACGGACGCATGGAATTCCCAACCTAGGTAATGCGGGGCGGCTTAGAGCAAATCGCAGGTTGCACCAAACTGAACATCATGGCGGCAATACGGCGATGGCCGGGTCAGCCCCGCCGCAGCGCCCGTTCACCCTCGATCATATAGTCGCGGGTGATCGGCAGTGCGGTGCGGCTGCGGCTGAACTGGATCTGATAGTTGACCAGCCCGCCGTTTTCGAACGCATTGGCGGCACCCGCCAGATAGAAGGTCCACATCCTGTAGAACCGTTCGTCGTACAGGGCGACGATCGCGTCGCGCGCCGCCAGCGTGCGGGCATACCATTCGTGCAGCGTATAGGCATAGTGCAGGCGCAGCACCTCGACGTCGGTCAGGAACAGCTTCAGCCCCTCGAACGCCTGCATGACCTCCGACAGCGCCGGGTTGTAGCCGCCCGGGAAGATGTATTTGGTGGTCCAGTCGTCGGTGACGCTGGGCGGGCCGAGCCGGCCGATGGTGTGGAGCAGCATTACGCCGTCGGGGGTGAGCAGGTCGCGGCATTTGCGGAAGAAGGTGCGATATTGCGGGGGCCGACATGTTCGAACATGCCGACCGACACGATGCGGTCGAACCGGCCATCCACCCGGCGATAGTCGATGAGTTCGAAGCGCACCTGATCCGCCACGCCCGCGGCGGCGGCGCGTTCGCGGGCGATCTTCAACTGTTCCTCGGACAGGGTGACGCCGAGCACTTCCACGCCGAAATGCCTGTTGAGGTACAGGGCCATGCCGCCCCAGCCGCAGCCGATGTCGAGCACGCGCATGCCCGGGCGCAGCGCCAGCTTGGCGGCGATATGCGCGAGCTTGTCGGTCTGCGCCTGTTCCAGCGGATTGTCCGGGCTGGTGTAATAGGCGCAGCTATATTGTTTGTCGGCGTCGAGGAACAGGTCGTAGAGCCGCGCCGACAGGTCGTAGTGATGCGCGACGTTCCGCTTCGAGCGCCGTTCCATGTTGATGCGGTCGAGCCGGTGCTTCACCGCGCCGAGGCCGGTGACGAAGGCGGACGGCTTCAGCGCGTTCTGCCCACGTTCCCACGCGCTGTTGCGTTTGAGCAGGCGGACGAGCCCCATGATGTCGTCGCGGTCCACGGTGAGCCGGCCGTCCATGTACATCTCGCCGGCCGCCAGCGCCGGGTTGCGCACGATCCGGGCAGCGACGCCGTGATCGGCGAAGCGAATGGTGACGTGGCCATATTCGGGATCGGGCGTGCCGAAGGTGGCGGGCGGTTTGCCGGGACGATGGAGGGTGAGTTGGCCACGCTTCACGGCGCGGCTGAGGAACATATCGATCAGCGCCATGGCGACGCCTTTAATCCGCTATATGCCTGCATACCAATCGTAATCGACGTTGTCTTCCCAATAGCCGCCCTTGCCCTTGCCGATCCCGGCGAGGCTGTCGACGGCGTCGATGCCGGTCACGTATTTGGCGTGCTTGTAGCCCAGTTGCCGTTCGACCCGCAGGCGGACGGGGGCGCCGTGCGGCACGGTCAGGCGGGCGCCGTTCATCTTGAGCGCCAGGATCGTCTGCGGGTGGAAGGCGTCGACCGTATCGATCGATTCGTAATAGGGACGGCCGTTGTAGAGATCGGCGCAGGTGAACACGACGTAGCGGGCGGAACGCCGCATCCCGGCCGCATGCAGCACGGTGCCGAGCATCGGACCCTGCCACGCGCCGATCGCGCTCCACCCCTCGACGCAATCGTGGCGGGTGATCTGCTTGCGGGCCGGCATCGAGGCGAGCTGCGCCAGGCTGAGCGACAGCGGCCGGTCGACGAGGCCGCCGACGTGCAGGCGATAGTCGGCGAAGTCGTTGGCGACCATCGCGGCATAGGCCGGGGTGCCCGGATCGCGGGTGCCGTTGGCGCGGAAAATCGGCGACATCTGTTCGGGGGTGAATTCGGGTGCCAGCGCGCCGCGATCCTGTAGCGCGCGTTGCAGGCCGCGGTGCATGTCCTCGCCCGAGAACAGGATTTTGCGCGCCTGCGGGATGGCCGCGACCTTGTCGCAGCCGGCGAGCAGCAGGCCGGCGCCGCCGGCGAGCAGGGTACGGCGAGGGAGAATCATGTCCGGTCTCCGGTGGGGGGCACCTTCCACCTGCCGGTGATCATCGATCGCAGTTCGTTGCCCGCGCCGGCGAGGATGACGAGCGTCAGGTGGACGACGACGAAGCCGCCGATCGCGGCGCAGGTGACGAAATGGATCGAGCGCGCGGACTGGCGACCGCCGAAGACCTCCAGCAGCCACGGCCATGCCGCGTCCATCCCGGGCGACAGCGCCAGTCCGGTCAGGATCATCAACGGCAACAGGATAAAGATGGTGACGATGTAGCTCCATTTCTGGAGGCTGTTGTAGGCGCCGGGATCGTCGGCGTCGTGGAAGCGGAAGTCGAGATGGTCGCGCACGTCCTGCGCCAGATGCGCGGGGCTGACGTCGGCGCGCGTCAGCCGGAGGTTGCGCTGGAAGTGGCGGTTGACGAGGCTGGCGATCATGAAGCCGAGCAGGCCGAAGGCGAGTACCAGCGCGAACAGCAGGTGCCAGCGCCGGGACAGCGCGAGATTGTAGTTGGCGGGGATGGTGATCCACGCCGGAAAGCGCGGCAGCTGCGCCCAGGCATGATCGAAATTCGCGCCGTAGCGGCCCCAGTACAGCCGCGGATGCGCGTTGGAGATGCCAAGGCCGCTGCCGATCAGGATGAAGATCGCGACGGCGTTGATCCAGTGCCAGATGCGGGTCGCCAGCGCATGGCGAAAGATCGATGTACCGGCCACGGGCGCTATTGGGTCCATCCCCGGGTTGTAGCAGTTATGCAGCCATGACCGAATGGCATTTTTACGAGCCCCGCGACGGCCACCGCCTGCCGCACGACCCCCTCAACGCGATGGTGGCGCCGCGCCCGATCGGCTGGATCAGCAGCGTGTCGGCCGACGGGGTGCGCAACATCGCGCCCTACAGCTTCTTCAACCTGGTCAACTACACGCCGCCGCTGATCGCCTTTTCCAGCATGGGGTGGAAGGACAGCGTCGCCAACATCGAGGCGACCGGCGCATTCGTCTGGAACCTGGCGACGCGGGATCTGGCGGAGGCGATGAACGCGACATCGGCGACGGTGGCGGCGGACGTCGACGAATTCGCGCTGGCGGGGCTGGCGACCACGCCGTCGCGGCTGGTGGCGCTCGAACGGGTGGCGGCGAGCCCGGTGGCGTTCGAATGCAAGCTGACGCAGCTGATACGCCTGCGCGACCGGCATGGCGCGGACCTCGACCAGTATCTGGTGATCGGCGAGGCGATCGGCATCCACATCGACACCGCGATGCTGGAGGACGGCGTGTACCAGACCGCCCGCGCCCGCCCGATCCTGCGCGGCGGGGGACCGGCGGATTATTTCGAGGTGACCGAGGCGAACCTGTTCCGGATGCGGCGGCCCGGCTGACGATGGTGCGCCGACAGCCGGTGCGGGAGCGCGCCAGCGGAGCGACATGAGCAACTTAAGCACCCGTACGGAAACTTGACGGTCCGATCGTTTCCGTTTCGGCGATAATGCCAGACGGCGCCGATAACCGACGGGCGGTATCGCGTCGTGGCGGCGTAGGACAGGCCCGGCCCGATTCGCAAACCGGAGCAACGGGTTGCGGCGGTCGGCGTCCGACGGGTCAGGCGTAGGCGCGCCAGAAGAACACGGCGGTGGTGACGATCGTCACCAGCAGCGTCCAGCCGCGGATGATGCCGGGCGACAGGCGACGACCGACCAGCGCGCCGCAATAGCCGCCGGCGATCGACCCGATCATCATCGGCAGGCACAGGGTCCAGGCGATCATGCCGCTCGCTATGAACACGATCGTCGCGGCGGTGTTGGCGACCGCCAGCATCAGCGTGCGCGGGGCGGCGAGCGATGCCGGGCTGGCGCCGGTGAGCAGGCCCCACATCGCGGTCAGCATCATGCCGACGCCGCCGCCGAAATAGCCGCCATAGATGCCGAGCAACGCCTGCCCCGCGACGATGCTGCGCGGCCCGGCGGCGAAGCGCGCGCTAAGCCAGTCGGACGCGTGGCGGCCGAGCGCGATGGCGATGGTCGCGGCGAGCAGCAGCCACGGCACGATCACGTCGAACGCCCGCGCGGGCGTCCAGGCGAGCAGCAGGCTGCCGGCGAGGCCACCGGCGAAGGTAATGCCGGCGAGCGTGCGGATACCGATGCCGCCGATCGGGGCGAGGCCGGCGCGATAGGCCCAGGCACTCGCGACCGCGCCCGGCTGCACCGCGACGTTGCTGGTGGCGTTGGCGACCGTCGAGGGCAGGCCGAGCGCGATCAGCGTCGGCATCGTCGCGAACGAACCGCCGCCCGCCAGTGCGTTCATCGCCCCGCCCAGCATGCCTGCGCCCGCCGCCAGCGCAAGCGCGCCCCAGTCGGTCATCAGGCGCGATCAGCCAAGCGCGGCCATCTTTTCGTCGGCCTCGCGGTCCATCTGCGCGCGGCTCTTCTTTTCGGCGGCGGTCTTCAGCTGGCCGCAGGCGGCGTCGATGTCGCGCCCGCGCGGGGTGCGGACGGGTGCGGAAATGCCGCCCTCGAACACGATGTCGCTGAACCGGCGCACTCGTTCGGGGGTGGAGGTGTCGTAGGCGGCGCCCGGCCAGGGGTTGAACGGGATCAGATTGACCTTGGCGGGCAGGTTGTATTTCTTGAGCAGGCGGACGAGTTCGTGCGCCTCCGCATCCGAATCGTTCTTGTCCTTCAGCATGACATATTCGAACGTGATGCGACGGGCGTTGTTGGCGCCGGGATAGTCGGCGCAGGCCTGCAACAGCTCCTCGATGCCGTATTTCTTGTTCAGCGGCACGATCTCGTCGCGCACCTCCTTGGTGACGGCGTGCAGCGAGACGGCCAGGTTGACTCCGATCTCCGCCCCCGCACGCGCCATCATCGGGACGACGCCGCTGGTGCTAAGCGTGATGCGGCGCTTCGACAGCGCGAGACCGTCGCCGTCCATCACCAGCTTCAGCGCATCGCGCACCGCGTCGAAATTGTACAGCGGTTCGCCCATGCCCATCATGACGATGTTGGTGAGCATGCGGCCTTCGGGCTGGCTGGGCCATTCGCCGAGGGCGTCGCGGGCCAGCATGACCTGGCCGACGATCTCGCCCGCGGTCAGGTTGCGGACGAGGCGCATCGTGCCAGTATGGCAGAAGCGGCAGTTGAGCGTGCAGCCGACCTGGCTCGACACGCAGAGCGTGCCGCGATCGGCGTCGGGGATGAACACCGCCTCGTAATCCTGCCCGTCGGGCGAGCGCAGCAGCCATTTGCGCGTGCCGTCGGTCGACACCTGCGCCTCGACCACTTCCGGGCGGCCGATGACGAAGCGTTCCTCCAGCCACGGGTGCATCGTCTTCGAAATGTCGCTCATCGCGGAAAATTCGGTGGCGCCGCGATTGTACAGCCAGTGCCAGATCTGTTTCGAGCGCAGCTTGGCCTGGCGCAGCTCCATACCCGCATCGAGCAGCGTCTGGCGCAATTCGTCCTTGCCAAGGCCGATCAGGTCGATCCGCCCGTCATCGCGAAAGGTCTTGGCGCGGGGAACCGGCACAGGGTCGATGTGGCCCGGAATGGGCATGGGCGGGGCAACGCTGTCAAGCATCGATCGCATATAGACGAAAACGGGCGTGGTTTCCATCCCGTGGGGTGGGGCGCAAAGACGGGAGGGTAATGACGCGAAGACGCGGAGATGTGAGGAAGATTGGTTCACGCGGAGGCGCGGAGGCGCGGAGGCGCGGAGAAGTAGGGGGAGTGAGCGGGGACGTATTTCACGTCGTCCGTCATTCCGACGTTCGTCGGGATGACGAGGCAGTTGAGAGGGTGGTCGCTGCTCGCGTCTTCGCGGCCTCGCGTGACCCGTATCCGCTACCGGACGCAGGCCAGCGTCGCGGCGTCGATCGCGGTCGCCGCGCCGGCGAGGAGGTAGACGTCGGCGAAGGGGCGGCCGCCGGTGGCGACGCCCTCGACGCTCATGCTGCGGCCGGATCGGAGGGCGGCGGCGATCGCACGGTCGCTGGGGGCATCGGCGGCCCAGGCGTCGATCCCGTTGGCGGTGAGCTCGAAACGGCGTTCGCCGATGGTCAGCGTTACCGGGGCGGAACGGTCGCGGGTGCGCGACAGCCGGATGTGGAGCGATGCGCGCAGGCCGCGACCGGGCCAGGTGGAGACGCTCGCCCAGCCGCCGCTGCGCCCGCCGGCCACCGCGGGACGCGCGATGGCGTAGCAGCGGGCGGGCGCGGTGTCGCGGAAGGCGCCCCAGCTTTTGTACACGCCGATCGTCTCTCGCGCCGCTGCTGCCGGGGACGGGAGGAGCAGGAGCAGGAGTTGGGCGGCAGCGATCGGCCTCACGCCGGGGCGTGTCCGGTGCCGAGGTGGGCGATCGATTCGGCTCCGTTCGCGACGAGGACCAGCGATCCCTGCGGCAGGCCGGCAGCGATGGGTGCGCCCCATTCGGGATGATCGTGCGCGCCGGTCATCATCCCGCGCAACACCCGGCTGGAGATGCCGTGCGAGATGACCAGCCGGTCGCCGGCGTCGGCGTCGGTGTCCGCGAGCCAGCCGCCGACGCGGGTCGCGATCTGGCGGTAATCCTCGCCATCGGCGGCGGGGCGCAGCAGGCCCTCGGCCGTCACCACCGGGCCGACCTCGCCGACGACATCGGCGTAATAGCGGCCGCCCCAGCTGCCCATGCCGATCTCGGAGAGGCGGGGGTCGGTGCCGGCGGCGTGCCAGTCGAGCTCGAGATGTTCGGCAATCACCGCCAGCGTCTGCAACGCCCGGCCCGTCGGCGATGCCCATAACGTCAGCGCCGGGCGTGCCCCCAGCAGGTCGCGCAGCGCCCGCCCGATCTCGTCCGCCTGCGCAAAGCCGGCGCGGGTCAGCGGCGTGTGGGGATGATCGCCCTGCAGCCGGCGGGCGGCGTTGAACACGGTTTCGCCATGCCGGGCGATGAAGTCACGGCCCTTGCGGGCGGTCGCGCGATCGGTCTGCATCATCGCGCCGGTGTCGGATCGCTGTGGCACAAAAGCAACGGTTTTCCGTGTTTAGCTGAGGTTCATGCAACGCTCGCCCCCGTCGGCCATTGGAGCCGTCCGTCCCGCAGTCGGGATGGCAGTCATGGAGTTGCTTATGCGTAATCTTATCCTCGCCGCGCTCGTCGCCGGCAGCGTCGCCACCCCCGCCCTCGCCCAGACGGCACCGGCGCCGTTCACCGGCCTGCGCATCGAGGGCATCGCCGGCTATGACGCGCTGCGCGATGGCCATGCGTCCGACGACGGCATCGTCTATGGCGGTGCGGTCGGCTATGACGTGCAGCTCAACAATCTGGTCGTGGGCGCCGAGGGCGAACTGACCGGATCCACCACGGACACGCGCACCGACAACCTGCTGGTGTCGGGCGACCGCTTCCGCGTCGGCATGGGGCGCGACCTGTATGTCGGCGGACGCGTGGGCTTTCCGCTCAATCCGACCACGATGGCCTATGCCAAGGCGGGCTATACGAACGCCCGGGTCGAGACGCGCTACGACGTCGGGTCCGCCAGCACCCGCGACCACACCGATCTGGACGGCTTCCGCCTGGGTGCGGGCCTGGAGCACCAGCTCGGCGCCAACACCTATGTCAAAGGCGAATATCGCTATTCGAACTATGGCAGCGCCAATGGTGCGAACGGCAGCTACGACATCGACATCGACCGTCACCAGATCGTCGTAGGCGTCGGCATGCGCTTTTGATGCGGCGATCCGGCGGGCTGCCGCGCTAACGCCCTGTTAACCGGAATCGCCCGAGGGGTCGGAGTGCTTGCTCCGACCCCTTTTTCATGGGTAGGACAGGCGGGACACGCCCCGGACTCGGGGGACGGGGGTACGACTGATGAAGGCGACGATCGAACGCGCAACGCTCCTCAAGGGACTGAGCCATGTCCAGTCCGTGGTGGAGCGGCGCAACACCATTCCCATCCTGTCGAACGTGCTGCTGGAGGCGACCGCCGAGGGCCAGCTGCGGCTGATGGCGACCGATCTGGACCTGCAGATCAACGAATCGATCCTGGCGGCGGTCGACCAGCCGGGGTCGACCACGGTGTCGGCCCACACGCTGTTCGACATCGCGCGCAAGCTGCCCGAGGGCAGCCAGGTGCAGCTGCACGCGGCAGAGGGTCGCATGTCGATCGTCGCGGGTCGCGCGCGCTTCAGCCTCGGCACGCTGCCGCGCGACGATTTCCCGGTGATCGCCGAGGGCGAGCTGCCGACCCAGTTCGAGATGCCAGCGGATACGCTGAAGCAGATCATCGACAAGACCCGCTTCGCGATCTCGACCGAAGAGACGCGTTATTATCTGAACGGCATCTTCCTGCACGTACAGGACGACGCCAGCGAGCCGACGCTGAAGGCGGCGGCGACCGACGGCCACCGGCTGGCCCGCGTCACGCTGCCGCGACCGGAAGGCGCGGCGGGAATGCCCGACGTGATCGTGCCGCGGAAGTGCGTGGCCGAATTGCGCAAGCTGCTCGACGAGGTCGACGGTTCGGTCGGCGTGTCGCTGTCGGGCACCAAGATCCGGTTCGACCTGGGGCAGGCGGTGCTGACCAGCAAGCTGATCGACGGCACGTTCCCCGATTATTCGCGGGTCATCCCGACCGCGAACGACAAGATCCTGAAGCTCGATCCGCGCAGCTTCGAAGAGGGTGTCGACCGGGTGTCGACGATCGCGACGGAAAAGACGCGGGCGGTGAAGATGGCGTTGGATCGCGACAAGATCACGCTGTCGGTCACCAGCCCGGAAAACGGCACGGCGGCCGAAGAGGTGCCGGGCGATTATGCCGCGATGCCGTTCGAGATCGGATTCAACAGCCGTTACCTGCTCGATATCCTGGGGCAGATCGACGGCGACGTGGTGGAAGTGCACCTGAACGATGCCGCCGCGCCGACGCTGATCCGCGAGAACGACAAGGCACCGGCGCTGTACGTGCTGATGCCGATGCGCGTCTGATCGCACCAGCGGGGGGGCGTTGCCCCCCGCTACCAACGCCGGGTTCGTCCGCAACGCCGGCGCCGTCGCGGCGGCGATGTGGCCCGATGCGAAATCCGGTCTAGCGCGCGACCAATTGTTCGCGTGCGATCGCCTGTAGCGCGACGGCGAGGTCCGGCGACAGGCCCAGTTCGTCGGCGGCGCGTTCGTTGCGCCCGAGCGTGCGCGGATCGACGCCGGTGACGTGGCCGAAGACGACGAGCGCTTCGAGATAATAGCCCGCGGTGCTGGCGTGATAATGGTCGTAGGACCACAGATCCGTCTGGCCGAAGGCGATGCCATCATAGGGATCGGGATCGGCGATGCCCGCCGCGAAGGCACGGTTCCACGCCTGGCCGACCGGGATCACCCCGGATACCGACAGGTTGGTGCGTTTGGCGCGGTCCGCGGCGAGGCGCAGGTGATCGGCCATGGCGGCGATCGGCCGGCCGGCCCAGGCGCCGCCGGGCTGATAGGTCTGGTCGGCACGCGACCAGGTCGCCATCAGTTCGACCTTCACCGCGTGGTTGCGGACGCGGAAGAGCGAACCCAGCTGGCCCACGCTGCGGATGTAGCGGGTGGCATCGCCCGGACGATCGCGGTCGAGCGTGCTGTATTCCTGCAGGACGACGACGTCCCAAGCCCGGTCGAACAGGTGACGGCGCTGGTCGTAATGGAAGGCGAGGCTTTGCCCGCCCTGCGTTTCCAGGCTGACCGCATAGGCGAGGCCGGCTTCGAGCGTGAATTCCTTGAACAAGGCGGGCACGCCGCCATAGCCGGCGCCGGTCAGGTCGGTGACGCGGTCGGCGTGCCAGTTGCGCACGGCGGAATGCGCGCCCTGGGTGAAGCTGTTGCCGACGAACAGGATCGTGCGCGGCAGCTGGACGGGGGCCGGCGCGCGCTGGCCGGCGGCGGGGGCCGCGATGGCGAGCCCCGCGGCGATCAACATGCGTGAGAGCATCGGCGGCATCCTCGACGTGGTGGTCAACGCCGAGGCCCGTACCGGATCGGCGTCGCCGAACGCCAGCCCGGATGTGGTGCTGGCATGCCGACGCCAAGGCGCTACAGGAGCGGCGATGCTGCAATTCTATCGCGAGGATCTGGCCCGGCTGGACGCGGCCGACCGGTTGCGTAGCCTGCGCCCGCGCGCCGGCGCCGATTTTTCCTCCAACGACTTTCTGGGACTGGCCGGTTCGCCGCGGCTGCGCGCGGCGGTGGCGACGGCGCTGGATCGCGGCGTCGCGATCGGATCGGGCGGATCGCGACTGCTGCGCGGCAACGATCCCGAGCATGAGGCGCTGGAGACGGAGGCGGCGGCGCATTTCGGCAGCGAGGCGGCGTTGTTCTTCGCCAATGGCTATGCCGCGAACATGGCGGCTTTCGCCACCCTGCCGCAACCCGGCGATCTGGTGGTGTACGATGCGCTGGTCCATGCAAGCGCGCACGACGGCATGCAGTTGGGGCGGGCGCCCCGGGTGACGGTGGCGCATAACGATGCCGATGCGTTCGAGGATGCGATCCGGCGATGGCGGACGGACGGCGGCACGGGGACGCCGTGGATCGCGATCGAGAGCCTGTATGGCATGGATGGCGACCGGGCGCCGCTGGACGATCTGGTCGCGATCGCCGCGCGGCACGATGCCATGCTGCTGATCGACGAGGCGCATGCGACCGGTGTGTTCGGCAGCGCCGGCCGCGGCCTGGCCGAAGCGCTGCACGGCGCCGAGAACGTCGTGACGCTGCATACCTGCGGCAAGGCGCTGGGCGCGGAAGGCGGCCTGTTGTGCGTGCCGCACTTGCTGCGCGCGATGCTGGTCAACCGGGCGCGCGGCTTCGTCTTTTCCACCGCGCCATCGCCGCTGATCGCGGCGGCGGTGCGCGAGGCGCTGCGCTGCCTGGTCGACGAACCCGAGCGGCAGGCACGATTGTGGACGCTGGTGGCGGCCGCAGAGCGCGCGCTGGGCTTCGCGAGCGGATCGCAGCTGTTCCCGGTGATCGTCGGCGAGGACGGCGCGGCGGTCGCCCGTGCGGAACGGTGTCAGGCGGCGGGGTATGACGTGCGTGCGATCCGGCCGCCGACGGTGGCGGCGGGGACGGCGCGGTTGCGGGTGGCGATCACCTGCAACGTCGATGAAGCGGCGATCGCCGGGTTGGGAGAAGTGTTGCGATGAACGGCGCGATCGTGGTGACGGGGACCGACACCGACGTCGGCAAGACGGTGTTCGCGGCGGCGCTGACCGTGGCGTTGGGCGCGACCTATTGGAAGCCGGTACAGGCGGGGCTGGACGAGGGCGGCGATGGCGCGGGCGTGCGGGCGCTGGGCGTCGAGCGGGTGCTGCCCGAGGCGTACCGGCTGGCGACGCCGTGTTCGCCGCATCGCGCCGCGGCGATCGACGGGGTGACGATCGATCCCGCCCGATTGGCGCTGCCGGTGGTCGATGGGCCGTTGGTCGTCGAGGGTGCGGGCGGGGTGCTGGTGCCGCTGGCGGACGACATGCTGTATGCCGACATGTTCGCGGCATGGCGCGCACCGGTGGTGCTGGTGGCGCGCACCGGCCTGGGGACGATCAACCACAGTCTGTTGAGCATCGAGGCGTTGCGGGCGCGGGCCGTGCCGATCCTGGGCGTGGCGTTCAACGGCGATGCGCAGGAGGACAGCGAGGCGACGATCTGCCGCATCGGTGCGGTGCGAAGACTGGGGCGGCTGGGGCGGGTGGACCCGCTGGATGCCGCCGGGCTGGCGCGGGCGTTCGCCGCGGGGTTTCGGATCGAGGATTTCGCATGAGCGCGGTGTGGCATCCGTTCACGCAGCATGGCCTGGGCGAACCGATCCCGACCGTCGTGCGGGCGGAGGGGGCGGCGCTGTTCACCAGCGACGGGCGGCGGGTGATCGATGCGATATCGTCATGGTGGGTGACGACGCACGGGCATCGCGAGCCGCGGATCATGGCGGCGATCGCCGATCAGGCGGCGCGCATGGACCAGATCATCTTCGCCGGCTGGACCCACGAGCCGGCCGAGGCGGTGGCGGCGGGGTTGTTACGGCTGATGCCGGATACGCTGACGCGGGTGTTCTTTTCCGATTCGGGATCGACCAGCGTCGAGGTGGCGCTGAAGATGGCGCTGGGGTTCTGGCTGAACCGGGGCGAGCCGCGGCACCGGATATTGGTGCTGGAACACGGCTATCACGGCGACACGATCGGCACGATGTCGGTCGGTGCGCGCGGGGCGTTCAATCGCGCGTACGAACCGTTGCTGTTCGACGTGGCGACGATCCCGTTCCCCGCGGCCGGGCGGGAGCAGACGACGCTGGACGCGCTGGAGACGGCGTGTCGCGAGGCGCCGGCGGCGCTGATCGTCGAGCCGCTGGTGTGCGGCGCGGGGGGTATGTTGGTCTATCCGGCATGGGTGCTGGCGGAGATGCGGGCGATCTGCGCGCGATACGGCGTGCTGTTCATCGCGGATGAGGTGATGACCGGCTGGGGACGGACCGGAACCTTGCTGGCGTGCGAGCAGGCGGGCGTGGTGCCCGATATCCTGTGCCTGTCGAAGGGGCTGACCGGGGGCGCGGTGCCGCTGGCGGTGACGATGGCGAGCGAGGCGATCTATCAGGCGCATCGGAGCGAGGATCGCGCCCGGATGTTCTTCCATTCGTCCAGCTATACCGCGAACCCGATCGCCTGTGCGGCGGCGGCGGCGAACATCGCGATCTGGGAAGAGGAGCCGGTGCTGGCGCGGATCGCCGACCTCGCGGCGCGGCAGGCGGTGCGGATATCGGCCCTGCCGGGCGTGCGCAACGTCCGGACGCTGGGGACGATCGCCGCGGTCGACCTGGGAACCGAGGGGGCGGATTACATGTCGGCGCTGGGGCCGCGGTTGCTGGCGTTCTTTCGTGAGCGGGACCTGTTGCTGCGGCCGTTGGGGAATGTGGTGTATGTCATGCCGCCATATTGCATCGGGGATGACGATCTGGACGCGGTGTATGCGGCGATCGGCGAGGCGGCTGCCGGTCTGGCTTGAGTGACGCGGGGCCGCGCGGGGACGGGGGGACGTTTGCGCGGAGGCGTGGAGGAGGCGTCGAGAAGAAAGGCCGCGTCAGCGGTAGCGGTTGGGTTCTTTCGCTGCCCATCGTCGAGGAAGGCGCTGTGCGCAGGGCGCAACGCCTTCCCCCTGCGCGTGAACGCCTTCATCCTTCGGGTCCGCGCTTGGATCACTCCACGAATGGCGCCACGATCATCCGACGCCCACGCAGGAACGCGTCGGCGACGTGGCGCAGCGGTGCGATATCGACATCGCTCTTCCCCGCCCGGATCACCGCGACAAAACGGTCGTAGAGGCCGGCATATTCGCCATGGAGGGCGTCGACCGGGGTCGGTTCGGTGCCGTCCGGCATTACCAGCCGGCCGCCGCCGTCGTGCAGCATCAGCGTGCCGGCATCGGTCTCCACGGCGATGTCCCAGCTTTGCGGCCCTTCCTGGCGGAAGTCGAGGTCGGCGGCGATGCGCAGGCCGTGGTCGTCGCCGAACGTGATCCGAGCGGCGATCGGGGCGTCGCAATTCTCGGGAAAGTCGAGTTCGGCGTCGGCGATGAAGAAGGGGCGGGGCAGGATGCGGGTGACGATGGACAAGGCGTTGATGCCGGGGTCGAACACGCCGAAGCCGCCGGCCTGCAGGATCCAGGCCTGGCCCGGATGCCAGACGCGGATGTCCTCGCGCCAGGTGACCGTCACCGAACGGATGGCGGCCTCGGCGAGGAAGGCGCGGGCGGGTTCGACGCCGGCGGCGTACCGGGAATGCCAGCCGGCGAACAGGCTGATGCCGGCCGCCGCCGCTGCCCCCTGCAATTGCGCGACCTCCGCCAGCGTCGCGCCGGGCGGCTTTTCGAGGAAGACGTGCCAGCCTTGCGCGATCGCCTGCGCGGCGATGGCGCGGCGGACTTGCGGCGGGGTGCAGAGCGAGACCGCATCGATGGCGATCCCGCTGGCGATCAGGTCGGCGATGTCGCGGAAATGGGGGACGCCCGCGACGCCCTTGCCCTCGCGGCTGACGGTGGCGGCAAGCTGGATGTCGGCATTGCCGGCGATGGCGGGAACGTGCTGGTCGTGGGCGATCTTGCCCATGCCGACGAGGGCCAGGCGAAGGGGGCCGGTTCGGTGCGGCTGGCTCACAGCGGCGCCACCGCGACCGGGGCTGCGGGGGCGATGGCGAGCGGGTTGCGCAACGGCAGCGTGAACGGCGCGGCCTCGATCGCGAACACATCGCCCGCCTGCGTCTGCACGGCATCGGCACACGACAGGGTGGCGGTGCCGAAGAAGTGGACGTGGATATCGCCGGGACGGCGGAAGGCGGCGTATTTGAAGTGATGATGTTCGAGGTTGGCGAGGCTGTGCGACATGTTCGCCTCGCCGGTCAGGAACGGCTTTTCCCACAGGACCGCGCCATCGCGTTCGATCCGGCTGGTGCCCTGGATATCGGCGGGCGGTTCGCCGAGCAGCAGTTCCGCGCCCAGCGCCGCCTGGCGCAGCTTGGAATGCGCCAGCCACAGATAGTTGTGGCGTTCGGTGACATGGTCGCTGAATTCGTTGGCGAGCGCGATGCCGAGGCGGAAGGGGGTGCCGTCGTCGCCGATCAGGTAGATGCCGGCGAGTTCGGGTTCCTCGCCGCCGTCCTGTGCGAAGGCGGGCGAGGTCAGCGGCGCACCCGGCGCGACGAGCGACTGGCCATCGCCCTTGTAGAACCATTCGGGCTGCGCGCCGGCCTGTCCGGCGGCGGGGCGGCCGCCCTCCATCCCCTCGAGGAACAGGCGCATCGAATCGGTCTGCTGGCCGGAGGCGGCGGCCTTGTGCATCGCATCGCGACCCGCTGCGGAGCCGAGATGGGTGAGGCCGGTGCCCGCCAGCATCAGGCGGGCGCTGTCGGGATGGTCGATCGCGGGCAGCAGTTCGCCGGCGGCGAGCGCGGCGGCGAGGTCCACCGTCTCGTCGGAACGGCGGGCGCGGGCGGCATCGAGCAGCGAGACACCGTCTGCGATGGCGGCCAGAGCGAGATCGCGGGTGGAGGCGACGCCGGTGAGGACATGCGCGGCCTCCCCGGCGAGGATCACGCGGCGCGTGCCGTCGGGCAGGCGCTGCTGGACGAGACGGGCGGGAATGGCGGAACTGGTCATGCGAGGGCTTTCACTGCGGTGACGAAGGCGGCCGCGTCGCGCGCGACGGCGGCCGCGGACTTGCCGGCACGGTAGAGGTTGGAACCGAGACCGAAACCGTCCGCGCCGGCGGCGGACCAGGCGGCCATGGTGTCGGGGGTGATCCCACCGACGGCGAGGATTTTGGTGGCCTTGGGCAGGACGGCGCGCTGTGCCTTGAGGAAGGCGGGGGCGGCGCCCTCGGCCGGGAACAGTTTCAGGCCATGCGCACCGGCGGCGAGCGCGGCGAAGGCTTCGCTGGGGGTGTAGTAACCCGGCAGCGAGATCAGGCCGCGGGCGACCGCGGCGGCGATGACGTCCGGCTCGGTGTTGGGCGAGACGATCAGTTCGCCGCCGGCATCGGCGACCGCGGCAACGTCGTCGGTGGTGAGGACGGTGCCGGCGCCGACGATCGCGCGACCGGCGTAGCGCCTGGCCATGGCGGCGATACTGGCGAGCGGATCGGGCGAGTTGAGCGGCACTTCGAGCAGGGTGAAGCCGGCATCGACCAGCGCGTCGCCGACCGGTTCGGCTTCGGCGGGAGTGAGGCCGCGAAGGACCGCGACGAGCGGACAGGCGGCGAACGCCTCCGCAAAGCGGGTGGCCGGGTCGGTCATCGAAAATACTCCGGGGGATGGTGCGGCAGGTGGGAATCGGTGCCGGCCCATGCATCGTCGTCGCGCCGGCGCCGGCCGAGACGCAAGGATGGCATGCGGACGGCGGCGATGCGATTCATGCGCCGGGCAAGACCAAGGGTTCCGGCGTGCGCCGGGAAACCGAAGGGGGCGTGCCTCATACGGCGAGATGCGCGCGTAGGTGATGGATGCCCGCGATGAAGGCCGTTGTCGCATCCACCGGCGTCACGTGGCCGCCGAGCGTTTCGATCGCGACGGTGTACAGCGCGGCGAGCGTGCCGTCCGCCAGCAGGTGGACGGTGTTGCCCGCCACATCGCGTGCGCCGACGTCGTTGCCGATCAGCACGCCGCTGGCATAGGCGGCGGCATCGTCCGGCTGGCGGCGATCGAGAAGGACGGCGGCGCGCACTTCGAACAGCGCCGCGCCGAGGTCGCAGGCGCCGGCACCGCGGGCGAGCCCTTCGCGAAACGCAGCGCCGTCGGCGACGGGGCCGTCGAGCATGCCCGCGAGGATGCCATGCGCCTTCAGCAGCGCGAAGAGTTCGCCGGTCATCACGGTCGTCACATCGACGATGCGGGCGTCGCGGGCGGCGATCCATTTGTTATGGGTGCCGGGCTGGCAGAAAAGCGCATCCGCCGGGGCAAGGCCGGCGGTGATCGCGCCGAGCACCTGCACCTCCTCGCCGCGCATCACGTCGGCACGCGGACCGTCGGCCCAGGATATGCCGGGGACGATGGTGACGTCTGCGGCATCGATCCGCAGCGCGGCCCGGGCAAGGGCGGCAAGATCGGCGGGGGCGGGGACGTAGGCCGCCTCCCGCCAGCCGCGGGTCGAGCCGATCATGCCCGCAGCGATCACCGGCAGGTCGCCGAGCCGTTCGCGCAGCGTGGCGATGGCGGGCACGTAATCGTCCGCCGCCATCGCCAGCACGCCGCGATCGTCCCGCACGCTGTCGACGACGACGCCATCCGCGTCGATCCGATAGGCGCGGCGATTGGTGGTGCCCCAATCGACCGCGATGATCGCGCCACCGGCAGCGCTGGAAGTCGGCGTCATCCCCGTGTCCTCAGGCCGTCGCTTCGACCGTCTCTTCGATCACGTGCGTCGCGGCGTTGCGCGCGGCGCGGGCGTACCAGAGCACGTAGACATAGCAGGCGAGGGGCACGATGAACGCGAGCGACCGCGCACCGTCCTGCGTCACGTGGGCGAACTGATCGATTACCGCGCCGTACAGCACGGAGACGAACCCGCCGCCGCAGATCGCCATGCACATCAGGCCCGAGGTGGCGGAGGCGGGGGCGGTCGACCGTTCCAGCGTCAGCGTGAAGATCGTGGGGAACATGATCGAGTTGCACAGGCCGAGCAGCAGCGCGGCGGCGGCGGGCAGGAAGCCCATCGTCAGCGGTGCGACATAGCCGCCGGGCAGGGTGACCGTGCCGCCGAGCGGGCTGGCGTCCATGTTGAAGGTCGCCACGATGACCACGCACAGCACCGACGCGCCGGCCGATACCAGCGTCAGCAGCGTCGTCGCCTTGAAATAGCGGAGCAGCACGCTGCCGCCGAACCGGCCGACCATGGCGAGCAGCATGAACAGGGGCGCGACATAGCCCGCGATCTGTGCCGGCACGTCGAGGATGTGCCGCTGTTCAAGGAAGAAGATCATGCCGGAGATGACGCACACCTCCGCACCGACATACAGGAAGATCGCGATTGAGCCGAGGTTGGCCCAGCGCGAGCGCAGCGCCGCCAGCGGCGATTCGACCTTGTCGGCGAGTGCCGGCGCATGGGACGCGATGGTGCGCCGCGCGAAGAAGACGGCGAGGGTGAAGGCCGCCAGCACGACGGCGATCATCAGATAGACGTGCGTCACGAAACCGAGGCTGTCGGTCTTGAGTGCCGGCGTCAGCACCGCATCCTTGGCGAACAGGTCGCCGCGCAGCAGATAGGCCGCGCCGAACGTGCCGCCGACATAGGCGCCGAGCGAGTTGAACGCCTGGCTGAGATTGAGGCGGAAGTGCGAGCCGGTCGGGCTGCCCATCGACGCGATCAGCGGGTTGGCGGCGACCTGCAGCAGGGTGATCCCCGAGGCCGCGACGAACAGGCCGAGCAGGACGGTGATGAAGCTGTTCGAATAGGTCGTCGACCAGGCGACGAGGCAGCCCGCGATCACGCCGGCGAGCCCGAGGACGATCGAATTGGCGTAGCCGCGGCGCGACAGATACCACGCCGAGGGAATCGACATGACGCCATAGGCGATGAAGAACGCGAACTGGTTGAGCTGCGTCTCGAAGTCGCTGAGGGTGTAGATCACCTTCATGCTCTTCACCAACGGATCGATCAGGTTGGTGACGAAGGCCCAGATGAAGAACAGCGTGGTCACATAGATCAGCGCAAGGATCGTTCCGGATTTCTTGCCCGCGGGTGCCGTGGTTGCGCCCGCCCTTGGCGGCATTGCTATCGGTCCTGCCATTCTTCCATCCTCTTCCGCTCGTGGCGACGTAGGGCCGCCTTGCGCCCCGGTTATTTGTCTGACTATAAAGGCGCCATACGCCGGGTCAATGCCGGGGATGTATCCGAGGAGGGATGCGATGAGGGTTCGTAAGGCACTGGGCATGACGGTCGCGGGATTGATGACGATGGTCGCGGCGGGCGCCAATGTGGGACAGGCCGACGCGGCGACGGCGACGCGCGAGGCGGCGGGTACGCTGGCGGACGGCACGCAGGTCGAGGCGGTGACGCTGACCGCCAAGAGCGGTGTGGTGGCGCGCATCCTGAGCTATGGCGCGACGCTGCAGCGGTTGAGCGCACCGGATCGCGACGGCAAGGTCGCCGACGTATTGCTCGGCTATGACGATGCGCGCGATTATGCCGAGCATCCAAATTTCTTCGGCGTGACGGTTGGGCGCTATGCGAACCGGATCGGCGGTGGCAGGTTCACGCTGGACGGCAAGGCATACACGCTGCCGCTGAACGACAAGGTCAATTCGCTGCACGGCGGGACCAAGGGATTCGACAAGCAGCCGTGGCGGATCACGGCGGTCAAGGACGGCAGCGTGACGCTGGCGCTGACCAGCGCCGATGGCGATCAGGGGTATCCCGGCAAGCTGGACGTGACGGTGACCTATGCGTTGAGCGACGATGGTGCGCTGACCATAACCTTCGGTGCGACGACGGACAAGCCGACGGTCGTCAACATGACCAACCATGCGATATTCAACCTGGCGGGCGAGGGATCGCCGATGGGGGCGATGGGGCATCGCCTGACGATTCCCGCCAAGGCGATCACGCCGGTGGATGCCAATCTGATCCCGACCGGCGCGTTGCGTCCGGTCGCCGGCACGGTGTTCGACTTCCGTGGCGGCCGCACGGTGGCCGACGGCCTGCGCGACGGCCGCGATCCGCAGATCGTGGTCGGGCGCGGCTACGACCATAATTTCGCGCTGGACAAGGGTTCGACCGCGACGCCCGGCCTCGCCGCACGGTTGGAGGATCCGGCATCGGGCCGCGTGCTGGAGGTGTCCACCACCGAGCCGGGCGTGCAATTCTATACCGGCAATTTCCTGGACGGCACGTATGTCGGCAAGGGCCGGCACGTCTATCGGATGGGCGACGGCATCGCGCTGGAGCCGCAGAAGTTTCCCGATTCCCCCAACAAGCCCGCCTTTGCGTCGCCCCGGGTGGACCCCGGCAAGCCGTATCGGCACGTGATGATCTACAAATTTTCGGTGGCCAAGTAACATGACGAAATTGCGCAGTCGCGCCTGGTTCGACAATCCCGCCAACATCGACATGACGGCGCTGTATCTGGAGCGCTATCTCAACTTCGGGCTGTCGCTGGAGGAACTGCAATCGGGCAAGCCGATCATCGGCATCGCCCAGACGGGTAGCGACCTGTCGCCGTGCAACCGCCACCATCTGGTGCTGGCGGAGCGGGTGCGCGAGGGCGTGCGCGAAGCGGGCGGGATCGTGCTGGAGTTCCCGGTGCATCCGATCCAGGAGACCGGCAAGCGGCCGACTGCGGGGCTCGACCGCAACCTTGCCTATCTGGGGCTGGTCGAGACGCTGTACGGCTATCCGCTGGACGGCGTGGTGCTGACGATCGGTTGCGACAAGACGACGCCGGCCTGCCTGATGGCGGCGGCGACGGTCAATATCCCGGCGATCGCGCTGTCGGTGGGGCCGATGCTGAACGGCTGGCACAAGGGCGAGCGGACCGGGTCGGGGACGATCGTGTGGAAGGCGCGGCAGCTGCTCGCGGCGGGTGAGATCGACGATGCGGAGTTCATCCGGCTGGTGGCCAGTTCGGCGCCGTCGACCGGATATTGCAACACGATGGGCACCGCGACGACGATGAATTCGCTGTGCGAGGCGCTGGGCATGTCGCTGCCGGGATCGGCGGCGATTCCGGCGCCGTATCGCGATCGGCAGGAGGTGTCGTACCTGACCGGCAAGCGCATCGTGCAGATGGTGGCGGAGGATCTGAAGCCATCCGACATCCTGACGAGGCCCGCGTTCCACAATGCGATCCGGGTCAATTCGGCGATCGGCGGATCGACCAACGCGCCGATCCACCTGTCGGCGATCGCACGTCACATCGGCGTCGACCTGCCGCTGAAGGATTGGGAGACCGAGGGGCACAAGGTGCCGCTGCTGGTCAACCTGCAACCCGCGGGCGAATATCTGGGCGAGGATTATTATCGCGCGGGCGGCGTGCCGGCAGTGGTCAACCAGTTGATCGGGCAGGGGCTGATCCATGAGGACGCGCTGACCGTCAACGGCAAGACGATGGGCGAGAATTGCCGCGGCGTGGCGATCGAGGACGAAAAGGTGATCCGGCCGTTCGACCAGCCGTTGGTGACGGATGCGGGCTTCATCGTGCTGTCGGGCAATCTGTTCGATGCGGCGGTGATGAAGACGAGCGTGATCTCGCCCGAATTCCGCGACCGCTATCTGTCCAACCCCGAAGACCCGAATGCGTTCGAGGGGCCGGCCGTGGTGTTCGACGGGCCGGAGGATTATCATCACCGGATCGACGACCCGGCGACCGGGATTACGCCCGAGACGGTGCTGTTCATGCGTGGCGCGGGGCCGATCGGCTATCCGGGCGCGGCGGAGGTCGTCAACATGCGACCACCAGCGTATCTCATCACCGAGGGAGTGAGCGCGCTGCCGTGCATCGGCGACGGCCGCCAGTCGGGAACCAGCGGGTCGCCATCGATCCTCAATGCCAGCCCCGAGGCGGCGGCGATGGGCGGGCTGGCGCTGCTCGAGACCGGCGATCGGGTGCGCATCGACCTCAACACCGGCACGGCGAACGTGTTGATCCCCGATGCCGAGCTGGCCGAGCGCCGCGCTGCGCTGGAGGCGGCGGGCGGGTTCGCCTATCCGGCTTCGCAGACGCCGTGGCAGGAGATTCAGCGCGCCGTCGTCGGCCAGATGAACACCGGCGCGATCCTGGAGGGTGCGGAAAAGTACCAGCGGATCGCGCAGACGATGGGGTTGCCGCGGGACAATCACTGATCGCGACGCGGGGGACGCCTGCGGCCGTCATCCCCGTCATCGTGGCGATGACGGTTGTCGGAACAGGCTCGCACACCACGCCGGCAATATCGGATTGCGCCGTCGTCGACCGACGCGGACGGCTCACGCGGCTGGCCGACCGTCAGCATAGGCGGGTTCGCGCCTTCGCGGGCATGACGGTTCTTAAACGGGGGGCGTCGTGCCGACCGCATTTGGCGGCGTCGTTGTCGACCGGCGTTCCCCTTTCGCATCATTTAACGAACGCGGGGCTCATGACTACGATGACTCGGCGTCAAGCATGACCCATCGGTTACGCGCCGCCATCGTCGTTCGCCGGGACGACGAACGAGGGAGCGGGTGACGGACGGACACCACGCTGCTGTTCACCCGTGCAATGAGCGTTCCGTGTCCTCGTGTGCCTGCTGCAGCAGAACGATCGTCGCATCCCTTGCCGTGGCGGCGTCGCGGGCGGCGATGGCGTCGTAGAGGCGGCGGTGCTGGGGCATCGAATCGCGCGGGCGGCGACTGCCGCGGAACTTGAAGATCGTCGTCCAGCGCACCGCGGCACCGATACTGCCGGACAGGCTGACCAGCAGTTCGTTGTCGGTCGCTTCCAGAATGGTGTTGTGGAACGCCTGGTCGGCGGCCTGGCCATCGGGCGTGTCGAGGCCGTGCGTCGCCATGCCGTCGAGCGCGGCGGCCATGCGGACAAGCTGGTCGGGCTGGCGCGACAGGGCGGCCATTTCGGCGGCGGCGGGTTCGACGATCATGCGCAGCTGGAACAGCGCACGCACGAAGCTGGCCGGCGGTTCGCCCTCGAACATCCAAGCGAGCAGATCGGGATCGAGCAGGTTCCATTGCGCGCGTTCGCGGACGCGGGTGCCCGACTTGGGGCGGCTTTCGACCAGCCCCTTGGCGGACAGCATGCGCAGCGCCTCGCGCACGACGCTGCGCGATACGCCGCGGCGGGCGGCGATGTCGATCTCGCCGGGGATGATGCTGCCGGGGGCGTGCTGGCCGGTGACGATGGCGATGCCGAGATCGCGTGCGATCAGGGTATGGGACGGTTCGCGCCGTTCGCTCTTGATCGCCATCCCGCTCTCCCGTGATATGTCGGATCAGGACTAGGGGGCATGGCGGCGGTTGGAAAGCCCGGCGCTTGGCTGTAGCGCCTGGGCGATGGCCGTTACCGACATCGCCACGCGCACCTGGGACCACAATTGGCGGCTCGATCCGATCGTGCGAAGCCTGCTGGATACCGATTTCTACAAATTGCTGATGCTGCAGATGATCCGTCACCTGCACGGCGACGTCGATGCGACGTTCCGGCTGATCAACCGCAGCACCAGCGTGCGGCTGGCGGACGTGATCGACGAGGACGAGCTGCGCGCGCAGCTGGACCATGCGCGCGGGCTGCGCTTTGCCAAGAAGGAGTTGATCTGGCTGGCGGGCAACAGCTTTTATGGCCAGGAGCGCATGTTCTCGGGCGACTTCATCCGCTGGCTCGCCGATTTCCAGCTGCCCCCCTATAAATTGCACCGCGTCGACGGGCCATTCGAGCTGACGTTCGACGGGCCATGGACGCACACCACGATGTGGGAGATTCCGGCACTCGCGATCGTGAACGAGCTGCGGGCGCGCGCCGCGTTGCGCGACAAGGGGCGGTTCGCGCTCGACGTGCTGTATGCGCGCGGCAAGGCCAAGCTGTGGGACAAGGTGGAGCGGCTGCGCGAATTGCCCGATCTTGTCATTTCCGACTTCGGAACGCGGCGGCGACACGGCTTCCTGTGGCAGCGCTGGTGCGTCGAGGCGCTGAAGGAGGGGCTGGGGGGTCGCTTCATCGGATCGTCCAACGTGCTGCTGGCGATGGACAACGACCTGGAGGCGATCGGCACCAACGCGCACGAATTGCCCATGGTGATGGCAGCGCTGGCGCAGGACGATGCCGGGGTCGCGGCGGCACCCTATCGCGTGCTGGAAGAATGGCAGGCGCATTATGGCGGCAATCTGCTGGTCGTCCTGCCCGATGCGTTCGGCACCGCGGCATTCCTGCGCGACGCGCCGGCGTGGGTGGCGGACTGGACCGGATTCCGACCGGACAGCGCGCCGCCGATCGAGGCGGGCGAACAGATCATCGCATTCTGGCAGCGTCACGGACGCGACCCGCGCGACAAGCTGCTGATCTTTTCCGACGGGATGGACGTGGATTCGATCGAGCGCGTCTATCATCATTTCCATGGTCGGGTGCGGATGAGCTTTGGTTGGGGGACGAACCTGACCAACGATTTCCGGGGATGCGACCCCGATGGCGCCGCGGGGCTGGAGCCGATCTCGCTCGTCGCCAAGGTGACACGCGCAAACGGGCGACCGGCGGTGAAGCTGTCGGACAATCCCGCCAAGGCAACCGGCGAGGCAACGGAGATCGCACGATACCTGCGCATCTTCGGCGCGGACGGCCGGGCGCAAAGCGCGGTCGACGTCTGATCCGGCACGGGCTCGCGCGCCCGTCGCCGCTGTGCTCCGCGAGCGGACCTGATCGCCGCGGTGCCTGCCGCGGCGGCGGTCAGGCGGGGACGGTCAGGCCGCTCATCACCTCCGCGGTGATCGTGAGGCTGCGCTTGCGGGCGTCGTGATCGTAGATCGCGCTTGCCACCATCACTTCGTCGACGCCGGTGCGCGCGATGAACGCCGCCGTTTGGCGGGCCACCGTGTCGGGCGATCCGACCGCCGAGCATTGGAGGACGTGATCGAGGATCTGCGATCCCTGCGCACCCAGGCTGGCGCGATAGCCGGCGACGGGCGGTGGCAACTGGCGTGGGTTGCCGGTACGCAGCGCGACGAACGACTGTTGCTGCGAACTGGCGAGCAGTTCCGCTTCCTCATCGGTGTCGGCGGCGAAGACGTTGAACCCGGCCATGGCGTGCGGTTTGGCGAGCTGCGCCGAGGGGCGAAAATCGCGGCGATAGATGGCAAGCGCGGCATCGAGTGCGTCGGGCGCGAAGTGCGATGCGAACGCATAGGGCAGGCCGAGGGCGGCGGCCAGTTGCGCGCCGAAGGTGTTGGAGCCGAGAATCCACAGCGGCACGTTCGCGCCCGCGCCTGGCGTGGCGGCGATGCCGGTGCGACCGTCGTCGGCGAAATAGCTCTGCAATTCCATGACGTCTTGCGGGAAGGCATTGGCGTCGCTTTCCAATGTTCGGCGCATCGCGCGGGCGACGCGCTGGTCCGATCCGGGCGCGCGACCGAGGCCGAGGTCGATGCGGCCGGGAAACAGCGCATCGAGCGTGCCGAACTGTTCGGCGATCACCAGCGGCGCGTGATTGGGCAGCATGATCCCGCCCGCGCCGACGCGGATACGGCTGGTCGCCGCGGCGACGTGCGCGATGACGACCGCGGTCGCGGCGCTGGCGATGCCGCGCATGCCGTGATGCTCCGCCACCCAATACCGCCGGAAGCCGAGCGTTTCGGCGTGACGGGCAAGGTCGGCGGCGTTGGCCAGCGATTGCGAGACGGTGCCGCCCTCGACGACGGGGACCAGGTCGAGCAGGGAAAATTGCGTCATGCCCGGGAGATGGGAAGGCTCGACCCGTCCCGCAATGCACCGATCGCGCGGCCGGCTGGCAGGCGATGATGTAGCGGACCGCGCCGCAACGTCGGCGGATGGAGGGTTGGTGCCGCCGTTCGCGATGGGCAGCGTGCAGCGTGCAGCGTGCTGCGCGGGCCGGTGCCGTCGCGATAAGCCACAGCATTTTGCGGATGCCGGCGGCCACTGCCGTGCGTGCCTCCGATCGACCCCGCACGAGACCGTTGGTCGGACGGCGCCCCCGACCCCGGCAGGGATCGTCGCGGTGTGTCGCCTGTTCGCTTGTGCGGCTCGCGGACGCCGCCTAGACGGCGGGCATGCTTGCCGCGCTCGCCACGATCGACACCTGGATCTTCGATCTGGACAATACCCTGTACCCGGCGCGCGCCAACCTGTTCGCGCGGATCGACGACCGCATGACGAGCTATGTCGCGCGGCGCCTCGACCTGGACCGGGACGAAGCGCGGGTGGTGCAGAAGGACTATTTCCATCGCCACGGCACCACGCTGACCGGGCTGATGGCCGACCATGGCGTCGACCCGCACGAATTCCTCGCCGATGTGCATGACGTCGAAATGGACGTGCTGGAGGCGGACGCACCGCTCGCCGCCGCGATCGCGCAGCTGCCGGGGCGCAAGCTGGTCTTCACCAACGGCGACAAGCCCTATGCCCTGAAGGTGCTCGACCGGCTGGGGCTGGGCGAGAGCTTCGAGGCGGTGCACGACATCCACGCGATGGACCTCGTCCCCAAGCCGCACCCTTCGGCCTATGCCGGGCTGTGTGCGTCGTTCGGGATCGAACCGACGCGCGCGATCTTCTTCGAGGACATGGCGCGCAACCTGGCACCGGCCAAGGCGATCGGCATGACGACCGTGTGGGTCGACAACGGGTCCGAACAGGGGCCGGAGCCGCGCCGCGACCATATCGACTACACCGTCCACGACCTCGCGCCGTGGCTGCAGCATATCATGGAGGCATCATGAGCCAGAACCTGGCCACCGTCATCGACACCGCATGGGACAATCGCGCCGACCTGAGCTTCGGAACGACGGGTGAGGTGCGCGACGCGGTCGAGGCAGCGCTCGGCCTGCTCGACGCCGGCGAGGCGCGCGTCGCCGAGCCGGACGGCGCGGGCGGCTGGCGCGTCAACCAATGGCTGAAGAAGGCGGTGTTGCTGAGCTTTCGCCTCAACGACAACAGCGTCATGCCGACCGGGCATTTCGACAAGGTGCCGCTGAAGTTCGCGGACTGGGACGAGGCGGCGTTCCGCGCCGCCGGCTTCCGTGCGGTGCCGGGCAGCGTGGTGCGGCGCGGCGCGTTCATCGGCAAGGGCGCGATCCTGATGCCGAGCTTCGTCAACATCGGCGCCTATGTCGGCGAAGGCACGATGGTCGACACCTGGGCGACCGTGGGATCGTGCGCGCAGATCGGCCGGAACGTCCATCTGTCGGGCGGTGCCGGTATCGGCGGCGTGCTGGAGCCGTTGCAAGCCGATCCGGTCATCATCGGCGATGGCGCCTTCATTGGCGCGCGCGCCGAGGTGGCCGAGGGCGTGCGCGTCGGCGAGGGTGCGGTGCTGTCGATGGGCGTCTATTTGGGCGCGTCGACCAAGATCATTGATCGCGCGACCGGCGAAGTGTTCAAGGGCGAAGTGCCGCCGTATGCGGTGGTTGTGCCGGGATCGACCGGTGGCGGCGACGGCAAGCCGGGCCTGTATTGTGCGGTGATCGTCAAGCGTGTCGACGCGCAGACCCGCAGCAAGACGAGCATCAACGAGTTGCTGCGCGACTGACCCGCAAGGCGCGCGCGAAGGCGTGGCGAATCGGCCACAGTCGCCGTGGAACCGGCGATGCGGACGAGAACCAACGAAGCGCATAGCCGTTGTCGATGATGAGCGGCGATCTGCCGTGCGATCGTTTCGACAGGGTCCGATGAGCTCAGGATTGGTCCGCGCTTCCGCGGTTGGTGTAGCTGCCCTGCTGCTGGCCGGCACGGCACAGGCGCAACAGGTGGATGTCGGCGCGTCGCCGCCCGCGCCCGACGCCGCCGAGGCGTCGCCCGACAGCACCCAGGGCGATACGCAGCGTCGACCGCGGACCCCGATCAGTCGCGCGCGCGATACCTCTCCATCGGCGCTGATCGGCGATACGCAGAGCTCGCCACCGCCCGGCCTGTTCGGCGACTGGCAGGCGATCCGCACCCGGCTGGGCGAACGCGGCATCGGCGTCACCGCACGCTACGCATCGGAAAGCGGCTATAACTTCGCCGGTGGCGACAGGAAGCTGTTCCGCGAGACGGGGCAGTTCGACGCGGGCGTGCTGCTCGACCTAGACAAGCTCGTCGGGCTGACCGGCGGCGCGTTCCAGGCTACGGTGACGTGGCGGCGCGGGCGCAACCTGACGACCGACGCCGGGATCAATGCGCTGCAGCAGGTGCAGGAGGTCTATGGCCGCGGTCAAACGGTCCGGGTCACGCAATTGTGGTACGAACAGCGGATCGGCAATGCGGTCGAGGTGAAGGTCGGACGGACCAATCCGGGCGAGGATTTCGCCGTCTTCTCGTGCCACTTCATGAACCTCAGTTTCTGCGGGGCGCAGCCGGGCAATCTGGTCGGCGATTACTGGCAAAACTGGCCGGTCGGGCAATGGGGCGCACGGGTGCGCGTCGACCTGCCGCGCGACCTGTATGTCCAGGGCGGCGTGTATGAGATCAATCCGCGCAACCTCGACAACGACTTCTTCATCGCCCGTTTCAAGGGCGCGACAGGTGTGCTGATCCCGGTGGAGATCGGCTGGACGCGCGGCGGTAATGCCGGCGAGCGCGGCGGCAACGTCGGGTCGTACAAGGTCGGCGGCTGGATCGGCACGGCGGATGGCGACGACGTGCTGTTCGACCGCAACCGCAATCCGAGCATCGTCACCGGTCTGGCGCCGCTGCAGCGATCGAGCCGCTATGGCGTCTATGCGACGATGCAGCAGCAGCTGACCGGCACGTCCAAGGATGGCAAGTCGCTGACTGGCCTGTCGATGTTCGCCAATGTGACGCAGGCGGACCGGGCGACGTCGGTCACCGACAACCAGGTGTCGCTGGGGCTGTTCTACAAGGGGCTGGTGCCGGCGGTGCCGGGTGACGTCCTGGGCTTCGGCGTCGCGCGGACCAACGTCAACGGACGGGCGGCGACCGCCGACCGGCTGGTGCTGGGAACACCGGTGCGCCACGCCGAATATGCTGCCGAGGTTTATTATAGCATCCATCCCGCCGACTGGCTGGAGCTGCGACCGAACCTGCAATATATTCATCATCCCGGTGGCATACGGCAGGCGGACGATGTCGGCGTCCTCGGCCTGAAGGCGGCGATAACGTTGTAGGACGTTACGGAACGCGGTTCGTCGCTCGACAAGCCGGGCGG